>NZ_JBICUZ010000004.1:0-163739 GCF_043198675.1 Streptomyces sp. NPDC048734 | reverse complement strand
CCGCGGGGCCCGGGGGGGGGGGGCCCGGGGGGGGGGCCGCGCCCGGGGGGGGGGGGGGGGGGCGGGCGGGGGGCCCCCGGGGGGGGGGGCGGGGGGGGGGGGGGCCCCCCCCCGCGGGCCCGCCCCCCGCCGTGCCGGATCAGTCGTGCCGGATCCGCCGTCCGGGCCCGGCCTGCCGGACCCGTCGCGAGCCCGTGTGTCAGGCCTCCTCGAAGTCACCCGTCAGTGCCGAGGCGATCCGCAGGTGCGGGCCCGCCTCCGCGTGCCGGCCCTGCCGCTCCAGGGTGCGGCCGAGCATCAGCCGGGCGTACTGCTCCACCGGGTCGCGCTCCACGATGGCGCGCAACTCGTTCTCGGCACGGCCGAGTTGAGCCGAGTGGTAGTAGGCGCGGGCCAGCAGCAGCCGCGGTCCGGTCTGCTCCGGCACCTCCTCGACCAGCCCGGCCAGGACCCGCGCGGCGGCGGTGTACTCCTTGGCGTCGAAGAACAGCCGCGCGCGCTCCCAGCGTTCGGCCGGCGTTCCGTGGGCGTAGTACTCGATGTCGTAGGTCGTGTCCACTCGTGTCCTCCTTCGCGTCGCACAACCGCGACCGATGGTTGAAAATTCCACCAGTGCGGCCGGTGGTGCTCCGCGGGTTCACATGGCGGCCAGTTCCGCGTCCGCCCGCTCGGTGACCAGGGCGAGCACCCGCCCGGCGGCGGCCCGGTCCTCGGCGGGGATGCCCGCGTAGATCCGGGCCGAGACCGCGCCCGACTCGGCGCTCGCCGTCTCGTACAGCGCGCGCCCGGCGTCCGTGGCGCGGACGGTCCCGCCGTCGGCCGACACCAGGCCCTTGGCCGGCAGTTGGTCGACGGTGGCGTGCACCTCGGCCCGGTCGGCCTCGAGGGAGGCCACGACCAGGGCGACGAGCGCCTCCCGCGTGGGGGGCCGGTCGGCCACGACGACCGACCGGAGGGTGATCTGCTGCGGGAACGTGGCGTCGTGGCGGCTCAGGACGCGTTCGAGTACGGCGCGGGCGGCGTAGTGGGCCAGGCCGATGGCGCGGCTGTCGACGGGAGGTGCGGTGACGGTCATGACGTCCCCCTGTCGCTCTGGTTCCGGTGGTCGCTGTCGTCGTTCTCGTGCGCGGTGGTGTCCGCGGTGCTGTCGTGCGGGGGTTCCAGGGGCGCGTCGAGCAGGAGCGCCAGTTCGCTCGTGAACGTGCGGGTGCGGGCGCTGTCCAGGCCGCCGAGCGGTTCCGTCAGCTGCTCCAGCAGCGCGTGCACCACCTTGACGGCCCGTCGGGTGACGTCCTCGCCCCGTTCGGTCAGCGTCAGTTGGACCGCGCGCGGATCGCGCGGATCGCGGATGCGCTCGATCAGTCCGGCGGACTCCAGGGCGCGGGCCAGCTTCGACACGTACAGCGCTTCCAGCCCGGTGTGGTCGGCGAGGCGGCGCTGGCTGGGGCGCTCGCCGGCGTGCCGCATACCGTGCAGCGACGCGACGACCGCGTACTGCGCGTGGGTGAGACCGAGCGGTGCCACCGCCCGGTCCACCGCCACACGCCACTTCGTGGACAGCCGCCACACCAGATAGCCGGGTGGGGCCCCTTCGGAACCCATGCTCATGCGCCATACGGTACATGGCTATTATGTACATGGCTACTATGCGGGCGGCCTGCCCGGCGCCGCGCCGGACGCCGGATACGCTGGCGCGGTGAACGAGAACCTTCCCCCCTGCCCGAAGTGCTCCTGCGAGTACACCTACGAGATGAACGCCCTGGTGGTGTGCCCGGAGTGCGGCCACGAATGGGTGCCCGCCGAGAGCGGCGCGGACGCCGGCGGCCCCGCGGAGCGGGTCGTCAGGGACTCCGTCGGCAATGTGCTGACGGACGGCGACACGGTGGTCGTCGTCAAGGCCCTCAAGGTCAAGGGCAGCCCGTCGGGCATCAAGGCCGGCACCAAGGTGCGCAACATCCGGCTGGTCGACGGGGTCGACGGCCACGACATCGACTGCAGGATCGACGGGTTCGGCGCGATGCAGCTGAAGTCGAGCGTGGTCAAGAAGGGCTGACCCCCCTCCCCGGGGAAACCCGCGGCGCCTCCACCGGATGCAGAATTGCAAAATTTCGCAATTGGTTAGATGCTTGATTTACTGCGCTCGCAGGTTGTGGCGGGCGCGACCCGCGCCCGCCCGGTGGGGCGCCGTCGAGGAAAGCCGAGGGTCCCGTGTCCGTTCCGCTGTACCAGGCCAAGGCCGAGTTCTTCCGCATGCTGGGGCATCCGGTACGGATCCGGGTCCTGGAGCTGCTCCAGGACGGCCCCACACCGGTGCGCGACCTGCTGGCCGCCATCGAGGTGGAACCCCCCAGCCTGTCCCAGCAACTGGCGACCCTGCGCAGGTCGGGCATCGTCACCGCGACGCGGGAGGGCTCGACGGTCGTCTACGAGCTGGCCGGCGGCGACGTCGCCGACCTGATGAGGGCCGCACGCCGGATCCTCACCGACGTGCTGACCGGACAGCACGAACTGCTGGCCGAGCTGCGGGAAGGCGAGGTCACCGCGCGATGACGGCCGTCCCCCTCCGGATCCTGCGCCGGATCACCGCCCTGCTCCCCGGCCGCGGCGACCTGGCGGAACTGCGCCGCGATCCGCGCCGGGACCTGCTCGCGGGCCTGACCGTGGCGATCGTCGCGCTGCCCCTCGCCCTCGGATTCGGCGTCTCCTCCGGACTCGGCGCCGAGGCGGGCCTGGCGACCGCGGTCGTCGCCGGCGCGCTCGCCGCCGTGTTCGGCGGCTCGAACCTGCAGGTGTCCGGTCCTACGGGCGCGATGACCGTGGTGCTCGTGCCGATCGTCGCCGCCCACGGCCCCGCCGGGGTACTGACCGTCGGGCTCGTGGCCGGCGTGATGCTGGTCGTCCTCGCCCTGCTCAAGGCGGGCAAGTACATGCAGTACGTGCCCGCACCCGTCGTCGAGGGCTTCACCCTCGGCATCGCCTGCGTGATCGGCCTGCAACAGATACCGAACGCCCTCGGCGTGCCCGAGCCGGAGGGCGACCGCGTCCTCGTGGTCGCCTGGCGCGCCGTGGCGGAGTTCGCCAGGACGCCGAACTGGACCGCCGCCGCCCTCGCCCTGGCCGTCGCCGCCGCCATGCTGGCCGGCGCCCGCCTGCGGCCCACGATCCCCTTCTCCATCCTCGCCGTGATCGCGGCCACCGTCGTGGCCCGGGTGGCCGGCCTGGACGCGGCGGAGCCGATCGGGGACCTGCCGTCCGGCCTGCCCGCGCCCTCCCTCTCCTTCCTCGACCCGGGCGCCCTCGGCTCCCTGCTCGCCCCGGCCGTCGCGGTCGCGGCCCTGGCCGCCCTGGAGTCGCTGCTGTCGGCCTCGGTCGCCGACGGCATGACGGTCGGGCAGCGCCACGATCCCGACCGCGAGCTGTTCGGCCAGGGCCTGGCCAACATCGCCGCCCCGCTGTTCGGCGGCGTGCCCGCCACCGGGGCCATCGCCCGCACCGCGGTCAACGTCCGCGGCGGCGCCGGGTCCCGGCTCGCCGCCCTCACCCACGCGGTGATCCTCGCCGTCATCGTGTTCGCCGCCGCGCCCCTCGTCTCCGCGATCCCGCTCGCCGCGCTCGCGGGCGTGCTCCTGGCCACCGCCGTCCGCATGGTCGAGGTCGGCTCGCTGCGGGCGATGGCGCGGGCCACCCGCTCCGACGCGCTGATCCTGGTGCTCACCGCCGTCGCGACCCTCGCGCTCGACCTCGTGTACGCCGTGATCATCGGCCTGGCCGTCGCGGGCGTCCTCGCCCTGCGCGCGGTGGCGGGCCAGGCCCGCCTCGAAGAGGTCCCGCTCGACCGGGGCGACCACAGCGCCGAGGAACACCGGCTGCTCGCGGAGCACATCGTGGCGTACCGCATCGACGGACCGCTGTTCTTCGCCGCCGCCCACCGCTTCCTGCTGGAACTGGCGGAGGTCGCCGACGTACGCGTCGTCATCCTGCGCATGTCCCGCGTGACCACCGTCGACGCCACCGGCGCCCTCGTCCTCAAGGACGCGGTGGAGAAGCTCCACCGGCGCGGCATCGTCGTCATGACGTCCGGGATCCGCGCCGGCCAGCGGCAGGTCCTGGACTCGGTCGGCGCGCTGGAACTGCTGCGCCTGGAGGGCCGCGAGTACGCCGACACGCCGGAGGCGATCCGGGCAGCCCACACCTACCTGCAGAGCGCCGGCCTCATACCGCCCCCGCACGGCCGGCGGACCCGGCCGCTCGGCGGGGAATCGGGCAGGGCCGCCGGATGAGCACTCCGCCCGCATCACCGCGAACGGCCGAGGACCGCGGTGCCACGTCCCCCCGGCCGCCGGAAGGCGGCACGCCGGGGCGGCGCGCGCACACGCGGCGGGAACAGGCCGCCGCGGTCCCCGCCACGGCCGGGGACGGGAGAGGTGCCCCCGCCCGGCGCGCTCCCGCCCGGCGGGAACAGGCCGCCGCGGTCCCCGCCACGGCCGGGGACGGGAGAGGCGCCCCCGCCCGGCGCGCTCCCGCCCGGCGCGCTCCGGTCCGGCGTGCTCCGGTCCGGCGTGCTCCGGTCCGGCGTGCTCCGGTCCGGCGTGCTCCGGTCCGGTGCGTTCCGGTCCGGCGCGCCCTCGCCGACAGGACCCGCGGCCCGTACGGCGCCCTGTCGCGCCCGCGCCCCACGACGGTGCCCGTGTTCCGCACGACCCCCGCGGAGCGGTCATGACGTTCACCCGGCTCGCAGCCCTGCCCCACCGGCACGTGCTCACGCTGCTCGCCACGCCGTCCGCGGTCCGTACCACCAGGGAGACGGCCCAGCAGGCCCTGACCGAGTGGGGCATAAGCCTGCGCCACCCCACCGTCGACCCGGCCCTGCTGATCCTCGGTGAGCTGGTCACCAACAGCGTCCGGCACGCCGCGGCGCTCTCCCCGCAGCTGACGGTCGTCTACGCGGCCGGCGAGGACACCCTGGCCTTCGCCGTGCACGACCGCCATCCCTATCAGCCCCTGCTGTACGGCGCGGTCGCCAGTGGGACGGGCGGGCTGGCCACCGTCATGGAGCTGACCCTCGGTCTCGGCGGCACCGCGGTCGTGCGCACCGACGCCGACGGCCGGGGCAAGAGCATCTGGATCACCCTTCCCCTCTGACCGGACGGCGAGGACCGGTCCGCGGCCCCGCGACGTCCCGTACGGAGTTGCTAATCTTGGCAATTGTCGATGTTGTCACCGCTGTGCGCGGTGCTGCGAGCGGGTGGACGCGATGCGCCGCGGACCGGCCGGTACGGCCGTGCTGCTCCATCGGGAACGCCGGGAACGCCGGGAACGCCGGGAAATCCGGGAAATCCGGGAAGTCGTGAAGGGGACGGCACGATGAGTACGCCGCTGTACCAACTGAAGGCCGAGTTCTTCAAGACCCTGGGCCACCCGGCGCGCATCCGCGTCCTGGAACTGCTGAGCGAACGCGAGCACGCGGTGGCGGAGATGCTGCCCGAGGTGGGCATCGAGCCGGCCCACCTGTCGCAGCAGCTCGCCGTGTTGCGCCGGGCGAACCTGGTGGTGACCCGCAAGGAGGGCTCGACCGTGTACTACTCGCTGACCAGCCCGTACATCGCCGAGCTGCTCCGGGTCGCGCGGACCATCCTGTCCGGAGTGCTGGCCGGGCAGGCCGAACTGCTCGCCGATCTGCAGGCCGCCCGCGCCCAGGGGGAACCGCCGTCCTGACGGCGGGCCTCGGAACCGCCGGCGGACCCGGCGGCCGCGCCGGCCGGCGTCACGACCACTCCGCCTCGTACCCGGGCACGCGCTCGGCGCCGTCCGGCCACAGCACCTCGACGTCGACGCCGTGGCTGCGTGCGTAGGCCACCAGGTGGGCGGTGGTGTCACGGCCGTTGGAGGCGGTGCCGTCCCGGACCGCCAGTACCTCGGCGCAGGCCCGCAGCACGCGCTCGTCGGCGCGGACGCAGGCGTCCCGGTCCGCCGGGTCGTACTCCAGCAGCCGTACCCGCTCCGACAGCAGCAGCAACTCCCCGGCGGCCAGCCGGTCTTGCTCCCGCCGCAGGGCGGGCGTCCGGTTCGGCGTGGGCACCACGGTCACCAGCGCCAGCCCGGCCTTCCCCGCGGCCCGCCCGAAGGCCACCGGCAGCCCCTGCCCGGCCCGGACCGGGCCCGTGCGGCCGGCCCCGGCGCACCGGGCCAGCCGGGTGCGCGGCTCCTCCTCCAGCAGTGCCAGGGGCCAGGGCGCGAGATCCGGGTGCCCCACGACAGCGATCAACTCGGCAGTCCTCTCTTCCCGCGAGCGGCCGCGCACCGGTTCCGCCTCGTCACCATCACGGCTTCCCCGGCGCGCGGAGGCTCCCCCAGGGCCTTTCGGCCCCGGGCGGGGACCGGTCGACCCGTGCCGCGGCGCCGCGGCCGACCGCGGCGCGGGGCGTCCGCGCGGAGGCCGACGGGACCGGAACCGATGACGACGACATGGCGTGTGCCCGCCACCCACGTCGCCCGGCTCAAGGCCACACAGTCCCACGGTCCGCTCGGCGGCGGGCTCCACGGTCCCCGCGCCCGGCTGTGGCCCGGCCGACGGGCGGCGGTTCGCAGGTGATCACCGGTAGGCTGCGGCGGTGCGCACGGTCGAGCTTTTGTTGGACGAGGCGGCGGAGCTGGTGGTCCGGGAGGCCTGGCGGCGGCTGGCGGATGCGGGGCTGCCCAGCCAGGCGCGCCACCGCTCACCGACGAACAGCCCGCACCTGACCCTGGCCGCCTGCCCGGAGCTGACCGCCCCGATCCGCTGGGAGCTCGCCGAGGTGGCCGCCGCCCTGCCGCTGCCGGTGCGCTTCACCGGTTTGGTCCGCTTCGAGCGGCCCACCTCGGTGCTGGCCTGGGCGCTCGACTGCGACTCCGTGCTGGCCGGTCTGCACCGCAGGGTGTGGGAGGCGGTGGCCTCGGACAGCCCGCCCGAGACCCTCAACCCCCTGCACGCACCGGGGCGCTGGAGCCCGCACGTCACCCTCGGCCGGACCCGACGCCCTGGTGCCTTCGCCGGCCGGCGGGTCCCCGAGCTGCTGCCCGCGCCGCCGCTGTCGGCCCGGTTCACCACCCTGCGCAGCTACGACACCGAGACCGGCGCCCTGGAGGTGCTGGAACCCCGCCCCTGAAGACCGTCTCATCCCGCCCGGACGCCGGTGAGCGCCTTCTCCACCTCCGTGCGTAAGGGGAGCCCTCCGCGGTTCAGCGGCTGCCTCCTCCAGACGCCGGATCTCACTCCGCGCGTTGCCGGGCGGCGGTCTGTGCCGACGGGAGCACCCGGAACATGCGCGGATGGAACTCGGCCCGGGATGCCCTGCCGGGCTCCATTCGTACGGTCACCGCATCGGAGGTGCGGTCGACCGGCCGGGCATCGAGAACCACCCTGACGAAGCAGACGAACCGTGCTGTCCGGGGGCGTGCCGCAAGGGGGCGAGGGCGCAGATCCGGGCGGCCGGAGCCTCGACATCGGCTGTCAACGTCACCAGAGCGATGAGGGTCCGTGTCTGGTTCGTAGTGGTGCAGCGGTGACCTCGAGACCGCTGATGACGCGTCAGCGAAGTCGACGTCGGGTCAGCATTCGTTCGGCCGGAGCTGCCCACAGGCACTCACACCCTGGAATCACGGGAGACCGTGCGTGATGCCTCACGGCAATACGGCGAGTGGCCTCCCGCCCGGCCGAGACTGCCGGCCGGGCGGAGACGCGTCAGGCGTCACGCACCACAGCCTCCGGAGTTTCCCCAGGTCAGCGAATTCTTCCGCGAGGTTTCAGCGGCACCGGCGGCAGCTCGGGCGCGGGCAGCGGAGCCCCGTCGTAGCCCTTCACCTCGCCGAAGCGGGTGCCGGTCATCCAGTCCTGGCGGGCCTGTTCGATCTCGGCCTGGGTGCGGCCGACGAAGTTCCACCACATGATCAGCTCTTCGTCGAAGGGCTCGCCGCCGAGCAGCATCACCGCGGCGTCGGACTCGGCGCGCAGGGGCAGTTCGCGGCGGCCGCAGCCGAGGTAGAGCATGGAGCCCGGCAGCACGGGGACACCGTCCACGTGCACCTCGCCGGACATCGCCAGGACGCCGTACTCGAAGTCGGGGACGAGCGGCAGCCGGACGTCGGCGCCACGGGCGAGCGCCAGGTCGGCGCCCACGATCGGGGTGTACGCGGTGCCGGGCGAGGTCGCGCCGTCGAGGTCGCCCAGGATCACGGTCGCGGTGAGGCCGGGGGCCGTGACCGCGGGCAGCGTGGCGTGGTGTTCGAAGTGCGGCTCGGTGTGCCGGTGGGCGTCGGGCAGCGCGACCCAGAGCTGGGCGCCGTGCAGGGAGGGGGCGTGCGACCTGGGACTCTCCTCGGAGTGGCTGATCGCCCGCCCCGAGGTCATCAGGCCCAGTTCGCGGGGGCGGATCGTCTGGAGGCTGCCGGTGGAGTCGCGGTGCAGCACCTCGCCCTCGTGCAGCCAGCTGACGGTCTGGAGACCGATGTGCGGGTGCGGCGGGACCTGCATGCCCGGCTCGTCGGCGATGTCGTCGGGGCCGTAGTGGTCGACGAACGCCCAGGCGCCGATCATGCGCCGGCCGAGGTTCGGCAGCAGCCGGCGTACCTCGGTCGACTCCCCGAGTCGGACGTGCCGGGGACTCAGCAGTTCCCGCACGGGCTCGGCGACGACGAATCCGCGTCCGCCGCACACGCTGGGCACGGGCGAACGGTCAAGGTTGCTCATGGCCCACAACCTAACGCGTCACCGGTCGGTCAGGGCGGCGGCGAGTTCCCTGCTGGCGCGGACGATCTCGTGGTCCGGTTCGTCGAGCAGGTGGCGCAGGACGCCGCGCTGGGCGCGGACGGCGTGGCGCGCGTCGCGCTCCCATTCCACGTACCTCTCGCGGTGGCGCAGCAGCTTGGGGTAGGCGGCTGCGGTGGTCTCCCACTGCCGGGCTTCGGCGATGCTCCTGAGCAGGTGCAGTATCTCGACGCGGCAGCTGACCTGCGGGAGGCGGACGAGTTCCCAGAGGAAGGGCACCGTGGCGGCCGTCGCCTGGCCCACCACGAAGCCGTACTGGCAGATGCGCCGGCGCAGTTGGCCGAGCGCGGGCCCGGCGGCGTCGGCGTCGCCGTGGGCGACGGTGGTCAGCAGGACCGGGATGGCTTCGGCGGACCCGGTCGAGTCGGCCATCTCGGGCCAGGGGACGTCTCCCAGGTCCTCGAGCGGCGTGGATCCCTTGATGGCGGTCATGTCAGGTGTGGGTGCGGGTCGGGAGCATGGCCCAGACGGTCTTGCCCACGGGGGAGCGGCGGGTCCAGCCCCAGTGCTCCGAGAGGGCCTCGATGATGTGCAGTCCCCGGCCGTGCTCCAGCAGGGCGTCTCCGGCGCGTGGGTAGACGGGCAGGTCGTCGCTCGGGTCGGTGACGGCGCACACCAGGTGGGAGGGGCGCAGGGAGAGCCTGAGCCGCACGTCCGCGGCGTCCTCGGAAGGGTCCGGCAGGGCGTGCAGGACGGCGTTGGCCGCGAGTTCGGTGACGACGGTCAGGGCGTCGTCGGCACAGTGCTCCAGGGACCAGCCGTCCAGGGTGCGGTGGGTGAAGTCCCGTGCTGCGGCGAAGCCCTCCCGGCAGCCCGAGAGGTGCAGCACGGCCGTTCTGGGCGAGTCACGGAGGACGGACTCGTGACTCCGGAACTGCGCAGGTGATGGCACGGCATCTCCCTGAGACGACGTCAGTACGGGGCGGCAGAAGTGCGGTTGACGACAGGGCTATTATCCACGCTGACGATGTCCTCGTGCAATTTCACGGGAAATTGCGCGTACTAGCGAGGAGAACGCAGTGTCGTCAGTGCCGAACGGAGTCCGGGCGAGCGCGCTCGGCGCCCGCTGGATCAAGAGCAGTCACAGCAATGCCGAGGGCAACTGTGTCGAGGTGGCCGTCCTGGACGGGGGAGGGATCGCGATGCGCAACTCCCGTGACCCGGAGGGGCCGGCGCTGGTCTACACGCCGGCCGAGGTGGCGGCGTTCGTGGCCGGGGCGAAGGAAGGGGAGTTCGACCACCTGCTGTGACGGTCTCCGGTCACCGCTGCCGGAGCGGCGAGGGCTCAATTCCCCTGCGCCGTGCGGTCGGTGGCCTTCGGATGAGACAATGGAGTCTGTCGTCCGCACATCAGCGCACACCGGAACGGGGAGTCAGGATGTCCGCCGAGTCGCCTCGCGTCTCCCGCCTCGAACCGTATCTGAACCGGTCCGAGCCCGCCCCCACCTTGCTGAAAATGCTGGTCGGCGTACAGCTGGCGGGTATCCGTGAGGGCGCCGGGATGTCCCAGGACCAGGCCGCGCGGGCACTCGGGTTCAGCCCGGCGAAGCTGTCGCGGATAGAGGCGGGCAAGGGGCGCCGTCCTCCCACGGAGACCGACGTCCGCGCGCTCCTGGACCTGTACGGGACGGATGCCTACGAGGCCTCCGTCCTGATCCAGTTGCTGCGGCGGGCGGGGGAGCCGGGCTGGTGGCAGCGGTACGACAAGCGGCTGATGCCCGAGTGGTTCGACCGCCTGGTGGGACTCCAGGAGGCCGCCACCGCCATCCGCACCTTCGAGATCCAGTACGTGCCGGGACTGCTGCAGACCTCGGCGTACACCCGGGCCGTCGTCGAGCGCGGCCTGCCGACGGCGCCCGCCCGCGAGGTGGAGCGCCGGGTGGAGCTGCGCATGCGCCGCACCCAGCTCCTGGAGCGGCCGGACGCGCCGCAACTGTGGGCCGTCGTCGACGAGTCGGTGCTCCTGCGGGTGCTCGGCGGCCGCGAGGTGATGCGGGAGCAGCTCGACCACCTGGTGCGGATGGCCTCGCTGCCCCATGTGACCGTGCAGGTCGTGCCGTTGGACGTCACTCACGCGTCCGCGCCGGCGATCCCGGTGACCTATCTGCGGTTCGGCGGCTCCGACCTGCCCGACGTCGTCTACCTCGAGCAGATCAGGAGCGCCACCTTCCTGGAGGACCAGGACGAGACGGAGGAGTACCGGGTCACGCTGGACCGGCTGGCCGACGAGGCGCTCAATCCGCGGGAGTCCCTCGCGCTCCTGCGCGAGACGGCGGAGACCCGTTACCGGACCCCCTGACCCCGAAGGCCGCGGTCAGGGGGCGGCGGTGCCGGTCAGGGAAGCCGGGCCACGCCGCCGAACTCGATCCACTCCTGTGTCAATTGACGGGGCGTCACCTCGGTGTCCGGCCGCCAGGTGGAGACCTCCACCAGACCGGGGTCGAGGATCTCCAGACCCTCGAACAGCGCTTCCACGTCCTTCTCCGTGCGCACCCGGCCCCAGTGGCCCTGCGTGGCCTGGTCCATGAAGTTCGTGACGAACTCGCGGACCTCCGGGTCCTCGCTGACCAGTTGGCACATCACCAGGAAGCTGCCCGGCGCGAGGCGCTCGGCCACGCGGCGGACCACGGCCGGCGGCCCGTCGTTCTCGCTGTCCGGGATGCAGTGGAAGACCGAGTTGAACAGCACGGCCACCGGCTCCGAGAAGTCGATCAGGCGCTCGGTGTCGGGGTGGGTGAAGATCGCCTCGGTCTCGCGCATGTCGGCGTGTATCACCGCGGTGCGATGGTCCTGCTCCAGCAGGGCCCGGCCGTGGACGAGCACCATCGGGTCGTTGTCGACGTAGATGACGTGCGCGGTCGGGTCGATGCTCTGCGCGACCTGGTGCACGTTGTTCTGCGTGGGCAGACCTGACCCGTGGTCGAGGTACTGCCGTATCCCGTGCTCCTGCGTCAGGGTCCGTACGACCCGCTGCAGGAAACGCCGGTTGTTCAGGGCGAGGGCGCGCGTGCTGGGGACGACCTTGTCGAGTTCCTCGCACGCCGCGCGGTCCGCCGCGTAATTGTCCTTGCCGCCCAGATAGTGGTCGTACATGCGCGCGGCCGTGGGAACCGTGGCATCGATCGACGTGGACAGCTGCTTGCCAGACTGCATCTCATCCCCCAGTGCGGGCCCGCGCCGAGGGCTGGCGCGGTCGGCAACCCATCCTAGGGACACGGCAATTGGCCCTGCCACCCCTTGATCCCCCCGCTTGCCGTGAAGGTGCGGCGGGCCCGAGCGGATTCTGGATTTCCAGTCCAGCACTTGGATCTGTGGTCTAATGTGGGGACGGGGCCAAGAGGACGGAGCGCAGAGGGGAGACCGCACGGTGGACGAGGACTCCCGGGCCGCACACGCCCGCGATGCCGAACGGGACGCCGTCCTGCGCGCCCTGGTGCCCGTCGTGGGCGGCGTCGCTGCCACCTTCGGCCCGGTGTGCGAGGTGGTGCTGCACGACTACCGGCGTCCGGAGAGCTCCGTGGTCGCCGTCGCCGGGGAGGTGACCGGGCGGACCGTCGGCGGCGCGATGAGCGAGATCGGCCTGCGCGTCCTCGCCCGCGGTGACGACGCCGACGACGAACTGAACTACGTCACCCGTACCGCCGGCGGCCGGACGGTGAAGTCCTCGACGATGGTGCTGCGCGACTCCGCCGGCACGGTGTTCGGCGCCCTGTGCGTCAACGTGGACGTCACGGAGGTCGGCCGCGTGCAGACCCTCCTCGCCGCACTGGCCGGGGCCGCCGGCCCGTCCGTGGACGCACCCCTGACCACCTTCGGCGACGACATCGACTCCGTCGTCGACACCCTCCTCGACACCCACCTGCCGCGCGACCGGACCTGGGCCGGCCTGGACAGGCCCCGGCGCCTGGCTCTCTTCCGCGCCCTGGACGAACGCGGCGTCTTCGCCGTGCGCAGGGCGATCGAGCAGGTCGCCGCACGCCTCGGCATCTCCCGCGCCTCCGCCTACAGCTACCTGTCCCAGGCCCGGACGGCCACCGGGCCCGGACCCCGTCCCACCTCCGAGGGAGCCCGCCCGTGACCACCGCACCCCCACCGATCACCCTGGACGACGTCCGCGACGCGGCCGCCCGCCTGAAGGGCGTCGCCCACCGCACCCCCGTCCTGCGCTCCCGCACCCTCGACGCGCTCGTCGGCTCCGAAGTCCTCCTGAAGTGCGAGAACTTCCAGCGGGTCGGCGCCTTCAAGTTCCGCGGCGCCTACAACGCCGCCTCCCGGCTCACCCCCGCGCAGCTCGCGCGCGGCATCGCCGCCTACTCCTCCGGCAACCACGCCCAGGCCGTCGCCCTCGCCGCCCGGGAACTGGGCGCCACCGCGGTGATCGTCATGCCCGACGACGCCCCGCGCTCCAAGAGGAAGGCGACCGAGGAGTACGGCGCCGAGATCGTGACCTACGACCGTTACGGCGGCGACCGGGTGGCCATCGCCGAGGCCCTGGCCGCCGAACGGGGTCTGACCGTCATCCCGCCTTACGAGCACCCGCACGTCATGGCGGGACAGGGCACCGCGGCCCTCGAACTCTTCGAGGAGGTAGGCGAGTTGGGAGCGCTGCTGGCGCCGGTCGGCGGCGGCGGACTCGTCGCGGGCAGTGCCACGGCGGCCAAGGCGCTGTACGAGGGCATCCGGATCGTCGGCGTCGAGCCGGAGGCGGGCGACGACACCAGACGGTCGCTGGCGGCGGGGCGGCGCGTCGAGATCCCGGTGCCGCGCACCATCGCCGACGGCCAGGCCCTGCACACGCCCGGTGAGCTCACCTTCTCGGTGAACCGGCGGCTCGTCGACGAGATCGCGCTGGTCTCCGACGACGAGATCCGCGCGGCCATGCGGTTCGCCTTCGAACGCCTGAAGATCGTGGTCGAGCCGAGCGGCGCCACCCCGCTGGCCGCCCTGCTCTCCGGCCGGACCGGACCCCTGCCGGACCGGGTCGGGGTGATCGTCTCGGGCGGCAACATCGACGCCGGACGCTTCGCGCGGCTCTGCGGCGAAGACGTGCGGGACGGCGCCTGAGGAAGATCCACGAGGACGTCCACGGACGCCGGAGGACGCCGGAGGACGCCGGAGAACGCTGGGGAACGCCGGAGTCACCCGAATGGCGGCTCCCAGGTCGCGGGCGGAGGATGAACGTGTGGGGACCGGCCCCCACCGGTGACGTCCAGTGCCGCCGGGGAGCCCGTCCCCGGCCGCGGTCGAGCGCGGCCGGAAGGGAGGAGCGTCATGCTGGAAGTGAAGACGCTCGACAAGCCGGACGAGCGACGCGATTTCCCGCGGGGGCATCTCGAAGCCGTCCACATGACGGGCCTGGACTTCGCCGTGGCGACCTTCGAGCCAGGCTGGCGCTGGTCCGAGTCGGTGGCATCGCTCGCCGGAACCGAGAGCTGCCAGGTGCACCACAACGGCTACGTCGTCCAGGGCCGCATGCGCATCCGTATGGACGACGGAGCCGAGAGCGAGGTGGGCCCCGGTGACGTGTTCGTCTGCTCGCCCGGCCACGACGCCTGGGTGGTCGGCGACGAGCAGGTGGTGGCGTACGACTTCGCCGGGCAGATGGCCCAGGAGTACGCGAAGGCCGACTGAGACCGGCCCGGTCGGACCGGCAGCCGTTACCGGCAGTCGGACCGGGATTCAAACCGGCAGTCGAACCGGCAGTCGAGCCGGGAGTCAGACCGGGAGGATGCGGCTGACCAGCGCGCCGAGCTGGCGGGCGGTGCGGCACTCGTGCATCGCGACCAGCTCGGCGTAGTCCGGGGCGGCAGAGTCTCCCGTACCCCACTGCGCACGCGGCTCCGGATTCAGCCAGTGCACCCGGCGCGCCCGCGCCACGATCCGCCGTACGGCGGGCAGGTTCGGGTCGCTCATGTTCGTGCGGGCGTCGCCGAGCACGAAGACCGTCGTGCGGGGCCCGACCGCCGCTCCGTACCGCTCTGCGAACTCGCCCAGGGCGACGCCGTAGTCGCTGCTGCCGTGCCAGCCGGTCAGTGTCGCCTCCGCGCGGATGCGGGCACCGAGGCCCTCCGGGTCGGCCGCGCCGTGCCGGAGCAGGCCGGTGACCTCGTCGACGCGGTTGACGAAGGCGAACACCCGCACCTTGCCGAACTGGTCGTGCAGCGCCTGCACCAGCAGCATCGTGAAGTCGGAGAACCCCGACACCGAGCCCGACACATCGCACAGCAGCACCAGTTCGGGCCGGGCCGGGCGCCGGCGCCGCAGCACCGGACGCATCGGCACCCCGCCCGTCGACAGCGAGCCGCGCAGCGTGCGCCGCAGATCGATCGAACCGCGCGCGGCCCGGCGTCGGCGCGCCGCCAGCCGGGTGGCCAGCTTGCGTGCCAACGGGTGCACGGTGCGCCGCAGTTCCGCCAGCCGGTCACGGTCCGCGTACAGGAAGTCGACCCGGTCCGCGGTCGGGGCCACCGCCCGCCGGGCGATCTCGTCCCGGCCCCGGCGCTCGGTCACCCGCCGCCGCGCCTCCGCGGCGACCAGCGCCCGGAAGGCCTCGATCCGCCGCCGGACCTCGTCCTCCAGCAGCCGGTCGGTGAACCCGGCACCACCGCCCCGCCGCCGCACCTCGTCCCGGACCCGGGCCAACAGCGTCTGCGGGCGCAGACGTTCCAGAGTCTGGTACGCCGACCAGCCGTCCGACCCCGGCGAACTCCCGTACCCGCCGAGGCCGTCGACGGCCTCGATCGCCAACCGGGCGGTCAGGGCCGCGTCGTCGTCGGCGAGGGCGGCCGCGAGCCGGTCCCGCAGGTCGTCCCGGTCGGCGGGTGGCACGGCCCCGGGCACACCGACGCCGACGCCGTACGGGAAGTAGAGGTCGAAGACCGCGTCGAAAACCCGCCGTTGGTCCGCGGAGCGCAGCAGCGTCGCGGCCAGTCCCTCACGCAGCAGTGCTCGGTCGGTGAAGCCCAGGACGGCCGCCGCCCGCGCCGCGTCCACCGTCTCGCCGGTGCCGACCCGCACCCCGTGCGCGCGCAACGCGGCGACCAGGCCCGTCAGCCTCCCCGCCGCCTCCGTCCCGCCGGTCACACGGCGTCCAGGTCGAGTTTCGCGGCCGCCTTGAGGACGTCGTCCTGGTGCTTGAGGATCACGCCGAGCGTGTCGCGCACCAGGTCCGCGTCGAGTGCGCCGGCGCCCAGCGCGAGCAGGGTGCGCGCCCAGTCGATCGTCTCCGCGACCGAGGGCACCTTCCGCAGGTCCATCGCGCGCAGCGCACCCACCACCCGGACGACCGACTCCGCCAGCGCCGCGTCGACGCCCGGCACCTTCAGCCGCACGATCCGCCGCTCCAGCTCCTCCTCGGGGAAACCGATGTGCAGGAACAGGCAGCGGCGGCGCAGCGCCTCCGACAGCTCACGGCTCGCGTTCGAGGTGAGGACCACGAAGGGGCGGCGGGTCGCCGTGATCGTGCCCAGCTCGGGGACGGTGACCTGGAAGTCACTGAGCACCTCCAGGAGCAGGCCCTCCACCTCGACGTCGGCCTTGTCGGTCTCGTCGATCAGCAGCACCGTCGGCTCGTCGCCGCGGATCGCGGTGAGCAGCGGACGGGGGAGGAGGAACTCCTCGCTGAAGATGTCCGTGCGGGCCTCGTCCCACGTCTCGCCGCGCCCCGCGCTGATGCGCAGCAACTGCTTGGCGTGGTTCCACTCGTACAGCGCCCGCGACTCGTCGACCCCCTCGTAGCACTGCAGGCGCACCAGCCGGGCCCCGGCCACCTCGGCGACGGCCTTGGCGAGTTCCGTCTTGCCGACCCCGGCCGGCCCCTCCACGAGGAGCGGCTTGCCGAGCCGGTCGGCGAGGAAGACGGTGGTGGCGACGGACGGCGAGGCCAGATAGCCGGTCCCGGCGAGGCGGGCGGAGACATCGTCGACGGACGTGAACAACGGGGCCTCCGGCGGTCGGGTGCGGGCGGAGCGAGGTCCGGGCACTATCTAAGCGCTTGTTCAGCGCGCTTGTCACCCGGTCCGCACCGCTCGTCGTCCGGTCCGTGTCGCTCGTCGTCCGGTCCGCGTTGTCAGTGGCCCCCGGTAGTTTGCGCTCATGGGCGTCTACCTGGTGAGCATCGACGAGCGGGAATGGTTCAGCGAGCACGACGAGGACGGCGAGCACGACGAGCGCGATGAGGACGATGAGTCGGGCGGACGCGGTGCCCTCGCCTCGGCGTTCGACGACGAGCTGCGGCGACGCGGACTGCCGCCCTACCGGCCGGGGTCCGGGCCGGTGGCCGGGCGCGGCCGGGGCGCGGGCGGCTGGTTCGAGGAGAAGGCCGCCCCGCCCATGACGGGCTTCGACGCGCTCTGCCGGGACCGGCTGACGGAGGCCGAGCGCGACGCCCTCTACGGCTGGACCGTCCTGGTGCCCCTGTCCCTGGAGGAGCCGATCACGCTGCCGTTCGGCTCCGCCCACACCGACGAGACGGTGATCGCCGGCGCCCCGCAAGCCCTCGCGGCCGGCGAGCGGCTGGCCGGGATCCTCGGCCTGCCCCTCGACGCGATACCGGCGACGGGCGCCAACCTCGAGCTGAGCCTGTGGTTCATGGCGGACGGGGCACGCACGACCGCCGCCGCGAGACCGGGCCCGTGGGCCGATGACCTCGACACCGCCTTCTACGCGGCGGTGTACCTGCGCGCCGCACAGTACGCCCTGCGGCACGGCTGCCCGATCACCTACAGCTGACCCGCGCCGGTCACCGCCGGAACGCGGTCACGCGGTCACGCGGTCACGCGGCCGCGCGGTCACGCGGCCGCGCGGCCGCGGCCATGCGCCGCCGTGCCCGCCCACCGTGTGACCCGCCCCGCCGCGGGCACTCGGGGCCCATGAAACAGCAGGCGGACATGCACGGGTCGTACTGGATGCACACCGTCCCGCCCGGTGATCCGGCACCCCCGCCCCGGGGGCCGCTCACCGTCGACGTGGCCGTGGTCGGCGCGGGCATCGCGGGGCTCAGCACGGCCCTGGAACTGGCCAGGCGCGGCCGCTCGGTCGCCGTCCTGGAGGCGGACCGGATCGCGGCCGGCGTCACCGGCCACACCACGGCCAAGCTGAGCGCCCAGCACACCCTCGTCTACGACCACCTGCGGCGCACCCGCGGCCCCGAGGGAGCCCGGCTGTACGCCCGCTCCCAGTCGGACGCCGTCCGGCACGCCGCGGCGGTCGCCGAGGAACTGGGCGTCGACTGCGAATGGGAGGACACGGCCTCCTACACCTACGCGCAGGACCCCGCCCGCACCGACCAGCTGAAGGCCGAGGCGGAAGCCGCCGCGGAGGCGGGGCTGCCCGCCGAGTACGTGACGGAGACCGAACTGCCGTTCCCGGTCGCGGGCGCCGTCCGGGTCGCGGACCAGGCGCAGTTCCACCCCCGCAAGTACCTCCTGGCCGTCGCCGACGCCATCCGTCGCCTCGGCGGCACCCTCCACGAGCACAGCCGCGTCACCGGCCTGAACGAGGGCGACCCCTGCGAGCTGACCGTGGAGTCCCCGCAGTCCGTGACGAAGGTGACCGCCCACGCCGTCGTCGTCGCCACCCACTACCCCGTCTTCGACCGCGCGCTCCTGTTCACCCGGCTCTCCCCGCGCCGCGAACTGGTTCTGGCCGCGCCGGTCGACGCCGGCCGCGCGTCGCGCGGCATGTACATCACCCCCGAGCTGGGCACCCGTTCCGTGCGCACCGCGCCTCTGCCCGACGGCCGGCGGCTCCTCGTCGTGACCGGTGAGCACTTCACCCCCGGCGCGGGCGGTGACGTCGAGGAACGGTTCGACAAGCTGGCCGGCTGGGCCACCGAGCACTTCGGCGACCTGACCTTCACCCATCGCTGGGCCACCCAGGACAACGACTCCACCGACTCCGTCCCGCTGGTCGGCCCCCTGCACCCCGGCAGCCGGAACGTGTACGTGGCCACCGGCTTCGGTGGCTGGGGCATGAGCGGCGGCATCATGGCGGGCCGGCTGCTCAGCGACCGGATCACCGGGCACGACTGTCCCTGGAGCGACCTCTACGACCCGCGCCGCATCGCCTCCGTCGTCCGCGAGGGCGCCACCTTCCTCAAGCACCAGGCCGAGGTGGCCCGCCACTTCGTGGGGGACCGGCTGCCGACGGGGACCGGTTCGACGGTGGACGGGATCGCCCCCGGCGACGGCGCGGTCGTGCGCGTCGCCGGGGAACGCCGCGCCGTCCACCGCGACGAGGCCGGACAGCTGCACGCCGTCTCCGCGCGCTGCACCCACCTGGGTTGCCTGGTGGCCTTCAACCGGGCGGAACGGGCCTGGGAGTGCCCCTGCCACGGCTCCCGCTTCGACGTGGACGGCAAGGTCATCCAGGGACCGGCCCAACAGCCTTTGGAGCGCAAGGAGTTGTAAGGCGGCCGCTCAGGGCCTCTCGTCTGGATCACGCCGGGCTCGCGGGGGCCGGCCTGATCCAGACGAAAGACCCTGGCCGACCAGGATCACCTCCAGGGTACGCGGGCCGTGCACGCCCTCCACCCGGTCGAGTTCGATGTCGCTGGTCGCCGAGGGGCCGGAGATCCACGTCAACGGGCGTGCCGGGTCGAGTCGTTCGAGCGCCTGCGGGACGGAGGAGACGACCTGGTCGGGGACGCGCACGACGCAGACGTGGTGGTCGGGGACGAGGGTGACGCGACGGCGGCCCTGGTCGGGCGAGCCGTCCAGGACGATCGTGCCGGTCTCGGCCACCGCCACCGCGCACGCCGTGACCACACTGTCGATCCGGTCGAGTTCGTGCGGCGTGCTCGCGGCGGTGTCCGGGAGCCGCTCGGCACCGGTGGCCGCGAGCCAGCGGGTGTCCAGACCCGGCGGCACGAGCACCGTCCTCGCGCCCCGCGCCGCCAGCGTTCCCGCGATCGTCGCCGGCAGGTCCTCCTCGGTGCAGCGGTGCACGACCGCCCGGTAGTCCGCCAGGTTCTCCGCGAGCAGCTCCACCGTCTCCGCGACGCTCCGCCCGCCGTGCTCGCGCAGGTAGTCCCGCGCGACGGCGTCCTCGTACGGGGGATCGTCCCGCGGGACGTCGGCCAGCGCGCGCCGCACCCGGCCCAGAATCCGTTCCCTGCTGCTCGTTCCGCCGCTCACTTCGCGGCCCCCTTGTCGTCGTTCCCGCCGTGCGTGCGCTGCCACCAGTCGCGGAAGGGCTCCGCCGGCACGGCCGGGAGGTCCCGGGTGCCGCTCCACGCCTTGCCGGGGCCCGGCAGCGAGCGCGGATGCAGTCGGCGGGTGCGGGAGGCGAGCCGCTGGCCGGTGCGCAGGGCGCCGGGGTGGCTGAACGCCCAGCGGGCCGCCCGCATCGCCGCCCGCTCGGCGGCGTGTCCCTTGGCCGGCTTCAGCACCGCCTTGTTGCCCTCCCGCGTCACCGGCCCGCCCTGGACGACCCGTTCCCGCAGGTGCACCAGCACCTCGGGGATGTCGATGGCGACCGGGCAGACCTCGTAGCAGGCGCCGCACAGTGAGGAGGCGTACGGCAGCGAGGCGTCGATCTCGCTCTGGGTGCCCCGGAGTTGAGGGCTGAGGATGGCGCCGATGGGCCCCGGGTAGACCGAACCGTAGGCATGCCCGCCCGCCCGCTCGTAGACGGGGCAGACGTTGAGGCAGGCCGAGCAGCGGATGCAGCGCAGGGCCTGGCGACCGACCTCGTCGGCGAGGGTGTCGGTGCGGCCGTTGTCGAGGAGGACCAGGTGGAAGGTCCGCGGGCCGTCGCCGTCGGTGGTGCCCGTCCACGTCGAGGTGTAGGGGTTCATGCGCTCGGCGGTGGAGGAGCGGGGGAGGGTCTGGAGGAAGACCTCCAGGTCACGCCACGACGGCACGATCTTCTCGATGCCGACCACCGAGATCAGCGTCTCGGGGAGGGTGAGGCACATCCGCCCGTTGCCCTCGGACTCGACGACCACCAGGGTGCCGGTCTCGGCGACCATGAAGTTGGCGCCGGAGACGCCCACCTTGGCCCGCAGGAACTTCTCGCGCAGGTGCAGCCGGGCCGCCTCGGCGAGCTCGGCCGGCGTGTCCGTCAGCCCCTCGGGCGCCGCACGCCCCCACTCGCCCATCTCGCGGGCGAAGATGTCGCGGATCTCCCCGCGGTTGCGGTGGATCGCGGGGACGAGGATGTGCGAGGGCCGGTCCTTGCCCAACTGCACGATCAGCTCGGCGAGATCGGTCTCGTAGGCGCGGATGCCCTCGGCCTCCAGGGCCTCGTTGAGCCCGATCTCCTGCGTGGCCATGGACTTGACCTTCACGACCTCCGACTCGCCGGTCTCCTTGACCAGCCGGGTGACGATCCGGTTGGCCTCGTCGGCGTCGGCCGCCCAGTGGACGGTGCCGCCCGCCGCCGTCACGGACTCCTCCAACTGCTCCAGGTAGCGGTCGAGGTGACGGAGCGTGTGGTCCTTGATCCGCTTGCCGGCCTCCCGCAGCGCGGCCCAGTCGGACACCTCGGCGACCGCCGCCGCGCGCTTGGCGCGGATGGTGTGCGTGGCGTGCCGCAGATTGCCGCGCAGCGTCGTGTTGCCGACCGCCTCGTGGGCGGCCTTCGGGAACGCCGGCATCCCGAGATACGTCCCGCTCATACGGCCGGTTCCTCCTCCGTGCTCGCCAGGATCTCCGCGATGTGCACCGGCCGCAGACCGGACCGGAGCCGGGTCATCGTGCCGCCGATGTGCATCAGGCACGAGTTGTCGGCCGCGCACAGCACCTCGGCGCCCGTCGACTCGGCGTTGCGCACCTTGTCCGTGCCCATCGCCGCGGAGACGTCGGCGTTCTTCAGCGCGAAGGTCCCGCCGAAACCGCAGCACTCCTCGGCGCCGGGCAGCTCGACCAGCTCCAGCCCCTTCACCGCCTCCAGCAGCCGCCGGGGCCGCTCCCCGAGACCGAGACCGCGCAGCCCGTGACAGGTCGGGTGGTAGGTCACGGTGTGCGGGTAGTACGCCCCGACGTCCGTCACGCCGAGCACGTCGAGGAGGAACTCGGTCAGCTCGTACGTCTTCGGCACCACCGGCGCCAGGGTCGCGGCGAGGGTGTCGCCGCGGCCCTCGGCCCGCGCCCGCTCACCCATCCGCGGGTACAGCTCGCGCACCATCGCCCCGCACGACCCCGACGGCGTCACGATCGCCTCGTACCCCCCGAAGACGTCGGAGAAGTGGCGGGCGAGGGGTTCGGCCTCGTGGCGGTAGCCGGTGTTGTAGTGGGCCTGGCCGCAGCAGGTCTGGGCCATCGGGAAGTCGACCTCGACGCCCAGTCTGGTCAGGAGTTTCACCACGGCGCGGCCGGTGTCGGGATACAGCGTGTCGTTGACACAGGTCAGGAACAGTGCGACACGCATCGCGGCTCCTAGGGGTCGATCATCGGATGGGTGCAGGGTAGTCCGGTGGCCGGACCGGGGCCGGGCCGCGGCTCACGCGTGGCGAGCCCGGACCGGGGGCCGGCCCCGGCTCACCGCGGGGCGAGCCGGGCCTGCGCGTCCCGCCAGCGGCCGGTGCCGCCTCGCGGTTCGTAGCGCGTCAGGTGCTGGGTTCTGACGAGCAGCCCGCGCATGTCCTGCCGGTCGCCGACCAGCCCGTGCGCCCTGGCCTGGACGAGGACGTTGCCGAGCGCGGCGGCCTCCGTCGGACCGGCCACCACCGGCAGCCCGCAGGCGTCGGCGGTGAGCTGGCACAGCAGCGCGTTGCGGGTGCCGCCGCCGACGATGTGCACGACGTCGACGGGGTGGCCGGCCAGCCGCTGGGCGTCCTCGACCGCCCGCCGGTGGGCGAGGGCGAGGGAGTCCAGGATGCAGCGGGTGACCTCGGCGGGGGTGACCGGCACCGGCTGCCCGGAGGCGCGGCACGCCTCGGCGATCCGCTCCGGCATCCGGCCCGGCGCGAGGAACGCGGCGTCCCCCGCGTCCACCACCGACCGCAGCGCCGGCACCTCGGCGGCGTCGCGCAGCAGCCCGCTCAGATTCGGGTCGCCCCAGGCCCGTACGCACTCCTGGAGCAGCCACAGCCCCATGATGTTGCGCAGGTAGCGGACCGTGCCGTCCAGTCCCAGCTCGTTGGTGAAGTTGGCGGCGCGGCTGTCCTCGGTGAGCACGGGTGCGTCGAGCTCCAGGCCGGCCAGGGACCAGGTGCCCGTGCAGATGTAGGCGAAGCGCTCGCCCGTGGCCGGCACGGCGGCCACCGCGGACGCCGTGTCGTGCGATCCGACGGCCGTCACCGGCACGGGCCCGGTCAGGCCGGTCTCCTCCAGCACCTCCGCCCGCAGCACGCCCGCCGCGTCCCCGGGCCGCCGCAGCGGCGCGAACAGGGAGAGGTCGATGCCCAGCCGCGCGGCGAGGTCGTACGCCCAGTCGCCGGTCCGGGGATCGACGAGTTGGGTGGTGGAGGCGTTGGTCAGCTCGGTGCCCTGCTCGCCGGTCAGCCAGTACGACAGCAGGTCGGGGATCATCAGCAGCCTGCTCGCACAGGCCAGCTGACGGCTCCCGCGGGCCGCCGTGAGCTGGTACAGCGTGTTGAACGGCGCGTACTGCAGTCCGGTCGCCGCGTACAGCTCGGCGGCCGGGACGCTCGCCCACACCTTCTCCGGGACGCCCTCGGTGCGGGTGTCGCGGTAGTGCACCGGGTTGCCCAGCAGGGCCCCGTCGGCGTCGAGCAGACCGTAGTCCACGGCCCAGCTGTCGATGCCGACGGAGTCGAGCCGGCCCCCCGTCGCCGTGTCGGCGGCCCGCAGCCCCTCCAGCACCCCGGCGTACAGCCCGAGCACGTCCCAGCGCAGGCCTTCCGGCACGCGCACGGGGCGGTTGGGGAAACGGTGCGCCTCGGTCAGCTCCAGCGTGTCCGGGCCGACGCGGCCGACCATCACGCGCCCGCTGGAGGCGCCGAGGTCGACCGCGGCGTACGACTGCACGGCCGTCACCGGAGGAAGGCGGCCGCCACACCCGCGTCGACGGGGATGTGCAGACCGGTGGTGTGGGTGAGTTCGCCGCCGGTGAGCGCGAAGACGGCGTTCGCCACGTGCTCGGGCAGCACCTCCCGCTTGAGGATGGTGCGCTGCGCGTAGAACTCGCCCAGCTTCTCCTCCTCCACCCCGTACACGGCCGCGCGCTTGGCGCCCCAGCCGCCCGCGAAGATGCCCGAGCCGCGCACCACGCCGTCGGGGTTGACGCCGTTGACGCGGATCCCGTGCTCGCCCAGCTCGGCGGCCAGCAGCCGCACCTGGTGGGCCTGGTCGGCCTTGGTCGCGGAGTAGGCGATGTTGTTCGGGCCGGCGAAGACGGCGTTCTTCGACGCGATGTAGACGATGTCGCCGCCCAGTTCCTGCGCGGTCATCACGCGGGCCGCCTCGCGCGAGACGAGGAAGGAACCGCGGGCCATGATGTCGTGCTGGAGGTCCCAGTCCTTCGCGGAGGTCTCCAGCAGCGGCTTGGAGATGGAGATGCCGGCGTTGTTGACCACCAGGTCGACCCCGCCGAAGGCGAGCACCGCGGCCCGGAAGGCGTCGGCGATCTGCTCCTCGGAGGTCACGTCGACGGTCACGGCTACGGCCTTGTCCGGTCCGCCCAGCTCCTCGGCGACGGCGGCCGCGTTGTCCCCGTTCAGATCGGCGACGACGACACACGCGCCCTCGGCGACCAGCCGGTGCGCGATCGCCCGGCCGATGCCGCTGCCCGCGCCCGTCACCAGCGCCACCCGGGTGGCCAGCGCCTTCGGCTTCGGCATCCGCTGGAGCTTGGCCTCCTCCAGGGCCCAGTACTCGATGCGGAACTTCTCCGACTCCTCGATCGGCGCGTACGTCGACACCGACTCGGCGCCGCGCATCACGTTGATCGCGTTGACGTAGAACTCGCCGGCCACCCGGGCGGTCTGCTTGTCCTTGCCGAAGGAGAACATGCCCACTCCGGGGACGAGCACGATCGCCGGGTCGGCGCCGCGCATCGCGGGGGAGTCGGGTGCGGCGTGCCGCCGGTAGTAGGCGGCGTACTCCTCGCGGTAGGCGGCGTGCAGCTCCTTCAGCCGCGCGATCGCCTCGTCGAGCGGCGCGGCGGGCGGCAGGTCGAGGACCAGCGGGCGGACCTTGGTGCGCAGGAAGTGGTCCGGGCAGGAGGTGCCGAGGGCGGCGAGGCGCGGGTGCTCGGCGCGGGCGGTGAAGTCGAGGACGACCTCGGAGTCGGTGAAGTGCCCGACCTGCGGCCGGTCCTGGGAGGCGATCGCCCGGACGTACGGCGCGAGGGCGGCGGCCCGCTCGCGGCGCTCGTCCTCGGGCAGCGCCCCGTAGCCGTCGAGCACCGGGCCGAAGGGCTCCGCCTTGCCGCGCTCCTCGAGGAAGGTCTCGGCGGTGCGGATGATGTGGAGCGAGTTGCGCTCGCACTCCTCGGCGGTGTCGCCCCAGGCGGTGATGCCGTGGCCGCCGAGCACGCAGCCGACGGCCTGCGGGTTGGCCTTCTTCACCGCCGCGATGTCCAGGCCGAGCTGGAAGCCGGGGCGGCGCCAGGGCACCCAGACGACCGTGTCGCCGAAGCACTCGGCGGTCAGCTTCTCCCCGTCGGCGGCGCAGGCGAGCGCGATGCCCGAGTCGGGGTGCAGGTGGTCGACGTGGGCGGCGTCCACGAGACCGTGCATGGCGGTGTCGATGGACGGGGCCGCGCCGCCCCTGCCGTGCAGGCAGTAGTCGAACGCGGCGACCATCTCGTCCTCGCGCTCGACGCCCGGGTAGACGTCGACGAGCCCCCGCAGCCGGTCCAGCCGCAGCACGGCCAGTCCCGCCTCGGTGAGGGTCCCGAGGTCCCCACCGGACCCCTTCACCCACATCAGCTCGACGTCGCCACCGGTGACGGGGTCGGTGTCGGTGCCCTTGGCGGAGGTGTTCCCGCCGGCGTAGTTGGTGTTGCGGGGGTCAGCGCCGAGCCGGTGCGACCGGGCGAGGAGTGCGGCGGCTTCGGGATGCGGTGCCATGAACTTCCAGTCCTTACGTGAGAGAGGTGAGTGCGGTTCTTCCAGGGACGCGGGGCCGTGCCCGGGGGGCCGTGCCGAGGTGCGGCCCGCCCACGCGGGCGCGACCGGTCACGGCGACCCGCGGCCCGCGTGTGGCGACGGCGACCCGCGGCCCGCGAGCGGCGGGGACGACGGCCGGCGCCCCGCGAGCGGCGGACCCCCGGACGGTCGGCCGCGGCGCCCGGGACCCGCACGCGGCGGGAACGACGGTCGGTGCACCGCACGCGGCGAGGACGACGCCCCGGTCCGGGAGCGGCGGATGCGCGGTCGGCCGCGGCGCCCGCGGCCCGCGACCAGCGGGAACGCGGCCCGCGCTCACGCGCCCCAGCCGGCCTGCTCCCCACCGACCCGCTCGGCGACGATCTTCTCGGCCCACCCGCTCGCGCGGTACGCGGCGACGGGGTCGGGGTCCAGCCCCATCTCCTCCCGCACCTCGCGCAGCAGCGGCCGCACATCGGTGTTGTACGCGTCCATCAGCACCGCGTTCGCCTCCAGGACGTCCCCGGAGGCCTGCGCGGCGGCCAGCGCCGACCGGTCGACCAGCAGGGCCTTCGCCGTGGCCTCCTGGACGTTCATCACGGACCGGATGATCGCCGGGATCTTCGCCTCGATGTTGTGGCACTGGTCGAGCATGAACGCCACCTCGGAGCCGAAGCCCCCGCCGCGGACGACCTCGTACATGATCCGGAACAGCTGGAACGGGTCGGCCGACCCCACCATCAGGTCGTCGTCGGCGTAGAACCGCGAGTTGAAGTCGAACCCGCCGAGCCTGCCCTCGCGCAGCAGCGTGGCCACGATGAACTCGATGTTGGTGCCCGGCGCGTGGTGACCGGTGTCGACCACGACCTGGGCCTTCGGGCCGAGCTTGAGGCAGTGGGCGTACGCGGTGCCCCAGTCCGGCACGTCGGTCGAGTAGAACGCCGGCTCGAAGAACTTGTACTCCAGCAGCATCCGCTGCCCGTCCCCGAGGCGCCCGTAGACCTCGGCCAGCGCCTCGGCCAGCCGGTCCTGACGGGCCCGCAGGTCGTCCTGGCCGGGGTAGTTCGTGCCGTCGGCGAACCACAGCTTGAGATCGGCGGAGCCGGTCGCGTCCATGATGTCGACGCACTCGAGGAGGTGGTCGACGGCCTTGCGCCGGACCGAGGCCTCCGGGTGGCAGACGCTGCCCAGCCTGTAGGCGTCGTCCTGGAAGGTGTTGGAGTTGATCGTCCCCAGCTTCACCCCCCGGTCCTCGGCGTGTTTCGCAAGTGCGGAGTAGTCCTCCACCTTGTCCCAGGGGATGTGCAGGGCCACGGTCGGGGCGACGCCGGTGAACTCGTGCACCTTCGCCGCGTCGTCGAGCTTCTCCCGCGGGTCGCGGGGCACGCCCTCCTGGGCGAACACCTTGAAGCGGGTCCCCGAGTTCCCGTACGCCCACGACGGCGTCTCTACGGCCTGGGTCTTCAGCGCGGCCTTCACCGCGGCGAGGTCGGTCACTCAGTGCTCCTGTGACATCGGTCCGGAAAGACATCCTGCTCGGCTTCCGGAAAGGCTTCCGGGTGAAACGATTCAGAACGGGAAGCTATGAGGCTGCCGGAGGTGTGTCAACCCCTCTGCTCAGGCCGGGGCTCCGTGACCGTTGCGTGACCTTCGGCTATCGAAAACTTTTCGAGGCGGACCCATTGACGTGACATGTCCGTCGTGCCTAACGTCCCGGCAATCCAGTTGAAACCTTTCACGACGTCGTGGCGGCCCCTCGGGGACTGTCGGCGGACGTCGTCGAGGAGCCATCCATGACCCACCCGTCCGACACGGGACCGGCCCCGGTGCTGGCGCTCAGGGACGTTTCCAAGTCCTTCGGCGCCGTACGCGCTCTGCGGGGCGTCTCCCTGGAGCTGTTCCCCGGCGAGGTGCACGCCCTCGCCGGGGAGAACGGCGCGGGCAAGTCGACCCTCATCAAGACGCTCGCCGGAGTGCACCGACCGGACGCCGGCCAGGTGCGGCTCGACGGCGAGCCCGTGGTCTTCCACGGTCCCGGCGACGCCCGTGACGCCGGCATCGCCGTGATCTACCAGGAGCCCACGCTCTTCCCCGACCTCTCGATCGCCGAGAACATCTTCATGGGCCGCCAGCCCCGGCGGGCCCTCGGCCGCATCGACCACAAGGCCACCCACGAGGCCACCGCGGCCCTGATGCGGCGCCTCGGCGTCGACCTGGACCCGGACCGCCCGGCGCGCGGTCTGTCCATCGCGGACCAGCAGATCGTCGAGATCGCCAAGGCGCTCTCCTTCGACGCCCGCGTCCTGATCATGGACGAGCCGACCGCCGCCCTCACCGGCAGCGAGGTCGCCCGCCTCTTCAACGTCGTGCGCACCCTGCGCGACGAGGGCGCCGCCGTGCTGTTCATCTCGCACCGGCTGGAGGAGATCTTCGCGATCTGCCGACGGGTGACGACCCTGCGGGACGGCGCCTGGATCGCCAGCGAGCCCCTCGACGGCATGACCGAGGACGACCTGGTGCGCCGGATGGTCGGCCGCGACCTCGACGAGCTGTACCCCAAGCAGTACGTCGATCCGGGCGAGGTCGCCCTCAGCGTGCGCCGGCTGACGCGCGAGGGCGTCTTCACCGACGTCTCCTTCGAGGTCCGGCGCGGTGAGATCGTCGGCCTCGCCGGCCTGGTCGGCGCCGGGCGCACCGAGGTCGCCCGCGCGGTCTTCGGCATCGACCGCTGGGACGCCGGCGAGGTGGAGGTCGACGGCCGCACCCTCACCAACGGCGCCCCGTCCACCGCCATGGCCGCGGGCCTCGCCCTGGTCCCCGAGGACCGGCGCGCCCAGGGCCTGGTGATGGACATGTCCATCGAGCGCAACATCGGCCTCACCGGCCTCCGCACCACGGTGAAGGCCGGCCTCATGGACCGCGGCGCCGAGCGCAGCCGCTCGCTCGACTGGGCGGTCAGGCTCCAGGTGAAGTACGCCCGGATCGCCGACACCGTCAACACGCTCTCCGGCGGCAACCAGCAGAAGGTCGTCCTGGCGAAGTGGCTGGCCACCGGGCCGAAGGTGCTCATCGTCGACGAGCCCACCCGCGGCATCGACGTCGGCACCAAGGCCGAGGTGCACCGGCTGCTGTCCGAGCTGGCCGCCGACGGGGTCGCCGTCCTGATGATCTCCTCCGACCTGCCCGAGATCCTCGGCATGGCCGACCGCGTGCTGGTGATGCACGAGGGCCGGCTCACCGCCGAGATCCCCCGCTCCGACGCCACCGAGGAAACCGTGATGGCCGCAGCCACGGGGAGGGCAGCCGCATGACGGTGACCGCTCCCGAAGCCCCCGCCGCAGAGGTGGCCAGGTCCAGCAGCACCCGCCTGGTGGACCGCGTCTTCAAGATGCGCGAACTGGCCATCCTGCTGGTCTTCCTGGTGATGATCGCCGTCACGCAGGCCGGCAACAGCGAGTTCCTGTCGGAACAGGGCATCAAGGACCTCCTGCTCAACGCGACCATCCTGGTCCTGGTCGCCACCGGCCAGTCCCTGGTCGTCATCACCCGCAACGTCGACCTGTCCGTCGGCTCCACGCTCGGCATCAGCGCCTTCGCCGCCGGCGTCCACCTCCAAGGCGGCGGCAGCCCGCTCGTCGCGGTCGCGCTGGCGGTCCTGCTCGGCATCGGCTTCGGCCTGCTGAACGGCCTCCTGGTCAGCCTCGGCCAGGTGCCGGCCCTGGTCGTCACCCTCGGCACCCTGTACATCATCCGCGGCATCGACTCCATCTGGGTCGGCTCCCGGCAGATCACCGCGGCCGACCTGCCCGGCGGTTTCGTCGACTTCGGCGCCGGCGGCATCTCCGCCGTGCCCTGGCTCGCGCTGATCGCGCTCGTCGTCCTGGTCGCCACCGCCTACTACCTCAAGCACTTCGGCAGCGGCCGCGAGCTGTACGCGCTCGGCTCCAACCCGGAGGCCGCCCGCCTCGCCGGCATCCCCGTCCGCAAGCGGATCCTGGTCGCCTACACCTTCTGCGGCGCCCTCGCCGGCCTCGCCGGAGCCCTGTACCTCGCCCGGTTCGGCAACGTCGACTCCGGCACCGGCAACGGCTACGAACTCACCGTCGTCAGCGCGGTCGTCGTCGGCGGCGTCGTCTTCACCGGCGGCTCCGGCAGCGTCTACGGCGCCGCCCTCGGCGCCCTGCTGCTGACCTCCGTCAACAGCGTGCTGCCCGCCCTCGGCGTCAGCTCCGTCTGGGTGCTCGCCATCAACGGCATCCTGCTCCTGCTCGCCATCGCCGTCGACCGCGTGGTCGCCGTGCGGGTGGCGTCGGCCCTGAAGAAGAGGAACGCCCGCCATGCCTGAGTCCGGATCCCTGGTGAACCGCGCCATCCGGTGGGACACGGTCGTCGGCGCCCTCCTGATCGTGCTGCTCCTGTTGTCCTTCTCCTTCGTGGACGGCTTCGGCAACGCCCTCAACCTGTCCTTCCTGATCGGCAACACGCTCCCCATCGCGCTGGTCGCCCTGCCGATGACCCTGCTGGTCGTCTCCGGCGAGATCGACCTGTCCGTCGCCTCCACGGCCGGCCTGTCCGGCGCGGTGATGGGCGCCCTGTGGAACCAGGGCATGACCATCGAGGCGATCATCCCGGTCTGCCTGCTGCTCGGCGTGGTCTGCGGCCTGGTCAACGGGCTGCTGGTGACCCGCCTCGGACTGCCCTCGCTCGCCGTCACCATCGGCACCATGGCCGCCTACCGGGGCATCGCGCAGATCGTGCTCGGCTCCGACGCGGTCACCGACTTCCCCGCCCAGTACCTGGACTTCGCGGCCGGCCGCATCGGCGACACCTTCGTCCCGCAGGCCCTCCTGCCCTTCGTGGTCCTCCTCGCGATCGCCGTGGTCGCCCTGCACGCCACCCCGTTCGGCCGGTCGCTGTTCGCGATCGGCGCCAGCGAGGAGGCAGCCCGGTTCGCCGGCATCCGGGTCAGGCGCCAGAAACTGATCCTGTTCACCCTGACCGGCCTGATGGCCTCCCTCACCGGCGTCTTCTGGGCCCTGCACTACGCCAGCGCCCGCTACGACAACGCCACCGGCCTCGAACTGTCCGTCGTCGCCGCGGTGCTGCTCGGCGGCATCGACTTCGACGGCGGCAAGGGAACCCTGGGCGGAGCCATCGCCGGTGTCTTCCTGCTGGGCGCCCTGCAGAACGTGATGAGCCTGAAGGACGTCTCCGCCCAGTCGCAGATCGTCGTCACCGGCATCCTGCTCGTCCTGTCCGTGCTCGGCCCCCGTGTCGCCCGCCAGATCGCCGTCGCCCGGGCCGGCCGGCGAGCCGCGTCGGCACCACCACCGGCCGGCGCACCCGCCCCGGCCCCGTGACCCCCCAGCCACCCCCCGCGTCCTCCCGTACACACAAAGGACCCCTCGCCATGCGCAAGTCATCCCTCCGCCGTACCTGCGCGGCCCTGGCCGCCGTCACCTCCCTCGCGCTCGCCGCCACCGCCTGCGGCGGCACCACCAAGGAGGACGTGAAGAACGAGAGCACCGGCGCCGCGGCCTCCGCCGGCAAGGCCGACCCGAACGCGGCCACCAAGAAGGGCCTCACCGTCGGCTTCCTGCCCAAGCAGGTCAACAACCCGTACTTCACCACCTCCGACAAGGGCGGCGAGGCGGCCCTGAAGGAACTGGGCTCCAGCTACAAGGAGGTCGGCACCAGCAGCGGCACCGACACCTCCGGCCAGGTGTCCTACGTCAACACGCTCACCCAGCAGCAGGTAGACGCGATCGCCGTGTCCGCGCAGGACCCGGGGGCGCTGTGCACCGCGCTCAAGCAGGCCATGAGCAACGACATCAAGATCGTCACCTACGACTCCGACACCAACCCCGAGTGCCGCAACGCCTTCGTCTCGCAGGCCAGCGGCGAGGACCTGGGCCGCACCGAGGTCCAGCTGCTCGCCGAGCAGATCGGCTACAAGGGCGAGATCGCGATCCTGTCCGCCGCGCAGACCGCGACCAACCAGAACGCCTGGATCGAGTTCATGAAGGACGAACTCAAGGACGCCAAGTACAAGGACATCAAGCTCGTCAAGGTCGCCTACGGCGACGACGACGCCCAGAAGTCCTTCCAGCAGACCCAGGGCCTGCTCCAGGAGTACCCGAACCTGAAGGGGATCATCTCCCCGACCACCGTCGGCATCAAGGCCGCCGCCCAGTACCTGTCCGGGTCCAAGTACAAGGGCAAGGTCAAGCTGACCGGCCTCGGCACCCCCAACGACATGCGCAAGTACGTCAAGAACGGCACCGTCGAGGCCTTCGAGCTGTGGGACCCGGCGAAGCTCGGCGCGCTCGCCGCGCAGACGGCGGTGGCCCTGGTGTCCGGCCAGATCACCGGCAAGGAGGGCGAGACCTTCACCGCCGGCGGCACCAGCTACACCATCGGCAAGGACGGCGTGATCAGCCTCGGCAAGCCGACCGTCTTCGACGCCAAGAACATCGACCAGTTCAACTTCTGATCACACAAGGGGTGTTGATGCAACGCGTGTGCTTCCTGCTGAAGGTCCGGGCGGACCGCCTCGACGAGTACCGCGAGCGGCACGCCGCCGTCTGGCCGGAGATGCTCGACGCTCTCTCGGCCACCGGCTGGCACAACTACTCGCTCTTTTTGCGCGAGGACGGACTGCTCGTCGGCTACCTGGAGACCGAGGACTTCGCCGCGGCCCGGGCCGGCATGGAGGCCACCGACGTCAACGCCCGCTGGCAGGTGGAGATGGCGCCGTTCTTCGAGTCGTTGGACGGCGCCCGGCCCGACGAGGCCATGAAACCGCTCACCGAGGTCTTCCACCTCGCCTGACCTCCTCCCCGCGTTCCCCTCGTACGAGACGACGGAAGTCCCCGAGATGAACGGAGTCCTGAGATGAGACGACGCACGCTGCTCGGCGCGGCCCTGGCCGGTGCCGTGACGACGCCCGCCCTCGCCGCCGGCACCGCACGGGCCGCAGACCCCGGCCCCTCGGTGACGAGGACCGGCACCACCACGCTCGACAGCCGGGCGATCTTCTTCGTCTCCTACGACGGCCTGGTCAACAACAACTCGTTCCAGAAGAACGGCCTGCTGACCTACAAGGGCCACCAGTACGCCGTCTGGTACACCGCAGACCGGAGCGCCGTCGTCGGCCGCCGCGTCCTGGGCGGCAGCACCTGGTCCACCGTGAAGGTGGGCCACACGCTCCGCTACGACGACTCCCACAACGTCATCTCCATGGGCGTCTCCAGGACCGACGGCCGGCTCCACCTCAACATGGACTCGCACAGCGACGGCTTCACCTACGTCAAGTCGGTCGCCGGGCTCATGGACGACCCGTCGGGACTGAGCTGGACCGCGAGCCGCTTCGGCGCCCCCCAGTCCACGCTCGACGGGCTCACGCTCACCTCCCAGTTCACCTACCCGCAGTTCGTCGCCACGCCCGAGGGCAGGCTCCAGCTCAGCTACCGGGTCGCCGTCTCCGGCAACGGCCGCAACGCCCTCGCCGAGTACGACGGCACCAGGTGGACCGCCCTCGGCGAGTGGTCCGCCGCCACCGGCACCTACACCGGCGAGCACGGCTCCAGCACGGCCCGCAACATGTACCTGCACGGCATCGACTACGACCGGGGCGGACGGCTGCACGCCTTCTTCACCTGGCGCGAGCAGAACGGCGCCGTGATGTGCGACGGCGGCGGCATCACCAACCACGACACCGGCTACGTCTACTCCGACGACCGCGGCCGCACCTGGCGCAACGACGCCGGCACCGTGGTCGGCACCACCGGCGGCTCCGACAGGGTCGCCGTCACTGACGCCGGACTCGTCGTCGACCCCCTGAACCCCGACCACTCCCTGATGAACCAGGAGAGCCAGGCCACCGACTCGGCGGGCCGCCCGCACGCGATCATCAGCTACGTCCCCGGCCGCTTCGGCCAGTGCACCACGGACTACGTCGCCGACCGCACCGCCAACGGCCGCGCCTTCCACCTCCGCAAGAACGCCTCCGGCACCTGGCAGAAGACCGAGATCCCGATCCCGCTCAACTCCAGCCAGCGCACCAGACTGATCCTCGACAGATACGACAACGCCTACGCGGTCCTCCCCTTCGGCCGGATCGCCGGCGCCTCGAAGGCCTCCGGACACACCGACTGGAAGCTGCTGTTCGACGGCGCCGGCCTCAACGCCTTCGGCGAGGTCGTCGTCGACGAGACCCGGATCGCGCAGGACGGCGTCCTGTCCGTCCTCTACCAGGAGAAGTCGAGCGGGACGACCCCCTCGGCGCTCCGCGTCGCCGACTTCCGGCTCCCCACCTGACCGGTCCGGTGCGCGGCGGGGTGGCGGTAATGTGAAGGCCCCCGACGCCCCCACCGTCCCTCGTCCCTGACTCTCTGGAGGTTTCTGCCTGATGGCCCAGTCGGTGGGAATCAAGGATGTCGCCCGCGCCGCCGGCGTCTCGGTCGGCACGGTGTCCAACGTCATCAACCGCCCGGACACCGTGGCCACGGAGACCCGCGCCCGCGTGCTCTCCACGATCGACCGGCTCGGCTACGTCCGCAGCGAGTCCGCCCGCCAACTGCGCGCGGGCCGCAGCCGGATCATGGGGCTGCTCGTCCTCGACATGGGCAACCCCTTCTTCGTGGACGTCGCCCGCGGCGCCGAACGGGCCGCCCGGCAGGCGGGTCTCGGCGTGATGGTCTGCAACAGCGCCGAGAGCGCCGGCGAGGAGGCCGAGTACCTGTCCCTCTTCGCCGAGCAGCGGGTGCGGGGCGTCCTGCTCACCCCGGCCGACGCCACCGGCCGCAACATCGCCGCGTTCCGCCGGCACGGCATCCCGTTCGTGCTGGTCGACCGGGTCTCCGAGGGCACCACCGAGTGCTCGGTCTCCGTCGACGACGTGGCCGGTGGCGCGCTCGCCGTACGCCACCTGGTCGACGCCGGACACCGCTCCGTCGCGTACGTCAGCGGCCCGCCCGGCCTCACCCAGATCCGCGACCGCCGCACCGGCGCCCTGAGCGCCCTCGCCGAGGCGGGCCTGGGCCCCGAGTGCCTGCGCGAACTGCCCACCGAGCGGCTCGACGTGGCCGCGGGCCGGGACGCGGGCGCCCGCCTCCTCGGCCTGGCCGACCGCCCGACCGCCGTGTTCTGCGCCAACGACCTGCTCGCCCTCGGCGTCCTGCAGGCCATGTACGCGGCCGGCGTCAACGTCCCCGACGACCTCGCGATCGTCGGCTACGACGACATCGAGTTCGCCGCCGCCGCGGCCGTACCCCTGACGTCCGTCCGCCAGCCGGCCGTCACCATGGGCGCCCTGGCCGCCGACATGCTCCTGGAGGAGACCGAGGAGGGGCCCGGCGGCGGGGCGCGGCCGCACGAGCACCGGCGGGTCGTGCTCCAGCCGGAGCTGGTGGTGCGCCGGTCCAGCCTGTCGCCGCGCTGACCGGCCGTTCAGCAGTGACGATTCGCCTGCCGGCAGCGGCTTGACCCGCCGTTCAGCGGCGGTTCGTGATCCCCCGGGCTCCGCCGGCGCCGGGACATGTGCTGAACTGGGACGCGGCCCGCACCTCGATCGTCACGGGAGCCTCACGTTGTCCGACAGCTACCGTCAGCCCGGCGTCGTCCTCACCGACCGTCGCTTCACCGTGCCCCTCGACCACGCCGACCCCGCCGGGGAGACGATCGAGCTGTACGCCCGCGAGGTCGTCGCGAGCGACAAGGCGCGGCAGGACCTGCCCTGGCTGGTCTACCTCCAGGGCGGACCCGGCTTCGGCGCCTACCGGTTCGTCGGCCGGCAGGCCTGGCTCGACCGCGCCCTGAAGGAGTTCCGCGTCCTCCTGCTCGACCAGCGCGGCACGGGCCGCTCCACGCCCGCCAACCGGCAGACGCTCCCGCTGCGCGGCGGTCCCGCCGAGCAGGCCGCGTACCTGACCCGCTTCCGCGCCGACTCCATCGTCCGCGACTGCGAGCTGGTGCGCCGCGAGGTCACCGGCGGCGCCCCCTGGACCGTCCTCGGCCAGAGCTTCGGCGGCTTCTGCGCGGTCACCTACCTCTCCCTCGCCCCCGAAGGGCTCGCCGCGGCCCTGATCACCGGCGGGCTGCCCGCCCTGGACGCCCACGCCGACGACGTCTACCGGGCCGCCTACCCGCGCATGGAACGCAAGACGGCCGCGCACTACGCCCGCTACCCGCAGGACGTCGCCCGCGCCCGCCGGATCGCCGAGCACCTGCTCGCGCACGAGGTGACCCTCCCGAACGGCTACCGCCTGGGCGTCGAGGCCTTCCAGAGCCTCGGCATCCTCCTCGGCGGCAGCGAGGGCAGCCACCGGCTGCACTTCCTCCTCGAGGACGCCTTCGTGCCCACCCCGGACGGCCCCGCCCTGTCCGACGCCTTCCAGGAGGAGGTCCAAGGGCTCCTGTCGTACGCCTCGCACCCCCTCTACGCCCTCGTCCACGAGTCGATCTACGGCCAGGACGAGCGGCCCACCGCATGGTCGGCCGAGCGGGTGCGCGCCGAGTTCCCGCAGTTCGACGCGGCGAAGGCGCTGGCGGGCGACGGACCCCTGCCGCTGACCGGCGAGACCGTCCACCCCTGGACGTTCGACCGTGACCCGGCGCTGCGCCCACTGCGCGAGACCGCCGAACTCCTGGCCGCCCGCACCGACTGGACACCCCTCTACGACCCGGCCCGCCTCGCCGCCAACGAGGTCCCGGTCGCCGCGGCGGTCTACCACGACGACCTCTACGTCGACACCGCGCACTCGCTGCGGACCGCCCGCGCCGTCCGCGGTCTGCGCACCTGGGTCACCGACGAGTTCGAGCACGACGGCGTCCGCGCGAGCGGCCCCCGCGTCCTGGACCGGCTGCTCGCACTGACCCGAGACGAGGTCTGACCCGCGACGGTGTCCGACTCGCGACGACGTCCGACCCGCCCGGCGAAGCCGCGGGTGCTCCGCCGCCCGAACACCGTTCTCCCTCCGAGGCGTTGACCCACGGGAGCCCGACACCCACGTGCGGGACTTCCCGACCGGGGCGGCCCGGCCGGTGGGGGAACGTTTCGGCACGGTCGGTAGGGTGGACGGAATGCGAGACCAGACGGTGGACCGGGAAGACCTGCGCGGTGACTGCGCGAACTGCTTCGGATTGTGCTGCGTGGCCCTGCCCTTCGCCCGCTCCGCGGACTTCGCGATCGACAAGGCCGCCGGCACGCCCTGCCCCAACCTGGGCGAGGACCACCGCTGCGGCATCCACGCCCGGCTGCGGCAGCAGGGTTTCAACGGCTGTACGGTCTACGACTGCTTCGGCGCCGGCCAGAAGGTCTCGCAGGTCACCTTCGGCGGCCGGGACTGGCGCACGGGGCCCCGCGGCCACGCCCGCCGCATGGCCGAGGTCTTCCCCGTGGTCCGGCACCTGCACGAGCTGCTCCGGTACCTCACCGAGGCCCTCGCCCTCCCCGCGGCAGCCCCGCTCCACCCCGAGCTGCGCCGGGCCCTGGAACGCACCGAGGAACTGACCCTGGGCACCCCGGAGGAACTCGTCGCGCTGGACGTGTCCGCCCACCGCGAGACCGTCAACGCCCTGCTCCTGCGTACCAGCGAACTGGCCCGCGCCGGCCTGCCCGGCCGCAGGAGGGAACACCGGGGAGCCGACCTGATGGGCGCCCGCCTCAGGGGCGCCGACCTGCGCGGCGCCAACCTGCGCGGTGCCCTGCTCGTCGCCGCCGACCTGCGCGGCGCCGACCTGCGCGGTGCCGACGTCATCGGTGCCGACCTGCGTGACGCCGACCTCACCGACGCCGACCTGACCGGTGCGATCTTCCTGACCCAGCCGCAGCTCACCGCGGCCCGGGGGAGCACCGGGACCAGGCTGCCGGGGTCGGTCGACCGGCCCGCGCACTGGACGGCGGGGCGCTGAGACGGGCTCCTGCGCGTCCGCTCCCCGCACGCCCGTCGCCGTGGCCGCCGGCGTGCGCCGCTCCAGCCGCAGCCGCAGTCCCTCCGGCATCAGGGGCAGCCGCTCGGTCACCCGCAGCCGGTAGCCGGCGCCGGGCACCGGCTCGTAGCGGCGCGGCAGCAGACCGAGCACCGGCGTGGCCTCGTGCGGCGCGAACTGCCGGCCGGTGCAGGCCCGCACCCCGGTGCCGAACGGCTTGAAGGTGTGCGGGGCACGCGCGCGTACCGCCGCCGCCCCGGAAGCGGTCCGGGTCGAACTCCTCGGCGTCGGCGCCCCGCACCTCGGGGTCGCGGTGCGGCACCGCCGTCAGCACCAGCGCCCACGCGCCTCGCCGTATCGGATGCTCCCCGGCCAGGACGGTGTCCTCGCGGGCCTCCCGGGCGAACGAGGCCGGCGACCGGGCCGTGCGCCGCGTCCACCGGCGGGCGCCGGCCGCCCGGGAGCGGCAGCTCCTCGCGGCCCTCTCCGCCGACCCCGAGTTCGGCCGGCTGTCCGGGGAGCGCGCCGACGTGCGCCTCGCGGTGCGCGGCCGGCCGGCGTTCGCCACGGCGGTGTGCGCGGAGCGGCCGCGCGGGTCCGACGACGCGCTGTCCCGGGAGCAGGTCCGCCGGCTGTGCGCGGGCGCTGCTCGGCGTCATCGCCCGCTGACGGGTGCCGCACGGGTCCACGGGGCCCGGTTGGCGTACACCCCGATCTCCGATAGGTTAGGCAAGCCTTACCTAAGGAGGTCCTGGGATGGATGACAGCGACAACTGGACGGCCGTGCCCGGCACGGCGGAACGGGCCCGGTCCGTGCTCGCCGCGGCATGGTCCTGCGCGGTGACCGCGCAGGGCGGCCGCGAGGAGTTCGTCGGCGCGCACACCGTCGCCGACGACGGACGGGTGGTCCTCCGCGTGCCGGAGGACAGCGCGCTGCTGACGGCGGCGATCTGCGCGCCGCGCGGGGAGCCGTCCGCCGTGCTGGAGTTCGCGGACGTCGCACCCGTGCCCGTCCGCGACCGCGTCCGCGCCAGGCTCTGGCTGGCCGGCTGGTTCGTCCCCGAGGACGGCCGGCTCGCCTTCCACGCCACCCGCGTCGTGCTGAAGGAGCCCTCCGGGACGGTCGTCGTCGCGCTCGACGAATTCGCCGCCGCCGCGCCCGACCCGCTGGCGGCGGCCGAGGCCCGGCTGCTCACCCACCTCGCCGACGCCCACCCCGACGCCGTGGAACGCCTCACCCGGCTCGTCCGCAAGGAGAGCCTGCACGGAGCCGTCCGGGTCCAGCCGCTCGCCGTCGACCGCCACGGACTCACGCTGCGCATCGAACGCGTCCGCGCCCACGGCGACGTACGCCTGCCCTTCCACGCGCCGGCCGACGACGTCGGGCAGCTCACCGAGCGCATCCACGTCCTCCTCGGCCAGGCCGCCGCCGCGTCCTGCCCACGGGCCCTGCAGCGGCAGCGCACAGACCGCGACGGGTGACGCGAACGGCTCGCCCGCGCGCCGCAGGGCGCCGTCGCGGCCGTCCACGTGGAACGCGGCGACCGTGCCCGAGCGCTGGTTCGCGGCGAACGGCAGGCCGCCGTCGGGGGAGGGGGCGAGCTGCCGGGGAACTCCCCGCCGCCGTCCCGACGGCCACCCTGGTCCGCGAGGACCACCGGACACCGGACGCAAAGCCGGACGAGGCCTCCTGCACGCCGGTCACGGCCCCGAGGCGTCCTCGCCGGCCGGGAGGGACCAAGGGGCCAGGAAAGTAGGGCCCCACGCCACGGCCCCGAGGCGTCCCCGCCGGCCGGGAGGACCGGCCGGGAAGGCGTCTTCACCGGGAACGACGCGGCTTCCGCCGCCGGTCCCGCCGCAGTCGGTCGGGAACCCGCAGCCGCCGGTGGATGCGCCCGCGCAGCCGGGACAGCCAGGGCAGCCGCCCGTCCTGCTCCCGTGTGGCGCGGTCCAGTTCCTCCAGGAGACGGTGCGAGCGGTGTTCGGTGTCGAGTTCGTCGATCATGCGGTTGACCTCGGTCAGCACCGCGCCGTGCAACTGCCACTGCCGGGCGTCGTGCTGGAGCTGTTCCAGCAGCAGCTGGGCGAGCTTGTCGCGGGTGGCCGCGGCCTGCCGCAGCTGCGAGGTGAGGCGCTCCTCGGCGGACTCCGCGTTCTCGCTGACGTGCGTGGTGACCAGTACCGCGAAGCTGACCACCGCGTCCGCGATCTCCGACAGCAGCCGTTCCAGGGTGGTGCCGGTCTCCGCCTGGAACAGGGTCCGCGGCTCGCGCTCCTTCGTGAGGTCCGTGAGCGTGCGGGCGAGCACCCTCAGGACCACCGTGCAGATCTCCAGCGTGTCCAGGCCGGTGCGCAGCACCACCCGGTGCAGGACGCCCTCCCGGACCCGGGGGTTGAGCCGCAGGCTGTCCTCCGCCTGCCGCAGGGCGGCGTCCACCTCGACGATGTCGTGGTCCAGGCGGCGCGCCTCGTGCAACCGGGCGGCGGCCTGCTCGGCGGGCATGCGGCCGGTGGCCTCCTCGCCGATCCGCAGCATCAGCTGCCGCACCCGGCGGGCCAGGTCCTCGATGGACTCGCCCGCCTCCTCCACCCACACCGGGGGCGGCAGCAGGAGGTTGATGCTCAGTCCGACCACGGCCCCGATCAGCGTCTCCAGCACCCGCGCCCAGGCCGTGTCCCCGACCGTGGTCACGCCCAGCACCAGCATGGCGCTGATCGCCACCTCGGGCACGTACTCGTCGACCCGCACCAGGTGGCCGACGGCCAGCGCGGCCACGATCAGCAGCCCGAGGCTCCACCAGGTCAGCCCCACCAGCAGGCTGAACGCGATGGCGACGAGCACCCCCGCCACCACCGCGTTGACGCGCCGCACACCGTTGGTGAGCGTGGCGTACAGGGTGACCTGGACGACCAGCAGCGCGGTCAGCGGCGCGGTGAGGGGGGCGGCCTCGGGGCTCAGGTGCAGCGCGACGGCGTAGGCGATCATCGCGGCCGCGGAGGACCGCAGGGCCTGGACGACCGCGGGTTCCCGGTGGCGCCGCACGAACCGTACGAGCGGTGCGGCACGCTCACGTACATCAAGCATCCCTTGGCCAGTTCCCGTTCCTCACCTGCCTCGAACGTTTCTTTTGTCACCCGCCTCGAACGGCGGCGCGGAACGGAGCCGGCGGCCCCAGGGGGCGGCCCGGAGGTCGGCCCGGGAGGTCAGTCGAACAGTTTGTCGAGGAAGGCGGCCAGGTTGCCGGTCGTCCGCGCGATCTGCTCCTCCAGGGTGAGGCTCTCCTCGAACCGGCCCCCCGACTCCGGGACCTTCCTGCCGCGCACGTAGAGGGAACAGGCCAGGTCGGTGCACATGTAGAGGCCCACGGAGTTGCCCTCGCGCCCCGCGGCGCCCGCCTTGCGCGCGGTCATCAGCGACACCCCGCCGCCGGGGTGGGTGGTCAGGCACAGCGAGCACATGCTGCGATGCAGGAAGCCGCGCTGCGAGGCCGGGAACCGCAGGGTCACACCCACCGGACGCCCGTCCCGTTCGGTCACCAGGTAGCTGCGGTCGGGAGCGCCGGGATCGCGCCATCCCAGGAAGTCCAGATCGGCCCAGGGCCGCGAGTCGAGATCCCGTGGCACCGCCAGCCGCTTGGCCTCCCCCTTGGAGCAGTTCACGAAGGAGTTGCGGATGTCGTGCTCGGTGAGTGTCCTCATCGGGAGTCTCCTGAATCGTGCGGCCCGCGAAGACCGGGTCGCCATTTCCTTGGGGCTCTAGGTTATGGCCTAAGCATAAAGGTATTCGGCTAGGGGGAGCCAGTGATTTTCCCTCACGACGCGTCACCGCGGGCGCGGGCGGCCATGCACCATGTCGCGGCCCGCCCCGAGGGGCCGGTTCGCCGCCGCCGGCACGTCCCTGCTCGCCCTGGCCGAGGCGGACGAGCGGGACGCCCTCGACGGCCACGTCGAGACCCATGCGCGCGGCGGCGTCGACCTCGAACGGGACGTGGAGGTCCCCGTCCTGAACGCGGGCTGCCGGGGCGCGCCCGTGGAGGGCGAGGCCCGCGCCCTGCCCGGTGGAGTGGCACCCCGGCCACCGCGTCGCCGTCGAGCACCTGTACCGGCACGCCGACTGCCGGGGGCGGGAGTGCGCCGCTCTCCGCGCCCGCATCGCGCGGGCCGGCGTCGTCGGCCGAAGGCCATCGGTGACGCGGCACGCGGCGGGCGGTATGCGGTGCGGGACCTGAAGACGGTGTGGCGCACGCCGGCCCGGTTCGGGGCGCCGGAGGGGGTGGGGGCGGCACACCCCGCACCCGGTCGGCCCGCCGCGCCCGACGGCCGCAGCGCTGTCACCGGCACGCCCGCCGCGCACGCCCGCCGCGCACGCCCGCCGCGCAGGCGCGCGAAGCGTCGCGGACGCCCGCCTCCGGGCCGTTCGCGGCCTCCGAGGAGGCCGAAAAGGCGGCCGTCCCTTAGCTCACATCGTGAACTAAGGGTTGGACGAATGTCGCGCGGACCCCACCCGCACAGGTATGTTGCAGGTCGGGCAGGGTTCGAAGGGGGCCGACATGGCAGGGCGCAACGGGCGTACGGTACGCGATCTCAGGCGGGCCAACCGCACGGCCGTCCTGCAACGGCTCTACTTCGACGGCCCCCTCAGCCGCTTCGAGCTGGGCCCGGCCACCGGCCTCAGCTCCGGCTCCGTCAGCAATGTCGTCGCCGACCTGGTCGCCGACGGGCTCGTGGAGGAGGCCGGCAGCGTCGACTCCGACGGCGGCCGGCCCCGCACCCTGCTGCGCGTGGCGCCCGCCAGCGGCCACATGATCGGCGTGGACATCGGCGAGACCCGCGTGCGCGTCGAGCTGTTCGACCTCACCCTCACCGAACTCGCCCGCGCGGAAAGGCCGTTGGAGCATCGGCGGTACGAGGTCGAGGGCATCGTCGGCCATGTCCGCGACGGCATCGCCGAGGTGCTCGCCGCCGCGGACCTCGCCCCCGAACCGCTGCTCGGCGTCGGCATCGGTGTTCCCGGCATCGTCGAGCGCGGCCCCGAGCACGGCGCCGTCGTACACGGTCAGACGATCGGCTGGGACGCCGTCCCGCTGGAGGAACTGCTGCGGGCGGGCTCCCCGCTCCCCGAGAGCGTCCCGTACTTCATCGACAACGGCGCCAGGACCCTCGGCCAGGCCGAGATGTGGTTCGGCGGCGGCCGCGGGGCCCACAACGCCTGCGTCGTCCTGTTCGGCTCCGGCGTCGGCGCCTGCCTGGTCACCCCCGACGTCGAGAACGGCCGGGCCGTCGAGTGGGGGCACCTCACCGTGCGGGTGCGCGGCCGCCGCTGCCGCTGCGGTGCGCTCGGCTGTCTGGAGGCGTACGCGGGCGCCGAGGCGCTCCTCGACCGCTGGCGCGAGGAGGGCGGCCGGCCCCCTCGGGGCGCCGACGAGGAGACGGCGCTCACCGCGATGCTGGCCGCCGCCTACCCGGCCGACGGCGCCGAACCCGATCCGGTCGCGCTCGCCGTGCTGGAGGAGACCGCCGAGTACCTGGGCGCCGGACTCTCCGACCTGATCAACCTCTTCCAGCCCGAGCGCATCCTCATCGGCGGCTGGGCCGGCCTCCAGCTCGGCACCCGCTTCCTGCCCGCCGTACGCCGCCACGCCACGGCGTACGCGCTGCGCCACCCGGCGGAGAAGGTCACCGTCGAACTGGGCCGGCTCGGGCCCGACGCGGTGACCGTGGGCGCCGCGATCCTGCCGCTCGCCGACTTCTTCTCCCGTGGCGGCCGGCGCCCCGAGCCCCTGACGAGCGCTCCGGCGCCCGCCTGGCGCACCGCGCTGGAGGAACGCGCCCCGCACTGAGGTTTCGCCGGTCACCCGGGAGGTACTCGCGTTCCGCCCCGTACGAGACGATCCCGGAGGGAGGACGTCGTGGCCGATCATCGCCTCGAAGGACCCGGAGAGAACGGCACCCCCGTCCCGCGCGACCTGCCCGACCAGCAGGCCGACGGAGGCAAGGACCGCTGGGACATCGCCCCCGTCCGGTCGGACGAGAACGCCGGGAAGAGCGACGACCCCCGCGATGCCGACCCCGACGCCGACGTCCCCGACACGGACGAGGCCGGCACCGGCCCTCAGGGCGCCCCCCGCCCGGCCACCGTCAACCCCGACCACCCCGTCCCCGACGAGTCGTCCGGCTGAGACGGGCGCCCCCCGGCGGGAAACCCGACGACCTGCCGCCCGGTCCCTTGCGACGATCGTCCGCATGGCCGACCGGGCGGTTTTCGCCGTGGTGCCGGAGGACCGGCGCACCGGGCGCGCACCAGAGGCACGGGGCACGTTTCGGTGCGATGGGAGGGGACCCCGACCCGCCGGCAGGCCCCGACGTGGTCCTGCCCGCCGTGTCGGGTCCGCGCGGCGACCCCGTGCCCACGGGCGGATCGGCCGGTGGCCTCCCGGCGCGCTCCCGCAGGCCGGGGAGACGGCGGTCCGGTGGCTCGGGCGGCCGGTCGGCTTCCGGGCGGACCGGCGGGACGGGCACCGCCCGCGCCGCCCCCGGCCTGTTCGTCCCGCCGGAGGCGCACGCGGGCCGGGCGTCGGCCGAACCGAGGGAGCGGGCCGCCCGGCACCGGGCGGCTGAAGGCGGCCGTACCGAGGGTGAGGAGGACGCGGTGGTGCGCCGTATCCGGTCCCCGTCCCGGCGCCGACCGCCGGCCCGGACCGCGGTCAGCCCACCTTGCGCCCCCGCAGCGGCTCCGTCGGCGCGCCCGCGCCGGCGCGGACTCCCCGCAGGAACTCCGTCAGGACCTCCGGCGCCGTGCGCTGCGGGCGCCAGCCCAGTTCGACCCGCGCGCGGGTGCAGTCCATCAGCGGCACCCGCAGGACCGCGTCGAACAGGTGCGGGGAGGCGGGCAGCAGCCGAAGGCCCCATGCGGCGGCGATCGCCGCGCGTGCCGCCGACCGGGGCAGCCGCACGAGGCGGGCGTCGAACATCTCGGCGAGCAGCGCCGCGTCCAGGGGCGGATCGGCCGCGAGGTTGAACGGTCCGCCCACGTCCGTGCGCACGGCGAGCCGGTACGCCTCCGCGGCGTCCTCGGTGTGCAGGGCCTGCATCCGCAGCCCCGGTACGTCCGGCAGGAAGGGCAACAGCTCGGGACGCAGGACCGGCCCCGGCAGGAACCGGCCGCCGAAGATGCGGCGCTGCTCGCTCGCGGACTCCCGCTTGAACAGGAACGCCGGCCGCATCCGCGCCACCCGGATGCCCGGATGATCGCGTTCGAAGGTGTCCAGAACCCGCTCCAGGTACGCCTTCTCCCGGCAGTACGCGGCGTCCGGCCAGCCGTGCGTGGGCCACGACTCGCCCACCGCGCGCTCCTTCGGCCCCGGCGAGTAGGCGCCCACCGACGAGGCGTGCACCAGCACCGGCACGTCCGCCGCCGCCACCGCCCGGAACACCCGCAGACTGCCCAGCACGTTGGTCCGCCACGTCACCGCGGGATCGTGCGTCGGCTGGAACGCCCACGCCAGATGCACCACCGCGTCCGCACCCTCGAACACCTCGGCGAGACCGGTCTCCTCGGCCCCCAGGTCGACCGTCGACCACTGGGTGCCGGGCGGCCTGCGGTCCGGCAACCGCCGGGCCAGCCCCACCACCGACTCCACCTCGGGATCCTCCGCCAGCAGCCGCACCACACTCGTGCCGACATTGCCGGTCGCCCCGGTGACCACGACCCTCTTGCCCGACCCGCTGCTCACCTTCGACTCCTCTCGCCGCCGTCGGCTGAGCGCGACGAGTACCCCCGTTCCGCGCGAGGCACGCGAACGACCGGAGCGGCCGGAGGAGAAGGGAACGGCCGGAGGGGACGGGAGCGATCGGAACCGCCGGAGGGGACGGCAGCGGCCGGAACCGCCGGAACGGGGCGCCGGCGGCACCCCCGCCCCGGCGTCTTCGCCGCGCTCCACGGCCCCGGGACGTCCGGTGTCCGGGAGGCCGCCGCATCCACGCCGGTCGGCGCGTGAACGCCGGGGACGGGGGCGGGCAGCGAAGAGCCCCGACCGTGACGGGGGAATCACGGCCGGGGCGGTCCTGGTGTGGGCGCGGACGGCGGTCGCCTCTCGGCGAAAGGCTCCACAGGGCTTCAGCCGAACGATCTTCCCTGTGGGCGAAAGGTGAGGCCCGGGGACACTGTTCCGTCCGCACCCACACTCTGTTCAACGGCGAACCGCCCGCGGCTGTTCCCGGCCCCGCCGCCCCCTCCGGTGACGTCGGTCACCGGCTCCTGTCCGCCTCCCGGGCGGCCGGGAGGACCTCGGCCCAGAGGTTCTCCGCCTGGAGCAGCAGCGCCCCCAGGACCGCCGTGTGCGCCGCGCCCCGGGTGGCGTGGTCGCGCAGGCTGTCCTGCAGGCGGAGCCGTAGCTCGGCCGGCTCATCCGGCTCGGCCGGTCCCGCAGTCCTCTCCGCGCTGTCCGCCCCGGCGGTCCCGGCCCGCTCCGCCCCGGCCCGGCAGGCGTCGCCGAGCAACTCCAGCAGCCGGGCGTACGTCCGCAGGGCCGCCGTCTCGGGCGGGGCGGGGGCGCGTTCGCCGTCGGCCGCCACCGCCAGCGTGCGGGTGAGGGCCACGACATGGTCGGTGACCCGGCCCCAGCGGGCGTCCTCGGTCTCCGGCGGCACGTCCAGGGGGAGCCGGTGCAGCACGCGCAGCGGCCCGGAGGTCAGCCGCAGGCTCTCCCGGCTCCAGCCGCGCGCCGAGCGCAGCCCTTCGCGCCGCCGTTCCAGACGGGCGGACGCCCGTGACCATTCGGCGGCCGTCCCCGTGTCCCACCCGCCCTCCCGCAGCCCGGCCGCGACCATGTCCAGCACCTCGCCGGCCTCCCGGGCCAGCGCGACCAGGTTCTCCCGCACGTCCCGCAGATGCACCGGCGGCAGCACCAGCGCGTTGACGGCGACCCCGATCACCGCGCCGAGCGCCGCCTGCCCCACCCGGTGCCCGACCGCCGACGCCGACACCGCGCCGGAGGCGAGCGTGAACACCGCCGTGGTGGCCGCGTAGATGCCCTGGTCGCCGAACCTGGGCCAGTTGGCCAGCAGCATCAGCACTGGCAACGACAGGGTGAGCGCGCCCAGGGTGTCCGCGGTGACGGCCTGCGCCGCCGAGGCGAACAGCGTGCCCGCGCAGATCGCCGTCCACTGCTGGGCGGCCTGCCGCAGCGAGCCGTACACCGTGGCCTGCACCAGGACCAGCGCCGCCCAGGGTGCCATCAGGGCCATCGGGTCGCCCAGCCAGCCGCTCGCCACCAGCCAGGCCAGCAGGGCGGCCCCCGCCGCCTTCAGCGACTGGACGACCAGGTCCCGTTCCCGGCCGGGTCCGCCGCAGGCCGCCCGCGCGGCCCGGCCGACGCCGGTCACCTCCCGTCGTACCGCCTCCGTCAGGCGCCGCCCCCGGGGCGCCTCCTCCGTCCCTGTTCCGCCGCGGATGCTCATGCCAGCGGGCTGTCCTCCAGGGCCGCCAGCAGATGGGCCGGACCGTCGTAGACCGCCTGGGCGCCCGCCTCCTCCAGGTCGGGGCGCGGGATGCCGCCGCACAGCACGCCGACGCAGCGGACCCCGGCCCGGCGGCCCGCCCGCATGTCCCACACGGTGTCGCCGACGAACACGGCCTGCTCGGCGGGCACCCCGGCCAGCTCCAGGGCGTGCTCGACGGGCTCGGGAGAGGGCTTGCCCTCCTCGACGTCGTCCGCGCTCGCCGTGGCGGTGATCGCCTCGTCGGCGTCGAGGGCGCGTCGCAGCGCCGCCAGCTCCGTACCGCTCGCCGAGGTGGCGAGCACCACCGTCCAGCCGTCCCCGTGCAGCCGCCGCAGCAGCGCCCCGGCGTCCCGCAGCGCGGGCAGCCGGTCGAAGTACTGGCCGTACAGGGCCTTGTGGGCGGCGCTCAGCCCGGCGTCCCGGTCCTCGTCGCGGTCCTCGCCCAGCACGTGGGCGATCAGGTCGGTGGACCCGAGCCCGATCGCCCGGTGCACGGCGTGCATGGGCACCCGGTGGCCCGCCTGGCGGAAGGCCTCCCACCAGGTCACGACGTGCAGGTGGTTGGTGTCGACGAGGGTGCCGTCGACGTCGAAGACGGCGGCGCGTTCCATCCGGGGTTCCTTTCGTCGTACGGGGATCCACCCGCGCGGGGCGGTTCCGCCCGCTCGCGCGGCCCGCACCGGGTACCACGTCAGCCGCCCGCCACGCCCGTTACCCGCCACGTCAGCCGCCCGCCGGGCCCCCTGCATCGGCACGCGTGTCTTCGAGCTGTTCGACGAGGGCCGCACCATCGCCCCCGTGTTCACTCATTCGGGTGAGCGCGGGGGCGACGGTGCGACCTGTCACCCAGGGTGTCGTCGAGGCGGCGGTGCCGGACCTGTTCGACGGCGGGGTCGGCGGAGGCGGCGGAAAAATCGGGTGATTCGTACCGGCCGGTTGCGATTTACGCTCTATGACATGACCGAAAGCGCGAGCCCTTACATCTCCCGACCGCGGATCACGGTGCTCGGGGTGCAGCCGTGCGAGTCGCCGTTCCGCATCGTGGAAATCGACGGAGAGGTGGTCGGTGAGGCCAGGGCCGTCACCGACGTCCTCGAGGCAGCCGCCGCGTACGGCATCACCGTCCACGACCTCGACGACCCGGACGTGGTGCGCTGGGTGGGCGGTGGCCGGTACACCTGGAAACCCCGACACCGTTGAGGACGCTCCGGCCACCCGGTTCGCCGCACCCGACTTGCCGCACCCGCGTCATCACGCCCGCGTCGTCACCCGGCGCTCCCGTGCGTGCACGGCCCGGCTCATCCGCCGGCCCACCAGCAGGTACCCGATGAGCGCGCCCGTCGTGTTGAGGATGACGTCGTCGACGTCGAAGGCGCGCCCGGTGACCAGCGCGCCCTGGGCGAACTCCACCAGCAGCATCACGCTCGCGGTCAGCAGCAGGACCCGTACCAGTCCGCGCGCCCGCGGCGCGAGGACCGGCACCAGCACGCCGAACGGCACGCCGAGCAGCAGGTTCCCGCCGATCTGCTTCACCGCGTCGCGCAGCTCCGGCTGGTCCAGGTACGCCCTCAGCGACTGGCCGGGCCGCAGATTCGAGTGCACGAGCGCCTCGGAGGCGGGGGACGGCTCCAGGGTGAGCCGGGCCAGCACGACGGCGAACGCCACCATGAACACGAAGGCGACCAGCATCGCCAGCAGCCGCAGGGGGAGCGGCAACGGCCGGCGTCCGCCCTGCTCGGCGCTGCCGGACTTCGCCCGCCCGGCGGGCCTCGTCTCCTTGCCGCGTTCGGCCGGCCCGGTCTTCGCGGCGGGCCCGGTCTTCGTCGGCGGCTCGGGCTTCGCGGTGCGCAGGCGCAACGCGGTGCGCGCGCGCAACGCGGCGGCACGCGGACGTAGGGCTGCACGGTCCATGCGGTCCTCCAGTCTTCAACTTCCCTGAGTGGGAGGGCTGTTACCCCCGAACGTCCGGAGGATGCGGAGGCTCGTGGCCGGGATCCCCAACCCCGCCGCTTCCGCTCGCTCCGCCGCGCCGCGCCCGTTTTGCCCGGTCCTCGCGGCGCCGGCTTCCACCCCCGTGCGGCCGTCCGCCGCAGGCCGGCCAGGACAGGCCAGGCCGCCTGGTGGGCCGGGCGGCGGAACGGGTCACGTGCCGTAGGTCACGCGCACCTCCTTGAAGCCGAGGGAGCTCAGCAGGCCCTGGAGCATGGCGGTGGTGTTCGTCTCGGCGCGCGCGGTCAGCTCGCTGTCCTTCGCCGCGTCGCCGATGTGCCGGACCGCGAGCTTCTGCACGGCCTGTTCGCCGTTGGGGTTGTCCGAGAAGAGGTCGCCGAGCCGGTCCAGGAGGCCGCGCTGCTTGGAGACGGCGTAGGAGCGGTCGGGGTCGAGGGCCGGTGTGCCGAGCCGCGCGTGCGGCAGCCGGAGGGTGGCCGACGTACGGTCGCCGTCGACCGTCACGTCCTTGTCGCCGACCTCGCCGAGGTCGACGTAGGCGTCCACGGTGCCCGCCCCGACGTACAGGGTCCTGGTGCCGCGGAGCGCGTCGGGGAGGTACTTGGCGTCCTTCTCCAGGTCGACGACGACCTGGAAGTTGCCGGAGGCGGCCTCGTAGCGGCTCATGTCCTGGATGGACCTGAGCAGTGCGGGACCCGAGCGGTCGTGCGTCTCGGTGCCGAAGACGTCGCGCAGCCCGGGCAGCAGGCTGAACCGGATGCCCGCGAACACCACGGCGAGCACGACCACGACGGCGGTGAGCACCTTGGCCCAGCCGGGCATGCGCCTGGGGAGGCGCTTGATGGAAGTCGTCATGTCGGCGCTCCCTCCTTCCTGCTCACCGGATGCCCGTCAAACGCCTTGGCAGGCACCCCTGTCGAGGGGCTGTGACACGGGCGTCCTGGACGGTGGTGCGGGCGGGGCGGGCCGGACGGCGTACCGGTGAGGGTGACGGGAGGGGGGACATCGGCCAGCATGGGAGATCCCGCCCGCCGGACCCGGTTCATCCGAGGAGCCTCAGTGCGTGACATCTCCGTGTTCAGCGGCAGTGCCCACCCCGACCTGGCCGCCGAGGTCTGCGCCCACCTCGGCGTGCCCCTCAGCCCGTCGCGGCTCAGCAGGTTCGCCAACGACTGCCTGGAGGTCCAGCTCCGGGCGAACTGCCGGGAACGCGACGTCTTCCTCGTGCAGCCCCTGGTCCGGCCCGTGCAGGAGCACCTGGTGGAACTGCTGCTGATGTGCGACGCGGCCCGCGGGGCGTCCGCGGGCCGGATCACCGTCGTCATGCCCCACTACTCCTACGCCCGCTCCGACAAGAAGGACGCGCCCCGCATCTCCCTGGGCGGACGGCTGGTCGCCGACCTGATGACGGCGGCGGGAGTGCACCGCGTCCTCACCATGACGCTGCACTCCCCCCAGGTGCACGGCTTCTTCTCGGTCCCCGTCGACCACCTGCACGCCCGCCGGGAACTCGCCACCCACTTCCGCCGCCACGACCTCACCCGCACGACGGTCGTCTCGCCCGACCTCGGCAACGCCAAGGAGGCCGCCGCGTTCGCCCGGATGCTCGGCGCGCAGGTGGCGGCCGGCGCCAAACAGCGGTACGCCGACGACCGGGTCAGCATCAACACGGTGATCGGCGAGGTCGCCGGACGGGACGTGATCGTGCTGGACGACGAGATCGCCAAGGGCAGCACCGTCCTCGAACTCCTGGACCGGCTCAGGGAGTCGGGGCCCCGGTCGATCCGGGTGGCCTGCACGCACGGACTCTTCGCGGGCGGTGCCCTCAAACGGCTCAGCGAACAGCCGGACGTGCTGGAGATCGTGTGCACCAACACCGTGCCCGTGGCGGCGGAGGAACACACGGAGAAACTGCGCGTGCTGTCCATCGCCCCGGCCCTCGCCGAGGCCGTACGGCGCATTCACAACGGTGAGTCGGTCAGCGCCCTCTTCGACGCGGACCGTACCGAATAGACCCCGGGAGGGGTCATGACGAGCCGGACGTGGCCCCCGGCCGTGCCAGGGCCGCCTCCAGGCTGGCCGCGGGCGGCAGCAGCCGGGACAGGCCGGTGGCCCGCAGGACGCGCAGCGTCAGCGGGTGGGTGCAGACGAGGTGCAGGTCACCGCCGTGGTCGCGGACCCGGGCGCGGGCGCGGTAGAGCAGGCGCAGCCCCGAGCAGTCGAAGAACTCGATCCCGCTCAGGTCGAGCACGACGCGCGGTGCGGGGCCGGCCGTCGCGCCGTCCAGGAGGGGACCGACCTCCGCCGCGGCAACGATGTCGATCTCGCCGCGGAACTCCAGCACCGTGTACCCCCGGTCCTCGCGGACGCGCAGGTGCGGGGTGCCCGCGGCGGGTTCCTGCTGCACGACGACATCGCCTCCCACACAGCTCCACCGGTCGGGAGCCTTCAACGGCGGGGGTGCGCACGGCAGTTCCCCCCCCAGCAAGTTACCCCCGATCGAGTGAATTCCAGCATGTTCGATTGACATATGTCTTCGAAATAAGGGCGTGTCTCGACCGGGTTTTTTCGCGTCGTGAACGAAGTGGTGAAGAATACCCCTACGGCGGGCGTACGCGCGCCTGCGAAAGGGCACCGACCGGCGGCGCGCGCATCCACAGCTCCACCGGCCCGGAGCACTGCGACTGGCAGTCCGCGCGCTTCCTGACCCTCGGCCGCGGCGAGACGGCCACGACCTACGTCCGCGACCCCGACGGCGTCCTCGGAACCGATCCGCCGACCGCCCCGTACGACCCCGACGTGCCGCTTCCCGCCGGCGCGCGACACCGGGTACCGGTACGGGGAGGAGCGGTTGTGGCTGACGGACGACCGGGGGACGGCGTACGTCCGCACCCCCGACGGCGTCGAGGCCTGGCCCGCGGTGCCGGACGGGCCGGCCTGCGTGTGAGGGCTCAGCGGCTCGCGTGCAGGGCGACCAGCAACTGCCACACCTGGTCGGCGATCTCGGCGGGCCCCGCGTCCAGCAGGCCGTGCAGCCAGTCCGCGAGCACCCCGGCGAAGGTCGCGGCGACGGCCGAGGCGACGAGCGGCGCGTCGGCCGCGCCCGCCCGCTCGCGCTCCCGCAGGCTGTAGGCCCGCAGGTCCCGGTGCAGCACCCGGCCCAGCGGGCCCCCGCCACCCGGTGTCAACAGGGCGCGGTACAGCGCCGCGTGCGGGGCCAGCGACGCGAAGAACTCCGCGAGCGCCGCGGGGGCGTGCACCGGATCGGGCCGCCCCCGCCAGGCGTGCAGCGCCTCCACCGCCTCACCCACGACGTCCGCGCAGGCGTCGACGGCGAGGGCCTCCAGGCCGTCGTAGTGGACGTAGAAGGTGGCCCGGCCGACGCCGGCTCGGCGGACCAGCGCGGCGACACCGACCTCCGCCAGCGGCCGCTGCGCGCACTCGTCGAGGAGCGCGGTGCGCAGCCTCGCCCGGGTGCGGGCCGCCCGCGGGTCCTCGGGCTCGCCGCGGATCACCGCGCGATCAGCACGGCGGTCAGGGCGAGGGCGCCGGGCAGCGCCTGCGCGACCAGGATCCGGCGGTTCGCCGTGACCGCGCCGTAGACGCCCGCGACGATCACGCAGCACAGGAAGAACACCTGCGCACGGAAGCCGGTCGGGTCACCGGCGACCAGCCCCCAGACCAGGCCTGCCGCCAGGAACCCGTTGTACAGGCCCTGGTTGGCGGCCAGCGGGGCGGTCGCCCGGGCCATCTCCGCGTCGAAGCCGTGGAAGGCGCGCCCCCGTTTCCCCTGCCACAGGAACATCTCCAGCACCAGGATGTAGACATGCAGTGCGGCGACCAGCCCCACGAGAACGTCGGCGACGGCTTCCATCGTCTTCCCCATTTCTTGGACAGGTGTCCACTATAGCTGGACGGGTGTCCAAGAAGTCTAGCGGCCGGGGCGCCCTGCGCGGACAGCCGTCCGCGGCCACACTGGGATCATGACCTCAGCACCCGCACGCTCCCCGCGGCAGCGCAAGCACGACACCCTGCGCCGGCTGGAACACGACGTCGACGCCTGGGTCGCCACCGCCGCCGAGGACGGCGCGGCCCCCCACCTGATCCCCCTCTCCTACGTCTGGGACGGCGCCACCCTGCTGATCGCCACCCCGGCCGCGAGCCGTACCGGACGGAACCTGCGCGCCACCGGCGTCGCCCGCCTCGGGATCGGCCCCACCCGGGACGTCGTGCTCGTCGAGGGTTCCGTCCTGGCGGTGGAGCCCGCCGACCTGCCGGAGGAGGACGCCGAGATCTTCGCGGCCAAGACCGGCTTCGACCCGCGCGAACTGGCCACGCCCCACCTGTACTTCCACGTCCGGCCGCGCCGGATCCAGGCCTGGCGCGAGACGGACGAACCCGCGGGACGGGAGCTGATGCGGGACGGTGAGTGGCTGGTGGCCGACTGAATCCGGGGTAACCGCAGGTTTCGGGGGCGGCGCGGGTCCGCCCCGCCACCTGAACCTCGCGGAGGAGACATGTCACTGGTCAAAGCGGGCGTCGTGGTGCTCGACTGCGCCGAGCCCGAGAAGCTCGCCGAGTTCTACGCGGGCCTGCTGGACGCCGAGGTGACCCACGCGTCCGCCAACCTCGTGGAGATCACGGGCGCCGCCGGCACCCGGCTGGGCTTCCGGCGCGACGTCAACGCGACCCCGCCCAGCTGGCCCCGCCCCGAGGCCTCGCTCCAGGCCCACCTCGAGTTCCTGGTGGAGGACCTCGACAAGGCGGAACGCCGGATCGTGGGCCTGGCCGGGCGCCCCGTGGAGACGAAGGGCGCCGCCGGCGCGCACGAGGAGCGCCAGTACGCCGACCCGGCCGGGCACTCCTTCACCCTGCGCCTGCGGCCGTCCACGGCACCCAAGCAGAACTGAGGGCGGCGCCGCCCCGCGAAGGGGCGGCGCCGGCCGTGTCCGTCAGTCCCGGCCGCCCTTGTCCTTGGCCGGCCACACGCCGGTGGACCGTTCGATGGCCTTCGCGCCCGCACGGTCCGCCGCGCTGCGGACCGCGGCGAAGATCGCCCCCTGGACCGCCGCGGCGAGGAGGACCTCCCCCCAGCCGCGGTCCCGGTCCAGGGCGTCCGGCGCGTCGTCCTCGTGACGGACGACCTTCCAGATCTTGCGGAAGGCCATCCCCGCCAGCGCGCCGCCGGCCCAGCCGAAGGCGAATCCGACGGGCTGGTAGACGAGCGGGAGCTTCTGCTTCTTTCCCATGTGTACCTCCTGGTGCGTAGGGACTGGGTAGGGACTGGACAGTGCGTACTCGATGGTGCGTACTGAGTGGTGGGTAAGGACCGGACGAGGTGTGCGGGAGTCAGGGACGGCCCTGCGGCGGGACCTCCTCACCCGGCCGCGCCGGACCCGGCGGCGTCCCGTCGCCCAACGGCCGCACGCCGAGCCGCTTTTGGGGGTGGCGCCGCGCGCGCCGCTCATGGGCCCCGGCGAGGAAGCGGATGCCGAGCGCCGGGTGCCGTCCGTCGCGGCCGTCCGCGGTGGTCCGGTGGGCGAAGTGGGTCTCGGCCCGCTCGAACGCCTTGTGCCCGTAGGCGCCGTTGCCGTCGGCCCGGCCCGCCATGGTTCCTCCCGGTCGTGGTGCGTACGTGCGTCGTCCACCGCCTTCCCCGTTTTCCGCCGACCGCACGGTATGAGCCCGATCGGCCGGGGCAACCGGCGGAAGTGACCGGTACCTCATCGAAAACCACGACCGCGAGAGGCGCCACCTCGCAGACGGCGGCCCGGACGCCACGACCACGCAGGGCACGGCCCCGGAGGGCGCGACGGCCCGAGGGACGAGCGCGGAAAACACCGCGGAGCCCGCTGCCGACCGCAGTACCCGCGTCACCGTGCTGGTGGCGCTCGCGGCCAACCTGGTCATCGCGGTCGCCAAACCGGCCGGCGGCCTGCTCGCGGGCTCGCCCGCGCTGCTGTCCGAGGCGGCGCACTCCGTGGCCGACAGCCTCAACGAGGTCTTCCTGCTCGCCGCGCCGCAGCCGCCGCCCCGCCGACCGCCGGCACCCCTTCGGCTACGGCAAGGAACGCTTCTTCTGGTCGCTCCTCGCGGCCGTGGGCATCTTCGTCATGGGCGGCTGCTTCTCCTTCTTCCAGGGCGTCGAGGCCCTGCCTGCCGGGAGCACGACGAAAGCCCCGCCGCGACGGGGGAGCGCGGCGGGGCCTGACAGTCGACTGCCCGGCACGCGGACGTCCATGCCGTGGCGGGCAGGTTTTTCCCCGGGACCCCTCCGCGGGGGCGCCGGCCGGCGCCCCCGCGGAGGCCGGCGGGTCAGTGCGCCCGGTCTGCCGGCTCCAGGACGAACACGGGGATCTCCCGGTCCGTCTTCTCCTGGTACTCGGCGTACTGCGGGAACGCGGCGACCGCGCGCTCCCACCACCGCGCCTTCTCCTCGCCGGTCACCTCACGGGCCCTCATGTCCTGCTTCACCGGCCCGTCCTGCAGCTCCACGCGCGGATCGGCCTTCACGTTGAAGTACCAGACCGGATGCTTGGGGGCCCCGCCCAGCGAGGCGACCGCGGCGTAGTGTCCCTCGTGCTCCACCCGCATCAGGGGCGTCTTGCGGATCTTCCCGCTCCTCGAGCCCACGGTCGTCAGGACGATCACGGGCTTTCCGGTGTCCAGGAGCGTGGTCCCCCGGGTGCCGCCGGAGCTCTCGTACAACTCCACCTGCTCGCGCACCCACTGGGTCGGGCTCGGTTCGTACTCGCCCTCGAGAGGCATGGCATCCGTCCCTTCGTCATGTCGTCGACCGGCAACCACCCTCAACACTGGCACCGGCGCGTTTCATCCGCCGCGCGACGCACCGTCGCCCCGCCGCGCGCCGGGCCGGCACGATCAGGCCACCATGCGCAGAGCCCGCACGGTCATGACCGCGCTCGGGTCGAGCGCGGTCAGCGGCCGTCCCCGGTGGCCGGGCAGGGCCCGGCCCGGCAGGGCGCCGCTCCCGGTGAGCAGCGGCCGTCGGCTCACCGCCCCCGCCTCACCGCCCCCGGCTCGGTGTGTCCGGTCCCGCCCGGTCCCGCCCGGCGGCCGAGGGCGGCCGGCTGTCCGGCGGTACGGCGCTCAGCAGGTGCCGGGCGGCCTCCCGCGCCTCGGCGGCCGGACCGGCGGAGCCGGTGATCCCGGCGGTCACCATCGCCCCCTCGGCCAGCAGGAACAGCGGCCCGGTCAGGCCGGCGGGCAGCCCCGCCCCGGCCACGAGAGCGGCGAGGTGGTCGCGGAACGCCTCCTTGTGCGCCCGCACCTGACGCGCCACCCGTTCCGAACCGGCCCCGAGTTCGCCGTACGCGTTGATCCAGGCGCAGCCGCGGAAGCCGGGCTCGCCGAACCATCCCTCCAGCCAGTCGAACACGGCGAGGATCCGGTCCGAGGGATCCTCGCGCCGGGCGACGAACTCGGCCAGGCGCCCCCGCCAGCGCACGTCGCGGCGCTCCAGATAGGCCTCCACCAACTGCTCCTTCGCCGGGAAGAGCTGGTACAGCCGCTTGAGCGACACGCCCGACGCGCTCCGGATGTCGTCCATGCCGACGGATCGCACGCCCCGCCCGTAGAACAGCTTCTCCGCGGCGTCGAGCGCCTGTTCGCGGGCCGTCGCCGGGTCCATGGCCGGTCTGTCCCTCCCGTGCCGGGTCCGCCCCGCCTTGACGCGAGAACGAGCGTTCTCCTACCGTAGCAGCCATGGTGGAGAACGTTCGTTCTCCCGCTCTCGTCAAGCGAGGAGCCCCTGTGCCGTCCGACGTCCGCCCGCCCGTGCCGCCGTTCACCCGTGAGAGCGCCGCCCGCAAGGTCCAGGCCGCCGAGGACGCCTGGAACACCCGCGACCCGCACCGGGTCGCGCTCGCCTACTCCGAGGACTCGGTCTGGCGCAACCGCGACACCTTCCTCACCGGCCGTGCCGCCATCGTCGAGTTCCTCACCGCCAAGTGGACCCGGGAGCGTGAGTACGCCCTGCGCAAGGACCTGTGGGCGTACGACGGCCACCGCATCGCGGTCCGCTTCCAGTACGAGTCGCGGGACGCCGACGGCCGCTGGACGCGCAGCTACGGCAACGAACTGTGGGAGTTCGACGAGCGGGGGCTGATGACCCGTCGGGAGGCGAGCATCGACGACGTCCCGATCGAGGAGCGCGAGCGCCGCATCCACGGCCCGCGCCCCGAAGCCGAACGCGGGCTGTCCCTCCCCCTTCAGTAGGGTGCGCGCGTGACCGCACAGGACGAGAAACCGCCCTTCCTCTACGTCGTCGTCTGCGCCGCCGGCATCGCCGCCGACGTCGGCAGGCTGATCACCGCCGCGCAGGAGAGGGGGTGGCGGGTGGGAGTGATCGCGACGCCCGTCGCCGCGGACGGCTTCTTCGACACGGCCGCCGCCGAGGCGCGCACCGGCCTGCCCGTGCGCTCGGCCTGGCGGCGGCCCGGCGAACCGCGGCCGTTCCCCGCCCCCGACGCGGTCGTCGTCGCCCCGGCCACCTTCAACACGGTCAACAAGTGGGCGGCCGGCATCGCCGACACCCTCGCCCTGGCCACCCTGTCCGAGGCGGCCGGCCTCGGTGTTCCCGTCGGCGTCCTGCCCTGTGTGAACGACGCGCTGGCCGGCCACCCCGCCTACCAGGAGAGCCTGGTACGGCTGTGCGGGATGGGTGTCCGCTTCGGACACCCCCACGACGGCACCGGGGGCGCGGAGTTCGGCTGGGAGCGGGCGCTCGACCTGATCGCCTGAGGCGGGCGGCGGCCGGCCCGCCCGCCGCATTCGAGACGGAATGCGCCCCGCAATTACCTCCCGAAAAGGGACACCATTACCGCGACCGCCCCGAATGGCGATCGCAATTGACGGTTTGTCAAAACCATTGTCGCGGCGAGCAATGCGTGAAGCCGTGGGATCACTTGTTCTGTCCGGCCCGCCTGTGCCAAGGTGGGGCCTTGTCGGCGCACGGAGAGCCTTTTTCCGACTGTGCGCACGAGGCGTCCCCGTCCTCACCCCCCCCACACTCCAAAAGAGCCGTACCCGGCGGGCGTTCGGGATGTCGAACGCTGTGCGCAGAGAGCCCCGTCGCCGCGAGGACGGGTTCGCGCACCCCTTTGGTACGGACTTTATGCCGCATGTCCCCGGGAGGAATGCAGCCGTGAAAGACGCAGGCCTGTCGAAATTCTCTTCGGCGCGCCGCTTCGAGGTGACGGACGAACAACTGAGCGCCGAGCTCAAGGGCTGGACGGGCACCTCGCCCGCGTTGCACCCCGTCGGTGAACTGCTGGACCGGCACTGGGAGGCGGCCTTCGCCTACGCGCGGTTGTGCACCGACGGCGAGCGTGCGGCCGGCATGCTCACCACGGCGGCCTTCACCCGGCTCTTCGGCGAGACCCTGCGGCAGGACGGGCCGACCTCCGCCTGGCGCCCCCACCTTCTGGTCACCGTGCGCCGCATCGCCGCGGAGTGGGACTCCGACGGCCGCCGGGACCTGCTCCACCCCGACCTGCGCGCCGCCGAGGGCGACGGCGAACGGCCGGCCGGCCGGCTGCTGCCGCCCGTGCACCGCCGGCTGCTGTCCCGGGCGTTCCAGCGGCTGCCCCAGTCCGCGCGCTGCCTGCTGTGGCACACCGAGATAGAGGCCGAACCCCTCGCCGTCCCGGCCGGACTGCTCGGCCTGGAGGAGGAGGGGGCCCGCGTCGAACTGCGCCGGGCCCGCGAGCGCCTCCGCGAGGAGTGCCTCCAGGGCCACCGCGAACTCGCCGTCGACGAGGACTGCCACCGCTACCACCGGCTTCTCGACGTCACCTGCCGCCGCGGCGGCATCGACGTCGACCCCGACCTGCGCGCCCACCTCGGCCACTGCCGGCACTGCGCGCACACCGCCGACCAGTTGGGCCAGTTCGACGCGGGCCTCGGCATCGCCCTCGCCGAGGGTGTCCTCGGCTGGGGCGCCGCCGCCTATCTGCGAGCCAGGACGGAACCCTCCGCCGACGCGCCCGCGGCGGTACCGCCCCCGCGGCGGCCGGCCTCCGTCGGCGAGGCGTTCACCGACGACACACCCGCCGGCGTACCTGCCGACACATCCGCCGCCGCGCCCGGCGCCGCGCCCCCCGGCGCGACGACCGGTGCGACGACCGGCACCGGCGAGCGGACGGGGGCCGCGGCGCCGGGCGCGGAACCGCACACCGCCTCCCCTTCCCGCTCCCGCTCCGGCTCCCGCTCCGGCGGGAACACCAGCCCCGTCTCCCGCCGTTCGGCCCACAAGGCGGCCCGCCGGGCCCGGCGCCGCAATCTGGCCGTCGCCGTGCTCACCGTCAGCGGGCTGGTCGTCCTCCCGCTCGTGCTGTGGTCGGCGCTGTCCGGCGACTCCGCCCCCTCCGGCGACGACACAGCGGCCACCCCGGCACCCGGCACGGACGCCTCCACCTCCGACCCGTCCTGGGCGGGCGCGGGCGAGGAGACCCAGGGCACCCTGCGCGGCCGCCTGCACAACGTCGCCTCGGGGCTGTGCATCGGCATCGTCGGCACGAAGGCCGTGAAGGACGCCGAGGCCGAGCTGGCCACCTGCTCCTCGGACGCGGGCCAGCAGTGGTCGTACGAGGGCGACGGGCAGCTGCGCAACACCGACGACCCGGACCTCTGCCTCGACTCCCGCCTCGGCTACTCGGTGCGACTGTCCCCCTGCGCGGGCGCCTCGCAGCCCGGCGCCAGAAGCCTCCGCTACGACTTCACCCTCCAGGGCACGCTCGTCCCGCGCTCCGACCAGAACCTAGCCCTGGCGCCCGCCGCCACCGACGGCTCCGGCGCCCTCGTCCTGAAGAACCGCACGGACAGCGGCGCCCAGCGCTGGGTGATCGACACCTCGCAGCCGGACCCCCAGATGCAGGCCGTCAACTGGGGCGCCGACGACGCCCTCGCCGACACCCGGGCCTCGACCCCGCCGCCCGCCCCCGAGGCGTCGCGACCCCCGGTCCCCACGTCCGTCCCGAAGCCGGCCCCGACGCCCACCCCGGCCCCGAGCACCACCCCCGCCCCCGGAACCACCGCCTGCGCATCCCCCTACGGGGCCTACTGCCCGGGCGGCGGCACCCCGGACCACGGCTACGGCGGCTACGGCGGCTCCGGCTCGGACGGCCGCCGCTGACGGTACGGTCGGCGGGAGCGCTTCCGGGCGGCGCGGTCGCGGACCGGTCCGGACGCCGGGTCAGGGGCCGGTGCCGGGCGCGAGCACGGTGAGCCGTACCGAGGACGCGTTGCCCGCCACGGGGACCTTCCCGCCCGTCCACGGCACCCGCAGCGGGTCCCGCTCGTCGGGCGGGGTCACCACGAGCGTCGTGGGAGTCGCCGCCTCGGCCCCGCTGACCTCCGGGTGGGAGAACGTCAGCCCCGCCCACGCGCTGCGGCCCGGCGCCAGCGTCACGGTGACCGGCCCGGGCCCCGGTTCCCGCCGGGGATCGGGTCCCAGCCGCCTGCCGGAGGCGTCCAGGAAGGCGACGCCGGGGTAGCCGCGCACGGTGCACGTCCGCCCGGAGGCGTTGGTGAGGACGACGGGGAAGTTCTCCTGCCCGGCCCCGGGGTCGTTGCGTCCGACGAAGGCGCGCAGCTGCGAGGTGTGGCAGCGACCGCCCGCGGCGGGCCGGGCGGGGGAGGACGCGGTGGAAGCGGCGGCCGGCGCCGTGGGCACCTGCGCTGACGTCACCGTCGACGAGGACGGAGGGGACGGAGGGGAAGCCGCCGATGACACCGGCGCCACCGACGACGAGGCAGCGGGTGGGGACGCGGAGCCCGTACCGTCCGCACCGCCTCCGCCGCAGGCGCTCAGCGACCCCAGCGCCGCCAGGGCGCCCGCCGCCAGAACGGCCGGACGCCGTCCTCGCCGCGACCGGCCCGCAGGGGACGGGCGTACCCGTGACGACCGGGCCGGGGACGGGCCCGCCGGGGACGGGCGTGCCGGGTCCGTGAACGACCGGTCCGTGTGCGCCAGAGCCGAATCCGCCATCGCTCCACCCTCCGATGCCGCGTCACCCCGCTCCGGGTGCCCGGGGCGAGTGCCCGCCGGGGCACAGCCGGCACGCCGCTCGTCCGCCGGCCCGTGACGCCCTCAGTCGTCCCCGAGCAGTCCCAGCTCCGCCCAGATCGTCTTGCCCTCCGCGTTGTGCCGGCTGCCCCACCGCTGGGTGAGCTGGGCCACCAGCAGCAGCCCCCGGCCCCCCTCGTCGAACGTCTTCGCCCGGCGCAGGTGCGGCGCGGTGTGGCTGGTGTCGGAGACCTCGCAGATCAGGGTGGCCGCATCGTGGATCAGCCGCAACCGGATGGGCTTGGCGCCGTACCGGATGGCGTTGGTGACCAGCTCGCTGACCACCAGCTCCGCCGTGAACGAGTGCTCGCTCAGTTCCCAGCGCCCGAGCTGCTCGACCACCTGCCTGCGGATCGGCGCGACGAGCGCGGGGTCCGCGGGGATGTCCCAGGTGGCGACCTGCGAGGAGGGCAGCCCGCGGGTGCGGGCGAGCAGCAGGGCCACGTCGTCGGAGGCCCCGCCCTGCGGCAGCAGGGCGTGCAGCACCCGGTCGCAGGTCTCGTCGAGGGAGTCCGAGTACGCGGCGAGTGCCTTGTTCAGCATCCGCAGACCGGTGTCCGCGTCCCGCTCGCGGGACTCGATCAGGCCGTCCGTGTAGAAGGCCAGCACGCTGCCCTCGGCCAGCTCCAGCTCGGCCGACTCGAAGGGCAGTCCGCCGATCCCCAGGGCGGGACCGGCGGGCAGTTCGACCCGGTGCGGCTCCCCGTCCGGTCGCAGCAGGACCGGCGGGGGGTGCCCGGCCCGGGCGAACGTGCAGCGCCGGGACACGGGGTCGTACACCGCGTAGAGGCAGCTCGCGCCCACTTCGCCGGGGTCGGCCTCGCCGCCGGCCTCCTCCGACAGCCGTACGACGAGGTCGTCGAGGTGGGTGAGCAGCTCGTCGGGGGCCAGGTCGATGTCGGCGAGCGTGCGCACGGCGGTCCGCAGCCGGCCCATCGTGGCGGAGGCCTGGATGCCCTGTCCGACCACGTCCCCGACGACCATGGCGACCCGCATCCCGGACAGCGGGATCACGTCGAACCAGTCGCCGCCCACCCCGGTGCGTGCGGCCGGCAGATAGCGGGACGCGGCGTCGACGGCGAGGGTGTCCGGCAAGGTGCGCGGGAGCAGGCTGCGCTGCAGGGTGAGGGCGGTGTCCCGCTCGCGGGAGTACCGGCGGGCGTTGTCGATGCAGACGGCGGCTCGTGCGGTGATCTCCTCGGCGAGCAGCACGTCGTCCGGGGTGAAGGGGTCCGGCCGCCGGTACCGGGTGAAGACCGCCACCCCGAGCGTCACGCCGCGGGCCTTCACCGGTACGGACATCGTGACGTGGACGCCGAAGTCGCGGACCCGTTCACCGCGCAGGACGTCCCGGGTCAGCCAGGCGTCGAGCCCGTCCCCGGAGACGACGACGGTGCGCCCCGCCGTCAGGGAGTCGGCCTGCGGCGATCCCGCCGGGTAGTCCTGGACCTCGCCGGGCTCGGCCACGGCTATCGGGCTGCCGGGATCGACCGAGTGGTGAGCGGCACGGCGCAGGCCCAGCGGAGCGGCGAACCGGGCCGGCGGATCCGCTTCCTCCCACGGGTCCAGCAGGTCGACGCTGACGAAGTCGGCGAGCGCGGGCACACAGACCCGGGCCAGCTCCTGAGCCGTCCGGGTGACGTCGAGGGTGCTGCCGATCCGCACACTCGCCTCGTTGACCAGTTGCAGCCGCTCGCGGGCGAGGTGGTTCTCGGTGAAGTCGTGCGCGGCCAGGCACACCCCGCGCACGCGGCCCGCCGCGTCGGTGACCGGCGCGAACCTGGCCAGCCAGGCGTGCGCGCGCTTCTCGCCACCGGTGCGCGTGTGGATCTCGACGTCCTTCGCCCGCCCGTCGGCGAGCACCCGGAGCATGTGCCCCTCCAGTTCCGCGCTCTGCGGCCGGCCGCCGATCTCGGAGGCCCTCAGACCCCTGACCCGCTCCTCGGGCAGCCCGATGACCTCGGCCATGGCGTCGTTGATCCGGACCAGCCGCAGCCGCTCGTCGTAGACGGCGACCGCGCACGGCGACTGCGTCAGCGCCGCCGTGGCCAGGGTGTCGTCGGGGGAGCGGGCGCCGGCACGGGGGAGCGGGGTCACGACGAGCCAGGTGGCCGGGGCGCCGTCGCGGGGCGGGCGGTGGTGGGCGAGCAGCCAGACCCGTACGGCCCGGCCGTCCCGATGGCGCAGGGTGAGCGTGCCGTCCCAACGGGGGGCGGCGGCCGCGGGGAGGTCCCCCTCGGCCAGCAGTTCACCGGCGTGCCGTCCCACGACCTCGGCCGGCTCCCAGCCCAACAGGGCTCGCGCACCCTCGTTCCATCCGACGACCGTGCTGGTGTCGTCGATGACCACCCGGGCCGTCGCGGCCTCGTCGAACGGGTACTCCGGGCTCATCGTCGCCACTCCATCGCGGGAACTCACAGTGAACGGGCGCGCCACGTCCGCTCCAGCCTAGGCCCTGTCGTCACCTTCCCGCCTGCCCCGCGACGTCGTGCACGCTCCCCCGGAGGGGGGAGGGGCCCTCACTCGCCGCACCGGACCCTGACCCGAGTACGTCCGGTACGAGGGTCAGGGCCCGGCACTCCCCCGGCCTTCGGCCGGGGACCCCCGGAGCACGTACCTGACGCCGCAGGGCCCGCCCGCCGGGCGGACGGCGGGAAGGTGACGGCAGGGCCTGGACCGTCCCGCTCAGGCGCGGTTCTTCGACCGGGGGAGACCGTCGGGTGGGCGGACGCCCCGGACGGGACGCCCCGGACGGGACGCCCCGGACGGGACGCCCCGGACGGGACGCCCCGGACGGGACGCCCCGGACCGGACGCTCCGAACCGGACTCCAGGACCGGACGCCGGTGATCGCCCAGGTGATCGCCTGCGAAGCCGTCCGCGGCACCCGGCCTCGGCCCGCCCCGACGAGCGGTCGTCCCGGGGAGGCTCGAGGGGCCGTCACCATCGGCACATGGGACAAGGAACCGGCCGGATCCGGGCGGGGCGGGTGGCCGTGCCGGCCAAACCGTCCCGTCCGGACCGTTGACGGGGCGTCACGACTGCAACAAACATGTCCTCCGACCGTCATTGGGAGCGCTCCCACCGTACTGCTGCCGAGCGTTCCCGCCCCTCCCGGAGGAGCCCGGACGTGAAACGACGCAGAACCACCCTGCTGTCCCTGGCGGCCCTGCTGGGCGCGGCCCTCACCGCGCTGCCCGTGCCGCAGGCCGGGGCCGAGGAGGTCGAGCAGATCAAGAACGGAACCTTCGACGCCGGCGCCGACGCGTGGTGGTCCAGCAACGTCACCGCCGCCCCGTCGGAGGGCCGGCTGTGCGCGGACGTGCCGGGCGGCACCGTCAACCGCTGGGACTCCGCCGTCGGGCAGAGCGGAATCACCCTGGTCGCGGGGGAGACCTACCGGTTCTCCTTCAAGGCCTCCGGCGTGCCCGAGGGGCACGTGGTGCGGGCGATCGTCGGCCAGGCCGTCGCGCCGTACGACACCTGGCAGGAGGCGAGCCCGGTGCTGGGCGAGACGGCCGGGTCGTACTCCTACACCTTCACCTCGCAGGTCGACTCCGCCGAGGGCCAGGTGGCCTTCCAGGTCGGCGGCAGCGCCGATCCGTGGCGGTTCTGCCTCGACGACGTGTCCCTGCTGGGCGGAGTGCCGCCGGAGGTGTACGAGCCGGACACCGGACCGCGGGTGCGCGTCAACCAGGTCGCCTACCTGCCCGCCGGCCCGAAGAACGCCACCCTCGTCACCGACGCCACCGAAAAGCTCCCCTGGCAGCTGAGGAACGCCGCCGGGGCGACCGTCGCACGCGGCTGGACCGTGCCGCGCGGCCTCGACGCCTCCTCCGGGCAGAACGTCCACTCCGTCGACTTCGGCGCCCACCGCACCCGCGGCACCGGCTTCACACTGGTCGTCGACGGCGAGACCAGCCACCCCTTCGACATCGGCACGGCCGCCTACGAACGGCTCCGCCTGGACGCCGTCAAGTACTACTACCCGCAGCGCAGCGGCATCGCGATCCGCGACGACCTGCGGCCCGGCTACGGCAGGGCCGCAGGTCACCTCGGCGTCGCCCCCAACCAGGGCGACACCTCCGTGCCCTGCCAGCCGGGCGTGTGCGACTACACGCTGGACGTCTCCGGCGGCTGGTACGACGCCGGCGACCACGGCAAGTACGTCGTGAACGGCGGCATCGCCACCTGGGAGCTGCTCAGCACCCACGAACGCGCCCTGACGGCCCGCACCGGCGACCCGGCGAAGCTCGGCGACGGCACCCTCGCGCTCCCCGAGAGCGGCAACAAGGTGCCGGACGTCCTCGACGAGGCCCGCTGGGAACTGGAGTTCCTGCTGAGGATGCAGGTGCCGGACGGCCGGCCGCTGGCCGGCATGGCACACCACAAGGTCCACGACGAGCAGTGGACCGGCCTGCCGCTGCTGCCGGCCGACGACCCGCAGAAGCGCGAACTGCACCCGCCCACCACCGCCGCGACCCTGAACCTGGCGGCGACCGCCGCCCAGGCGGCCCGCCTGTACAAGCCCTACGACAAGGTCTTCGCCGCCCGCGCGCTGACCGCCGCCCGCAAGGCCTGGGCGGCCGCCCTCGCCCACCCCGCCGTGTACGCCGACCCGGCCGACGGCACCGGCGGCGGCGCCTACAACGACGACGACGTCACCGACGAGTTCTACTGGGCGGCCGCGGAGCTGTACCTCACCACCGGTGAGCGGCAGTTCGCCGACCACGTCCTGAACTCCCCGGTGCACACGGCCGACATCTTCGTCCCCAGGGGCTTCGACTGGTCGAGGACCGCCGCCGCGGCCCGCCTCGACCTCGCGACCGTCCCCAGCCGCCTGCCCGGCCGCGACGCGGTGCGCCGCTCGGTCGTCAAGGGCGCGGACACCTACCTCGCGACGCTGCGCGGCCAGGCGTACGGGATGCCGTACGCGCCGGAGGACAACCGCTACGACTGGGGCTCCGCCCACCAGGTCCTCAACAACGCCGTGGTCATCGCCACCGCCTACGACATCACCGGCGCCTCGAAGTACCGCGACGGAGCGGTCCAGTCGATGGACAACATCCTCGGCCGCAACGCGCTGAACATCTCCTACGTCACCGGCTACGGCGACGTCGCCGCCCATCAGCAGCACAGCCGCTGGTACGCCCGCCAGCTCGACCCCAAGCTGCCGAGCCCTCCGGCCGGCACGCTCGCGGGCGGCCCGAACTCCAGCATCCAGGACCCCCTCGCCCAGGCGAAACTGGGCGGCTGCGTCGGGCAGTTCTGCTACATCGACGACATCCAGTCCTGGTCGACGAACGAGACGGCGATCAACTGGAACGCGGCCCTGGCCCGGATGGCCTCCTTCGTGGCCGACCAGGGGTAACAGGGGTAGCGGTCGGGGCGAGAAGCCGCCGACGGACCGTTCGTGGCCGAACGGTGTCCGAACCTGCCCGGAAATGACCGGTGGCAGGCTCGCTCGGGCACCGTTCGGTACCGTCTTCCCACTGGTTTGACCAGGGGATATTTACGAGTAAGTACCCGAGCGGTACCGTGAAGGACATGCCAGCCCTCAATGTGGAATTCAGCGATCGCGAGCTGGAGGACCTGCGGCAGATCGCCAAGGAACGCGGTACGTCGATGAAGGCGCTCGTCCGGGAGGCCGCCGCCGCCGACATAGCCAGGCACCGGGCGCTCCAGGAGGGGGCGGAGGCCTTCCGCAGGTTCTTCGCCACCCACGCCGACGAGTTCGCCGCGGCGTTCCCCGACGACGAGGCGCCCGTCAGGGGCGAGGGGCGGGTCGCCTGACCGATGACCCCAGTCATCCACATCGACGTGCCCTGGCTGCTCCAGCGCCACGAAGAGGTCCTCCCGGACCAGCCGACCATCAACGACTTCTCCGCGCTCGTCGCCGCCGTCGCCCGCCACCGGGTCGACCCGCCGCGGCTCGGCGTGGACTCCGACCCGGCCTGGCGGGCCGCCGCGCTGCTGCACACCCTCGCGCTGCTCAAGCCCCTGCCCTCGGCCAACGCCCGCTTCGCCAGCGCGACGGCGGTGGCCTACATGTTCGTCAGCGGCGTCGGCATCGACCCGCCCTACGGCGCCCTCGTCGACCTGACCCGCGACCTGATCGACGGCAAGACCGACGTCTACGGCGCGGCCGACCGGCTGCGTTCCTGGCAGATCTGAGGAGGGGGCCTTCTCGGGCCGCCGGCCGAGGGCGGGAGGAACGGGGCCGGCGGCCGTTTCGCGCGCGGAGGGCCGCCGTCCCGCGCGTGGCCTCCGAGGAAGGGCCGCTCCCGGTCCACTACGCGCCGCGCACGCCGGGAACGTGTGCACCGCACCGCCGTGTGCGCGCTTCACGCCGGGCGCGCGGTCGGACGGGACCAGGGAAGGCGCGACGGCGGGGGAGGGGAGAACCGAAGCCGGCGAAAGGGGGGCGGTGCACCGGGAGGGACGGAACTGGCGGAATCGGGGCGGAACGGGCGCCGCCTGTCGACATCTTTTCAACAGTGGCCGGGGACCTCCGGCGGCTTGTTGCGCGCTACTCGGTTGTGCGAAGGTGAGCCACTCGTGCGGGGGCCGGGGCCGGGTGCCCCGTGTTCGCCGGCGGAGGCGAACACGTGCTCCCGACGCGCCGGACAGGTACGTACCGAAGGAAGCCGCACCGTGCTCACCCCCCAGCCCCCTCGCCCGCCCTGCCCCCCGCCCGGCCCGGGACCCGGGGAGTCCGACGAGTCCCTCGCCGCGGGGACCCGCGGGGGGACGGACGGCGAAGTGGCCCAGTCCACCGCGGTGCTCATCGCGCGGCACTGGCAACCGGTGCACGACTACGCGGTGATCTGCCTCGCCTCGTCCACCGGCGTCGCCTCCATGGTCACCACCGCCGCCTTCCACCAGGTCCTCGACCGGCTGAAACTGGGCGAGCACGGCACCGCGCTGCGCCCCCGCCTCCTGCTCACCGTGCGCGACACCGTCCGCCGGTGGGCCGCCGACGAGGCACTCTCCGCAGCCCTGCCCGACCTCGGGAAGCCGGCCGGCGCCCGGGGGATGAAGGCCGCCACGTCCCTGACCCCCGAGAACCGGCTGCTCACGGAACGCGCCTTCGAGAGCCTGCCCCCGGTCGCCCGCTGCGTGCTCTGGCACACCGAGGTCGAGGCCGAGCGCGTCACCGTCGCCGCCGGTCTGCTCGGCATGGACACCGACACCGTGACCGCCGTCCACGAACAGGCCCGGGAGAAGCTGCGCGAGGGCTGCGTCCGCGCCCACCGGGACCTCGCGCCCGGCAAGGAGTGCCGGTTCTACAACCGCCTCCTCGACGTCCCCATAGGCCGCGGCGGCGACCTCCTGCCGGACGTCCGCCGGCACCTGGACGCCTGCCGCTACTGCCGTGCCGCGGCGGAACAACTCGGCCACTTCGAGGGCGACCTGGGGATCCTGCTCGCCGAGGCGGTCCTGGGTTGGGGAGCCCGCCGCTACGTCGAGTCCCGGCCCGGCCGCGCCGACCGGCGGCCCGTGAGCCCGCGCGGCTCCGCCCGGCACCGCGGCGGCCGCCCCCGCGGCACCCGCCGCGCCGCCGCCCTGTTCACCCGCACCCCCGCGTCCGGCCGCCGCGAACCCGGCGCCGGCCCGCGCTCCCCACGGGCCCTGTTCACGGGCGTGGGCCTCGCCGGGGCCGGTCTGCTCACCACCCTGCTCGCCGCCGGCCTGTGGACCGACGACGGCACCACCGGCCCGGCCGCCTCACCGGTCGGCGGCACGGCCTCCTCCGACACCGGTTCCCAGGCCGCCCCCACGGTTCCCCCGGGCCCCGACACCGCCCAACTCCCCGACGCCCCGCGGCAGACCCGGCTGCGCAACCTCGCCGCCGACCTGTGCCTGGACGTCCGGGGCGAGGCGAGGGCGGGCGCCGCCCTGGAGCTGGCGGACTGCGCGAACGACCGGTCCCAGCAGTGGTCGTACGAGGAGGACGGGCAGCTGCGCAGCCTGGCCGAGCCGCAGCTGTGCGTGGACTCCCACGCGGATGCCGGCGTCGTCATCCTGGAGGCGTGCACGGGCGCCGACGCCCCGCGCGCCGACGACGTCCGCTACGACCTCACGCCGCGGGGGGAGTTGCTGCCCCGCTGGAGCGACTCCCTCGCCCTCGCCCCGGCCGGCACGGACCCCGGTGCGGACGTGGTCGTCAAGGTCCGCGACCGCTCCGACGGACAGCGCTGGCAGACCGACGCGGTCCCCGCCGCCACCGGCTCGCTGTCGATCACCGGCACCGAGCCGCCCGCGGCGCGGCCCGTCGAACTGCCGGACGGCACCGCCTGACCGACGTGCCCGCCGGGCCCTCGGCCGTCACCCGGCGTCCCCCGTCGCGGCCGCGACCTCCTGTCGTCGGCGTGCTCGACGCCGACGACAGGAGGAACGGCACGCCCTGCGCGGCGGCGGCCCGCGCCACCGCCGGTTCGGCCTCCGGATGCGCGATCGACAGCACACCCACCGGCGCCAGGGCCACCGGCGCGGGCGGCGAGCGGCCCGGCACCTCCACCGACAGATCGCGCTCGGCCACGTCCCGCAGCACCCGCGGCACGATCCGACGGCGCTCCAGGGCCGCCCGGTTGGCGCGGGCGGTGCTGCCGTCACCCGCGCAGCCCGCCACGTAGCCCACCGGTCCGGGACCGAGCCGCCGCTCGGTCAGCTCCTCCAGCCGGCCCAGGTCGGTGGGCAGCCGCGGCACCGCGCCCGTCATGCCGTTCAGAGGGATCCCGTACGGGAAGCCCGCCCAGTGCCTGGCCATCCGTACGCCCCGCCCCTCGCCGTCGAGCCGCGCTCCACGGCGACCGTACCGGCCGGCAGGAGCCGGCAGGAGAGGAGCGGACGACGGCTCGGAAGCCGCCGGACAGGGCTCGGGGGCCGGCGTCCGCCGCCTCGTGGAGGAGGCGCGCCGGTTCACGTGGAATGTTTCCGGACGATTGACGAGCCTACGGAAACCGGACACTCCGGCCGGTGAAGGGATCATGAAGCGCTTGCCCGGGCGGTTGGAACGTTCGAACTCCGTTACTTCACGCCACTGATTCAATACGCAAGGTTACCGAAACCCGTGGGGTCGATGTGAGTTCCGGCGGCGGAGTCGGCAGACTCGCGCTCGCCGCGTTCGACACCGACCGAGCCGGACCGGCACACCCTCGAAACGAGCGGAAGGATGCACACAATGCGGAACACCGCGCGCTGGGCAGCGACCCTCGGCCTCACGGCCACCGCAGTCTGCGGACCCCTCACCGGGTCCGCGCTCGCCGCCCCGGCCGCCCCGGCCTCGCTCTACGCCCCGTCGGCCCTGGTGCTGACCCTCGGGCACGGAGAGAGCGCCGCCGCCGTCAGCCCGGCCCGTGCCGTCACCCTCACCTGTGCGCCGGGACCCTCCGGCAGCCACCCCGCCCCCGCCCTGGCCTGCGCGGAACTGCGGGCGACGGCAGGCGACCTCGAGGTGCTGGCCGACCCGGGTGACGCCTGGTGCACCAGGGAGTACGACCCGGTGGTCATCACCGTCGACGGCGTGTGGCAGGGCAAGCGCGTCTCCTACGAGCGCACCTTCTCCAACGAGTGCGTGAAGAACTCCTCCGGGAGTGTCCTCTTCGCGTTCTGAGACCGGGGTCGCGTGGCCCCGTGGGCAATGCGACGGCTCGTGACGTGGGGAGTGCGAGCCACTGACACGGACAACCACGGCGATCCCGAGACCAGGGGCCGGCCGGGCGGAGTGGGGCCGCCCGCCGGCCCCTGGCACATGGACGCGCGAAGTCCCGCGGAGCGGGCCGGGTCAGGCCCGGTCACGGTGACTCGTGTCGCACCACGGATAGCGGCGGCTGCGCCGGCACGTGCACAGGGCGACCCGGAAACGGTCGGAGACGACCGTGGAACCGTCCTCCAGTTCCACCTCGACGGGCCCTTCGACGAGCAGGGGCCCCTTGCGCTGCACACGGAGCCGGCACGGCCGGTCAGCGGGGGAGTTCGGCACGGACGACCACCAGTTCCTCGTTGTTCTCGTCACCGGACAGCAGGCCCCGCCGCCGCAGCCACTCCTCCCGGGAGCGCAGGACCGGCCCGAACGGAATACGCTGCCTCCGCGTCACGGACGCCTTCAGGTCCGCCGCGCGCAGGTGCCGGACGGTCCGCTCCGGATCGCTCAGCGCGGAGTGCACCAGCAGCAGCACCCCGCCCGGCCGCAGCAGCCCCGGCGCCTCGCGGCAGATCCGGTCCAGCACCAGCCGGCCGTCGCCGCCCGCGTCCCAGGCACGGGCCGGCCCGCGCGGCGCGCGGCCGCCGGTCGGAGCGGGTACGTACGGCGGATTGGCCAGGACCAGGTCGAAGGTCCGGCCGCGCACCGGTTCGAAGAGGTTGCCGCGCAGCACGCGCACCGGCAGTCCGGCCCGCCGCGCGTTCCAGCGGGCGGCGTACACCGCTCGCCGGGACACGTCGACGGCCGTCACACGGGTCCCGAGCCGCGCGGCCTCCAGGGCCAGTGCGCCGGAGCCGGTGCCGACGTCGAGGACGTCGGCACCCGGCGACAGGGGTTCTTCGGACAGCGCCCCGGCCAGCAGGTCGGTGTCCTCCTGAGGGGCGTACACGCCCGGAAGTACCAGCGGATTCACGGTCGTCGAGTACCCCGGCAATCAAGAAATACGAGCCATTTCGGAATACAGGGGCGTGCGCAGCGAGGAAAGGCCGGCACGCCAGGAGGCGAGCAGCCGTGCGGCCAGCCGGTCCTCCAGCAAGGTGGTGACGCCGACGCCGAACGCCACGTCGGCGGCGAGATGCGGCTCCTCTTCGAGCAGACCGCCGATCACGTCGTGCCGTACGACCTGCTCGTGCACCGCGTCGGCCTCGACGTGCTCGTCGTAGAAGTGCACGGCCGCCGGGCCGGCGTCCGCGCGGCGCATCGCCTCCGCGAGCCGCCGGGAACCCGGCGAGGAGGTGATCTCCACCGTCGCGAAGTGACCGACCAGCGCACCGCGCAGACCGCGGTGCAGGCCGAGCAGCGACATGACGTTGACCGTGGCCAGCGTCTCGGCGCACGCCGCGTCCAGGTAGCGGCCGTACGCGGTGTCCAGGCCGAGGTCCGTCATCAGCTCCGCGAACAGCCGCGCGTGCACCCGGTCGGGGTGGCCACCGCCGTACTCGTCGAACTCCACCGCCGCCATCCCCGCCTTGGCGCGCCCCCACAGCCTCGGCAGCACCCAGGCGTGCGGGTCGGCCTCCTTGAGGTGGTAGAGGGAACGCTGGGCCGCGTACTCGCGCAGTTGCCACAACTCGCCCTCGTCGCGCAGGAAGTGGGAGACACCGCTGCCGTCCACCGGCTCGACCAGCAGTTCCGCGAGCGCGTCCTCGACGCTGTCGTGAACCGGCGTGTCGGCGCGCAGGGCGGTCAGGAAGCGGTGCTCGAGCGCGGCGCGCAGCCGCAGCAGGCCGGGGTCCCACTCCAGGTCGGCGCTCACCCCGGCGAAGCCGCGGTAGTGCAGTTCGTAGCAGAGGTAGAGGGCCAGCTGGAGGTCGTCACCGTACGCGGGCACGCCCGCCACCGCCCCGGCGGGCGGCAGGGGGCCCGTGCCCAGCAGGTACTCCCGGACAGCCGCGGAGACGGGGCCGCGGGCGGCGGGCAGCCGTGGTTCTTCGTGTGCCATGGGCGCCGTGTACCCCCCTGGCCGCCGGTCACCCGCCGGAGCCGGGCGAGCCTGGAGGAGGGTTCGGCACCGCCGGCGCCCGGGTCCCGGAGCAGGCCTCGACCACCTCGACGACGAGCGGGGCCGGTACCGGTCGCACCGTACGGGGCGGGCGACGGCAGCCCACCCGGCCGAGGTCGCGCGGGCGCTCGCCGGGCGGCCCCTGGGGGCCTGCCCGGCTGAGCCGCCGCCGGGCCCGTCGACCGGGCCCGTCGACCGGGCCTGCCGGTCGAGTTGGTCGGGTGGGCCCCCGCAGGGTGGTGCCTTTCCGGTCGGGGTGCCGGGCCGGGCCCGTCGACCGGGCCCGTCGACCGGGCCTGCCGGTCGAGTTGGTCGGGTGGGTCCCCGCCGGGTGGTGCCTTTCCGGTCGGGGTGCCGGGCCGAGCACGTCGGCCGGGCCCGTCGACCGGAGCCGCTGGTCGAGTCGCCAGGCCGGTCCGGCAGGCCGGTCCACCGGGGCCGGGCCCCGGACCCGCCCCGGGGCGTCGTCCGGCGGCTTCGGCCGACGGCGCCGTCAGTCCCCGCGGGACTCCTCCTGGGCCCGGGTGTTCGGGGTGACGGCCTCGCCGGCCTCACCCCGGCCGCGGCGGCTCTCCCGCTCCTCGTCGGTGCGGCGCTCGGCCTCCTCTATCTCCCGCAGCACCTCCTCGAGCGTGGTCCGGGGCGGGTCCCGCCGGTCCTCGCCGGTGTCCCGTTCCTCAGGCTCGGGTCGGTCCCCGAGGTGCTCGGCGTCCTTCGACATGGACGGCTCCCTTCCTCTCGACGCCGGGTTCCGTGCTTCCACACGGAACCCGGCCGGTTCCGGTCAGTTCGTGGCGGCGGCCGCGACCCGCAAGGGCACCGGCTCCACGGGCGCCGACTCCTCCGAGAGCCGGATCACCTCCGCCCACCAGGACGAGCCGTCCTCGATGTGCCGCAGCATGATGCCCTCGCGGATCGCCCACGGGCAGACGGTGACCGTCCTGAGGCCGGTCAGCTTCATCGCCGTATGGCCGACCACCGCGCCGGCCAGGCTCTGCGCGGCGCGCGGCGCGGAGATGCCGGGCAGCTCGGCACGCGCCGCGACCGGCAGCCGCGCCAGCCGGACCACCGCCTCGCCCAGATCGGCGGAGTTCAGCGTGCGGGCGACGAACGGGCCGTGGCGGCCGGGCGGCGCCCCGCACAACCGGGCCAGCTGCTGGAACGTACGGGAGGTGACCACCGCGGTGCGCGGCCCCTCCCAGCGGATCCGGGCGGCCACGTCCCGGAGCTGGTGGCGGACCTTGCGGCGCAGCTCGCGCACCCGGTGCGGGGGCGGCGGGTCCTGGTCCGCGAAGAACTCGTGGGTCAGCCGTCCGGCCCCCAGCGGCAGCGACGCCACGAAGTCCGGCAGCCGGCCCCGCCCGAACGCCACCTCGAAGGAGCCGCCGCCGATGTCCATCAGCGCGAGCGGCCCCGCCCGCCAGCCCATCCAGCGCCGCGCCCCGAGGAACGTCAGCTCGGCCTCCACCTCGCCCGGCAGGGTGCACAGCGGGACACCACCGCGCGCGGTGACCGTGCGCAGCACCTCCCGCCGGTTCGGGGCGTTGCGCACCATGGCCGTCGCGAAGGCCAGCGGGCTCGTCGCGCCCCAGCGGGCCGCCGTACGGTTCGCGGCGGCGACCGCGTCGGCCAGGTTCTCGATCGCCTCGTCGGGTATGGGTTCGCCCGGCTTGACCCGTTCGGACAGCCGCAGCCGCCACTTCGCCGTGTGCACCGGCAGCGGCACGCCGTCCTGTGCGTCCGCCACCACCAGCCGCACGGTGGTGGATCCCACGTCCAGCACGCTGATTCTCATGGCCGGGCGAGTACCCGGCGGGGCCGCCCCCTACGTCGACCGCGGCAGCCGACTTCCTCACACGCACGCCGGGGCACCGGCAGAGCGCCGGGGACCGGGCGGCCCGGCGGCACACGGGACGCCGGGCCGCCGCCTCAGGCCAGCTGCCGCCGCACCAGCTCGCGCAGCCGGCCGCCGCTGTCCGCGAGCAGTTGGGACGGCGGACCCTGCTCGACGATCCTGCCGTCCTCCATGACCACGATCCGGTCGGCGTCCAGCACCGTCGACAGACGGTGGGCGATGACGACGCGGGTGGCGTCGAGCCCCCGGGTGCTGTCGATGACCGTGCGCTGGGTCTCGTTGTCCAGGGCGCTGGTCGCCTCGTCGAGGAAGAGGATCCGCGGGCGCCGGATCAGCGCCTGGGCGATCATCAGCCGCTGGCGCTGGCCGCCCGAGACCGAGCCGCTGCCCGAGACGATCGTGTGCAGCCCCATCGGCATCCGCTCGATGTCCTGCGCGAGTCCCGCCATCCGGGCCGCCGCCATCGCCTCCTCGGGCGTGTACGACCCGGTGCCGCAGATGACGTCGAGGATCGACCCGGTGAACGGCTGGGCGTGCTGGAGCACCACCCCGCACTGCCGGCGCACGGCCGACTGGTCGAGGGCCGCCAGGTCCTGCCCGTCGTACAGCACGCTGCCCGAGACCGGGCGGTCGAAGCCGATGAGCAGGCGCAGCAGGGTGGACTTGCCGCAGCCACTGGGGCCGACGATCGCCACGAACTCGCCCGGCCGCACCGCGAAGGACACGTCGTCCAGGACCAGGGGGCCGTCGTCGGAGTAGCGGAACGACAGCCGGCGGGCCTCCACCGCGCCGGACAGCGGACCCGGCCGGGCGCCGGTCGCCCGCACCTCCGGGGTGGCCTCCAGCACCGGCCGGATCTCCTCGAACAGCGGCAGCGCCGCCACCCCCGACACGAACGCGCCGGTCAGCGAGGTCACCGAGGTGAGGAACATCGTCATCGACGTGAGGAAGGTGAGGAAGTCCGCCGCCGACAGCGCGCCGCGCGCCGGACCGGCCAGCAGCACGAACATCAGCAGCGAGCACAGCGGCAGGTGGACCGCGCCGAGCACCGTGCTGAGGTTCTTGATCCGGCCGAGCCGCTGCTGGAGTTCGCGGCTGCGGGCGAACCCGTCGGCCCAGGCGGCGTAGGCGTAGTTCTCGGCGGCCGCGATCCGTAGCTTCGGCAGGCCCCGCAGGGTCTGGAACGCCTGGTTGTCCAGCTTGTTGGAGAGCGTGACCAGCCTGCGCTGCCAGCGCACCTGCCACAGCCCGAGCCCCAGGAACACGGCGGCGACGACGCCGAGCATGCCGATCGCGGCCAGTGCCAGCGGGACGCTGTACCAGAGCAGCAGGCCCAGGTTCACGGCGCCGACGGTGACGGACTGGACGACCGACGGGCCGAGGCCCGCCAGCAGCCTGCGGATCGCGCTGACGCCCATGGCCGCGCTCGCCAGCTCACCCGTGGAGCGCTCGGCGAAGAACCTCGTCGGCAGCCGCAGCAGCCGGTCCCACACGGCCGGCTGGAGCGTGGCCTCGATGCGGCCCTCCAGCCGCAGGATCGTCATGTTCTGCAGCAGCATGAACACCGCCGCGACCACGCCGCCGACCAGCACGGCGAGGCACGCCTGCTCGATCGGCCCCTGCTGCGCCCTCGGCACGTACTCGCCGAGCACCTTGCCGGTGGCGACGGGCACCAGCGCGCCGACCGCCACCGTGACGAGCCCGCTGAGCAGCAGGTTCGTCAGGTCGCGGCCGGTGCCCCGGATGCTGAACCGCAGCAGTCCCAGCGGACCGAGCCGCCGCTCGGGCAGCGGGCGGTAGAACATGACGGCCCGTGGTGCGAACCCGGCCGCGTCGGCCTTCTCCACCGGCGTCTCGCGGCCGGTCGAGGGGTGGACGGCGACGTAGCCGCCGCGCCGCCACAGCAGGGCGACCGGCGTCCCGGACAGCGCCCGGTGGCCGACCAGAGGGCCGACGTCGTCGCGCCACCAGCGGCGGCCCAGCCGTACGGCGCGGGTGCGTACGCGGGAGGCCAGCGCGATCCGCTCGACCGGGTCGAGCCGGTCGTCGCCGGCGCCCGTCCGGGCCGGCTCCACCAGGGCGATGCCGGCCGCCCGCGCGACCAGCTCGCAGGCGGCGAACGTGGCGTCCGCGTCGGCGGCCGTCGCGCGCGGCCCCGCCTTCCGGCCGATCGACGCCAGCAGGGTCCGGTCGGCCTGCGCGCGCACCGCCTCACCGGCCTTGATGCCGGCGGCCGTGCGGGTCTCGTGGGTGTGCTCCAGTTGCTCGATCCAGCGGTCCAGGGCGGTCAGCAGGCGGTACTGCTGGTCGACCACGGACTGCCACAGGGCCGGGTCCATCAGCAGGTCGGCGGCGGCCTCCGCGCCGTACAGCGAGCCGTGCTGAACACTGCCGGGAGGCACCTGCATCCAGAACACGTCGTCGTCGTCCCGGGTGCCCGCACGCGCCCGCGCCGCGGTGCCCCCGTCCGCCGCGGGCCGCTCGGCGGCCGTCGGCGCCTGGAAGAGGACGGCCAGCCCGCGGCCGACGCCGAGGGCGAGGGCGTACTCCAGCGGGCTCGACGCGGGCGGTACGTGCGTGGGGTCGCCGTACTCGTCACAGGACCAGGTGCGGGTGCTCGCGGGCTGGTACAGCTCCCGCAGGGCGATGCGGTGGACCACGCACTCGCGCAGCGGGCGGGCCACCAGGGTGTGCCGGGGGCCGGCGACCGGCCCGGGCAGCAGTGCACCCGCCTCCAGCCGGCCCAGGTGGTGCCAGTGGCCCTGCTGCCCGGCGTCCACCGCGAACAGGTCCAGCGCGCCGGCGGCGACCAGCCACAGCACCTGCGGACCCTCCAGGTCGAGCCGGCCGGTCCCGGCGCAGTCCACCCGCGTGCCCGTCCGCCCCAACGCCGACAGGACGACATCGCCTTCGGGTACGACCGTCATCTCATCTCTCCCTGACCAGTGCCGCGTACACCCCGCCGCGCGCGAGGAGGTCCTCGTGCCGTCCGCGCTCCACGACCGTGCCGTGTTCGAGGACGACGATCTCGTCGCTGTCGCGGACCGTGCTGAGCCGGTGGGCGATCACCACGCAGGCGCAGCCGCGCCGGCGCAGGTTGTCCATGACGACCTGCTCGGTCTCCGCGTCCAGCGCGCTGGTCACCTCGTCCAGCACCAGGACGCTGGGTCGGCGCACCAACGCCCTCGCGATCTCCAGGCGTTGGCGCTGCCCGCCGGAGAAGTTGCGGCCGTCCTGCTCGACCCGGCCGTGGATGCCGCCGGGCCGCCGCACGACGACGTCGTACAGGGCGGCGTCCCGCAGCGCCTCCACCACCGCGTCGTCGGGGATCGAGGGGTCCCACAGCGCCACGTTGTCGCGGACCGTGCCCTCGAAGAGGAACACCTCCTGGTCGACGAAGGAGACCGAGGCGGCGAGCGCCCCGCGCGGGATGTCCTCCAGGCGCTGTCCGTCGATGCGGATCACGCCCTCCCACGGCGCGTACAGCCCCGAGATCAGCCGGGACACCGTCGACTTGCCGCTGCCCGAGCCGCCCACGAGCGCCACCTGCCGCCCCGGCCCGACACTCAGGTCGAAGCCGGTCAGCAGCGGCTCGTCCAGCGGGCTGTAACCGAAGCCGACGTTCTCCAGCTCGACCTGGCCGCGCAGCCGGCGGGTGGAGTCGCCGCCAAAGCGGCGGTCGTAGAGCGGGTCGGCCCGGAAGTTCTCCACGTCCTTCAGCCGGGCCACGTCCGCCGCGAAGTCCTGGATGCGTCCCGCGACGCCGTTGAGCCGGGTCAGGGGAGCGGTGAAGCGGGCGACCAGCGACTGGAAGGCGACCAGCAGGCCCACCGAGACGGCGCCCTCGATCGCCCGCATCCCGCCGATCCACAGGATCAGCGCGCTGTTGACGGTCGCGAGGGTCGGCGCGACCACGCCCAGCCAGGCGCTCGGCACGCCGAGCCGCTGCTGCTCCTCCAGCGTGGTGGCGTGCTGCCCGGCCCACTTGCGGAAGTAGCTGTCCTCACCGCCGGTCGCCTTCATGGTCTCGATCAACTGGAGCCCGGTGTAGGCCGTGTTGGTCAGTCGTGCGTTGTCCGCGCGCAGCTTCGCCGTACGGGTCGCGCGCAGCCGGATCACCACCCGCATGGCGACCAGGTTCAGCAGGGCCACGCCGACGCCGACGAACGTCAGCTGCGGGTCGTAGGTGTAGAGGAGGACCGCGTACAGGACGACGACCACCGCGTCCACGCCCGCCGACGCGAGGTCGCGGGCCAGGGTCTCGGCCACCGCGTCGTTCGACTGGAGGCGCTGCACCAGGTCGGCCGGGCTGCGCTGGGAGAAGAAGGTGACCGGCAGCCGCAGCAGATGGCGCAGGAAGCGGGCGCTGGACAGCGTCGAGGAGACGATCCGGCCGTGGTGCAGGTTGGCCTGCTGGAGCCAGGTCAGCGCGAGGGTGAGCAGCACGCACGCGCCCATGGACGCGAACAGCACCTCCAGCAGCGAGGTCTGACCGCCGATCAGGAACATGTCGATCCAGGTCCGGCTCAACGCCGGGACGGCCGCGCCCACGGCGACCAGCAGCAGACTCGCCAGCACAGCGGTCGGCAGGGTGCCCGCGGTGCCGCGCAGCCGGGCCGGCATCGCGCGCAGCACTCCCGGTCTGCGCCCGCCGCGCGCGAAGTCCCCGCCGGGCTCCAGCACCAGGACCACACCGGTGAAGCTGCCGTCGAAGTCCTCCATGGGTACGAACCGGCGGCCCTTGCCGGGGTCGTTGACGAAGGCCCCCCGGCGGCCGAAGCGCCGGCCCAGGCCCTCGAAGACGACGTAGTGGTTGAACTCCCAGAAGAGGATCGCGGGCGCCCGCACCTCGGCGAGGGCCGCCAGGTCCATCTGCATGCCCTTGGCGGTGAGGCCGTAACTCCGCGCCGCCTTCAGCAGGTTGCTCGCACGTGAGCCGTCCCGCGACACCCCGCACGCGATGCGCAGTTCCTCCAGCGGGACATGCCGGCCGTAGTGGCCGAGGACCATGGCGAGGGAGGCGGCACCGCACTCCACGGCCTCCATCTGGAGCACGGTGGGCGTGCGGACGGTCTTCACCCGGCTCGTGGGGAGCGAACGCCGGGGCGGCGCGGCCCGTCGCCTGCCGCGGGTGCCGGTCGCGGTCATGGGAGCAGCCAATCGAGGGGGCGCTGGTCGGCCAGCCTGATCGACGCCGTGGCCAGGGTCATGGAGGTGAGCGCGTACGGCGGCCCGTCCGCGGACGACCACCGGTAGCCGCTCGTCGTCGCGGAGGACACGTCGAGACGGACCAGGACCGCCACCGGGCGGCCCTCCTTCGTGAACTGCTCGCCCAGTTGGTCGTCGCCGAGGAAGGCGGCGATCCGCCGCGCCGACTGCGCCGCCCGGTCCACCGACTTCACGTGGCCGCGCAGCACGCCGTACCGCTGGGACGGCACGGTCTGCACGGTCAGGTCGACGGCCGCGTCCGCGGGGACGGAGCCCGCGTTCCGCGCCGGGACGTACACCGTGGCGTACAGCGGGGCGTCGGCGTCCGCGACCTTCTCCACGGCGGCGACGTTCGCGCCGGTCGCGACGATCTGCCCCAGGGCGGCGGCCAGCGCGGTGATCCGGCCCGCGGCGACCGTGCGCACCACGGTCTCGCCTTCGGCCGTCCGCACCCTCAGCACGGGGGAGCCGACGGGAAGCCGCTCGCCCTCCTTCGCGAGGACCGCGGTGACCTGGCCGGCGGCGGGGCTCTGCAGGATGTAGCTGCCCTCGCCGTGGGTGAGGACGGCGGGCGCGCTCACGGTGGAGGCGACCGAACCGGTCACCGCCCACACGGACGCGGCGGCCATGACGGCGACGGTCACCGACAGCACCAGCCACCCCTGGGGGCGGGCGAAGCGCACCGGCAGGTCGAGTTCCTCCGGCGACTGGAGCTTGGTGAGGGCCTGTTGGCGGAACTGCACGGGTCTTCCCTCAGGGTTTCACGGCACCGGCTCCGGGGGCGGTGCGCCGACTCGGGGGACGGCGCCGACTCGGGGGGCGGTGCGCCGACTCGGTCGCCACGGCACCGAAGAGCCCCGGAACCGGCTGACGGCTCCGGGACTCAAGGGGTCACGCGGCTGCGATCAGAGACCGGCGACCAGGTTGGTGACCGGGGCGGTGCTCAGGCCGGTCGTGCCCTCCACGGTGCCGACGACGGTGTCGACCAGGCCCGAGACGGGGGCGACGCCGTCCACCAGGCCGGTGACGGTGCCGACGGCGTTCACGGACAGGCCGCCGGAGACGTTGTCGAGGTCGGCGTCGGCGATCTCGGCGGTCTGGACCTGGGAGGTGGAGTTCATGGGGGAACTTCCCTTCGTATGGATATCTCACAAGGGGGGAGCGGCCCCCTCTGGGGACAGATGACGGCCGCGACCGCGGGCACCGAAGGCCCGTTCGCACAGACCCCGGCGGACCCGGCGGTGCGATGGATCAAAGCAGGTCCGCCGTCGGCGCATCCAATCAACCAGCGCTCTCACCAGGGCACTTGCGTCACAGCGGCGTCACAGCGTGCAGGTGTGGCCACGCCTTGTCGGCGGCTTCTTCACAGCCCCGGCCGAGATCGCTCCGACGAGTGGCGCACACCTTCGCGGCGAATCCGGCACACCCGGCCCAATGCCGCGACGGGACCCGCGGGGTTGTGCAGAAGCTCCGCGTCCCGTGACCCGCTTGGGCAGTCGGTGTGCAGATTCTCCGGAGCGGGGACTCCGCTCCCGGGCCCGCACGTTCCGTCAGCGTACGGTCACCTCCGGTGCCGTCCCGGGAGGGCGTGGGCGATGCTCGCCCGCACGGCCGGTTCACCGGACCGTCCGGCCGTCATGGTGACGTCCGCGAAGGCCGTCCGGCGGCCCGGCTTCGTGAGGACCGCCTGGATCAGGACGTCCGAACCGGCCACGGCGTACTGGAAGGGCGTCGGCCGCCGCACCGTCGCCATCGGCACGAAGGCCCCCGGGCCGCCGGGGCGGCGATCACCGTCACGGTGTCCGCGGCCGCCGTCCGCGACTGCCCCGACAGTCGCCGTCCTCCCGGGCCGACCCCGCCGACCAGGGCGGACACGGGGTCGCCCGGTCGTTTCCCCGCCCCGCCACGGACAGCCCCGGCGCGCGCACCCGGGGCGCGAAGCGGTCGGAAAGGATCCTGTCGGCTTCGGCGGTGGTCATCGCCATATGGTCGGTTGTTCCCCGGCCGGTGGCCCCGGACTCCGGGCGTGGCCGATTCACTGGTTCGCAAAGGAAGTTGGCAAACGGCGTTGAACGCACCACGCGCCCCCTGCGTACCCATCGGCAAGCAGGCGCCGCTGTACGGAGCTGCCGCCCCGGCAGCCGGACCCCGTCCCCCCAGGAGGTCGAGTTTCTTGAGTCACAAGCGAATTCCGAAGCGGAAGGCCGCGATAGCGCTGGGCGGTGTCGCGGCGCTCGGAGCGGCGGCACTCCTGCTTCCGCACGCCAACGCCTCCCAGGACGGCGGCGACACGGCCGCCGCGGCGCCGAAGACCCTGAAGGCCGCCGACGCCTCGGACCTCGCCTCCCAACTGGAGAACCTGCTCGGCGAGTCCTTCGCGGGCTCGTACTACGACACCGGCCGCAAGCAGCTCGTCGTGAACGTCGTCGACGTCTCCGGCGCCCGGAACGACGTCGTCGTCCAGGCCGAGAAGGCCGGCGCGGAGGTACGCGAGGTCGAGAACAGCACCGCCGAACTCGAGGCCGCCGCCAAGACCCTCAAGACCGACGCGACCATCCCGGGCACCGCCTGGGCGGTCGACCCGCGGACCAACAAGATCCTCGTCACCGCCGACTCCACGGTCACCGGCGGCAAGTGGGACCGGCTGGAGTCGACCGTCCGCGGCCTCGGCGACGCAACGGCCACCATCAGGAAGTCGGCCGGCACCTTCAAGACCTTCGCCTCGGGCGGCGACGCCATCTTCGCCGGCGGCGCGCGCTGCTCGCTCGGCTTCAACGTCACCGCGGGGGACGGCTCCCCGGCCTTCCTGACGGCCGGTCACTGCGGGGTCGCGGCCGAGGCCTGGTCCGACTCCGAGGCCGGTGAGCCCATCGCCACCGTCGACCAGGCCGTCTTCCCCGGAGACGGCGACTTCGCACTCGTGAAGTACGACGACCCGGCCACGGTCGCCCCGAGCGAGGTCGACCTCGGCGACCGGACGGTCCAGATCTCGCAGGCCGCCGACGCGACCGTCGGCACCCAGGTCTTCCGGATGGGCAGCACCACCGGTCTCGCCGACGGACAGGTCCTCGGCCTCGACGCCACCGTCAACTACCCCGAGGGCACTGTCACGGGCCTCATCCAGACCGACGTGTGCGCCGAGCCCGGCGACAGCGGCGGCTCGCTGTTCACCCAGGACGGCCTCGCGATCGGCCTGACCTCCGGAGGCAGCGGCGACTGCACGGCCGGCGGCGAGACCTTCTTCCAGCCGGTGACCACCGCCCTGGAAGCGGTCGGCGCGACCCTCGGCGACGGCGGGGCCGGCGCGGGGGTCGGTGCCGAGGACGGCGTCGGCGGCGAGGAGGCCGGCGCGGGTGCCGGTGCCGCTGACGGGGCCGGCGCGGGTGCCGGAGCCGGCGAGGAGGCCGGTCAGGAAGCGGGCGGTCAGGAAGCGGGCGACCAGGAGGCCGGCGGTGACGCCGGTGCCGACAACGGTGCCGAGGGCCACGACGGTGGCGGCGTCCAGGACGACTCCGGGCTGACCGAGACCCACTGACGCACCGCTCGACCCGCTCGCCCGGCAGCACCGTCCGGACGCTCCCACCGGTCCGGCCGGTGCCACGGTCCGGCCCTCCGGCAGGAGGGCCGGACCGTGGCGTCTCCCCGCCGCGAAAACCCCCTCGACGGCCCGTCGGCCACCGCCCGACCACCGCGAAAACCCTCCTGACGGTCCGTCAGTCTCCTTCGTGGACCGCCGCGCGCAGCAACAGCAGCGCCACGTCGTCGATCCGCTCCTCCGCCGCCGTGTCGTGCCCCACCAGTTCGTCGGCCAGCTCCTCCAGCGGCAGGTCGCCCGCCTCGCCCAGCCGCCGCCCCAGGCCGGCCACCGCGTCCTCGATGTCCACTCCCGGCGACTCGATCAGCCCGTCGGTGTAGAGGGCGAGCACGCAGCCGGGCGACATCTCGATCTCCGTGGTCGGGTAGGTCGCCTCCGGGTCGATGCCCAGCAGCGGGCCGCCCGCCAGGTCGAGGACCCGCACCCGCCCGTCCGGCCGCCGCAGCAGGGGCGGCGGATGCCCGGCCCGCGCCATCACCGCCCGACCGCGCGCCGGGTCGAGCCGCAGGTACAGGCAGCTCGCGAACAGGTCCGTGCCCAGGTCGATCATCAGCCGGTTGGTGCTGCGCATCACCTCGGCCGGTTCCTGGCCCACGGTGGTGTACGCCCGTACGGCCGTGCGCAGCTGACCCATCAGGCCCGCCGCCGTCACGTTGTGCCCCTGCACGTCCCCGATCACGGCCGCCGGCAGCGGCCGCGAGGGCACCAGGTCGTAGAAGTCGCCGCCGATCTCCATCCCGTGGGAGGCCGGCAGGTAGCGGGCGCTCGCCTCGATGCCGGGCAGGGACGGCAGCGAGTGCGGGAGCAGCGCCGCCTGGAGGCCGTGCGCGAGCCGGTGCTTGGCGTCGTACAGCAGGGCCCGGTCCAGGGCCTGCGCGATCAGCCCGGCCAGGCTGGTCAGGACCGCGCGTTCGTGCGTGGAGAAGTCGTGCGGTTCGGCGTAGGCCAGGACGCACACCCCCACCGGGCGGCCCGAGGCGATCAGCGGCAGATAGGCCCAGGCGGCGAAGCCGTCGGCGGCGAACTGCCGCGCGGGGTAGAGGTGCTCCACCTGGCTGCGGGAGCCGAAGAACGCGGGCACTCCGTGGGTGACCGCGTGCGTGCCGGGGGTGGGGGAGGCCAGCGGCATCCCGTCGAACCGCTCCACCACGTGCGGGTCCCGGTAGCCGTGGTGCCCGAGCACGTGCAGCCGGCCCGCCCGCGCGCCGAGCAGCGCCAGGGCCCCGCTGCCCACGGCCGGCGCGATCTCCTCGGCCACCAGCCGCACCACGTCCTGCACGCTCACCGTCTCGGTCAGCGCCCCGGCCAGGCTCAGCGCCTGCGACATCGACACCAGCGGGGGCGGGGTGTCGTCGCCGCGCACGGCCGCGGGCGGGGTCGTCACCGACACCGCCCGCGCCCGGACCACCCGCACGGTGGTCCCCGTGGCGCTGGGGTACAGCCGGAAGGACAGCCAGTCCGAGGGCGGGCGCAGTGCCACGAAGGAGGTGACGTGCCGGCTGATCAACGCGGCCCGGTAGCGCTCCTCGTACATCGGATCGGCCAGCCACGGCACCGACGCCCACAGCGTGGCGCCCAGCAGCTCGTCCACCGGGACGCCGAGCAGGTCGGCCGCGGCCGGGTTGGCGAACACCATCCGCCCGGTCGGATCCAGCGAGCAGAGCCCGTACGGCAGCCTGGCCACCAGCCGCGCCGCCTCCACCGTGCCCAGCGTGTCCGCGACCCCGGCCCGCCCCACGGCCGGCGGGTCGGCCTCGGCGCGCACCGGACGGTTCTCGGCGGCGGCCCGCTCCAGCCGCAGCGCCAGCCGCTCGCAGCCCGTCCGCAGCTCGTGCCGCTCCCGGTCGGACAGCTCCGGCGGGTGCGAGCCCGGCCAGGTCACGAAGACCGCGCCGTACACCTTCGAACCGGTCGCCAGCGGCAGCGCGGCCATCGCGAACGGGTACGGCAGGACCATGCCGACCCGCGGATAGGAGCGGGCCATCTCCTCCTCGCCGCCCACCCACACCAGCCGCCGCTCACGCACCGCGCGGGCCACCGGGATCCGCGCGCCGAGCCCCACCCGCTGCCAGGGCGCCACGAAGGACCGGGGCAGCCCGGCCATCACCGCCATCTCCAGCACCGGCTCGTCGTCCGGCAGCAGGTAGACCGCACCGGAGTGGGCCCCGACGGCGTCCATCATCGCCGTCAGCGGCGGCGCCAGCACCGCCCGCCCGACCGGATCCCCGGGCGCCCGGCCGGACCGCTGTCCCTCGGACACGGCGCCCACCTCCTCGCCCGGCCGTACGGTCCCGGGCAACCAAATCTGCCCCCTGCCGGCCGCGAGCGCACGGCGAGAGCGGCGGGGACGGTCGGGCGGCCGTACGCCGTGGCCCGGCACGAGGTCCACCGGCCCGGCCCGGCCCGCTCCGGGCAGGCGGGGCGGGGGAGGAGGGGGAGGAGGGGACGGGGCGGCCGGGCCGCGCACGCGTCCGCAGGCCTCCCGGGCTCCCCGCCCCGTGCCACGGCGACCTCTCCGCGTCGTCGCAAGGGCTGCGCGAACGTCGCATAAGCGCTGTAATTACGGTCGTGGTCAGTCAGGGTGCTGCGGAGCGCAAGGCGAGAGCCCTGCGTGTCGAAGATGCCCTGAGGACGGTCACGGCCCACCCCGCCTCACCGGAACGGATGCGGCGCGTTCTCGAACAGGCCCTGGTCTTCTCGAGCGCGAGCCTGGCCGCCGTCTACACGCCCGGCGGCAACGGCGACCTGCTCTGTCTGATCGAGTCGGCCGGCGCCCCCAGGACCCTGTACGGGCTGCGGGAGAGCTACCCCCTCGACGGACGGTCCCCGGTCGCCGACGCCCACCGCACCGGGGTTCCCCTGTGGCTGGGCCCCGAGCAGCTCGCCGACTGCCCGGACTCGCGCCGGATGCCCGCCGGGGACGTCCACCTCGCCGCCCTGCCCGTGCGCGGCGGCGACGGCGGCTGCCTGATCGCCGTCAGTGAGCATCCCCGCGGCTTCGACACCGGCGACCGCGCCTGTCTGGAACTCGTCGCCGAGGCCGTCTCCCTGCCCGCCCCCGGCGAGCCCGACGAGGTCGAGGAGCTGCGCGCCAACTCCTTCAGCCTCGCCATGGACACTGGCCGGGTCGAGGTCGGCGACGAGATCCTGGACCTGTTCGGCCTGCGCCGGCACGACTTCGACGGCCGGGTCGAGACGCTGCTCGGCCACACCGTCCCGGACGACCTGCCCGCGCTGATGTCCGTGGTCGAGGCCGACCACATGTCCATCGGCGAACGTGAGCTGGAGTTCCGGGTGCTGCGGGCCGACGGCGGCCCGCCCCGCTGGCTGAGGCTGCGCGGCCGTCTCCTGCCCGGCGGCGAGGGGCACCCGGCCCGGCTCGCAGGGACCGTCGCCGACGTCTCCACCGTGCGCTCCGGCGTCACCGACGTGGCCCGCGTGCAGCGCCTGGCCGCCGCCCTCGCCACCGCGGGCACGGTCCGTGACGTCAGCCAGGCCGTCGTGTCCGCGCTGCGGCTCCCGCTGCGGGCCGACCGGATCGCGCTGGCCGAGCTGGAGAACGACCGGCTCGTCGTGACCGTCCTGGACCCGCCCGAACCCGAGTCCTGGCCCGCACTGTGGCGGCTGGAGTGGCGCACCGAGTGGCCGGACGCGCCCGTGCGCACCATGCCCACCCTCGCCGCCGCCCTCCGTGAGGGGCGGGCCCGGATCTGGCCCGCCGGCACCACCCTGGAGCCGGCCCTCGCCGATGTCGGCCCCGGCGGCCTCGCCGTCCTGCCGCTGTCCGCCGGGGGCCGCATGGCCGGCGCCTGCCTGATCGGCTGGGACACCCCGCACGACTTCGGGCCCGACGAACGCGCCCTGCTCACCGCCTCCGCCGGACTCGTCGGCCAGGCCCTGATGCGCGCCCACGCCTTCGACGCCGAGCACGAACTCGTCGGCATGCTCCAGCGCCAGCTGCTGCCCCGCCGGCTGCCGAAACTCCCCGGCGCGGTCGCCGTCGCCCGCTACCTGCCGGCCACCGCCGGCCTGGAGGTCGGCGGCGACTGGTACGACGTGATCCCGCTGCCCGACAACCACGTCGCCCTCGTGATCGGCGACGTCCAGGGGCACAGCACCGGTGCCGCCACCCTCATGGGCCAGATGCGCACCGCCCTGCGCGCCTACGCGGCCGAGGGACACCCGCCGGACGTGGTGGTCTCGCACGCCAACCGGCTCCTGATGGAGCTGGAGACGGACCTCTTCGCCACCTGCTGCTACGTCGAGGTCGACCTGGAGGCCGGCACCGCCTGGTGCGTCCGCGCCGGGCACCCGCCGCCCGTGCTGCGTCACCCGGACGGCGCAACGGAGATCGCCGAGTCCGACGGCGGCCCCCCGCTCGGCGTCGTCACCCAGGCGGACTTCCCGATGACCCCGCTGCGGCTGGTGCCCGGCACCGTGATCGCCCTGACCACGGACGGGCTCGTGGAGTCCGCCGCCATGGACATCGACACCGGCATGGACCGCCTCGCGCACGAACTGTCCGTGTCCGACCCCGCCCACCTGGGCCTCGTCGCCGACGCCCTGCTCGGCAACGCCCACCGCGACGACGACGTCGCCCTGCTCCTGATGCGCTACGACGGCATGGCCGTGCAGCCGCTGCGCGAGGGCTGGACGGTGTGGCGGGTTCCCGAGGCCGCCCGGCACGCCCGCCGCTTCACCCGGCGCGGCCTGCGCGCCTGGGGCGTGCCGGCGGACGCCATGGACGCGGCCCTGCTGGTCGTCTCCGAACTCGTCACCAACGCCCTCGTGCACACCGACGGCCCGGTCCGCCTCGACCTCATGCTCGTCGGCCACCGGCTGCGCATCTCCGTCACCGACGCCTCGCCCCGCACGCCCGTCAAGCCGACCAGTCTGGGCTGGGAGGCCACCGGAGGCCGCGGCATCCTGCTCGTGGAAGCCGTGTCCGACACCTGGGGAACGCTGCCGGTCAGCGGCGGCAAGCAGGTGTGGAGCGAGCTGCAGATGGAGGGATGAGCGGGAGACACGAGCCGGAGGAGTCCGGGCGGCGCTCCGGGTGTTCCCGAGCGCACGCAGGGTACCCGGCGTCCATGAACACCCTTGCCACCGCCGTGCTGGCGGCCTCCGGAAAGTCCGCTCTGGCCACCGTCGCCTTCGTCGTCGTGGGCGTCGCGCTCGTCGGCGGTCTGATCTGGGCCTTCCGGCTCGGCGCCAGGATCCGCAGCCGCGAGCCCGCCCCGCCGCGTCCCGAGGAACAGCCCCGGATGCCCGCGTCGGGCCCGGTGCGCGAGAGCCACGGGACGCGCGAGCCCAACGAGATGCCGCGGTCGCAGAACGGCGAGCGCCTCACCCCGCACGAGCTGCGGCCCACCGGCAGCCGCGAGGGCGACGACCGGAGCCGCCCCCGCTGGAACTGACCCGGGGTCCGGCGGCTCCTTCGGCAGCGGCGCCTCTGGTGCCCGCCGACCATGACGCAGAAAGGCGATGACCGAACGTGACGACCTCACCCCTGGCCGACCGACCCACCGGCCGCGGGCCCGAGACGGGCTGGGCCAGGACCCTCCGGCTGCGCGGCGCCAGGACCGCGCCGCGCACCTGCGTGCCGGCCGTGGAACCCCCCGGCGCCGCGCCCGCGGCGCGCGGCGGCCCGGAGGGCAACATCGTCAGGGGTGAGGACTGAGCGGATCCCGCGGGGACCCGCCGCCGTACGCTGGGACCGTGCGCCTGCTGCTGACGTCCGACACCCACCTCCCCAAGCGCGCCAAGGTGCTTCCCGCCCCGCTGCTGGACGCGCTCGGGGAGGCGGACGTCGTCGTGCACGCCGGGGACTGGGTCGACACGGCCACCCTGGACCTGCTGGAGCGCCGCAGCCGCCGGCTGATCGGCGTGTACGGCAACAACGACGGTCCCGAACTGCGCGCCCGCCTCCCCGGGACCGCGTACGCCGACCTCGGCGGGCTGCGCCTCGCGGTGGTCCACGAGACCGGCCCGGCGCGGGGCCGGGAGGCCCGCTGCGCCGCACGCTTCCCCGACGTCGACGTCCTGGTCTTCGGGCACAGCCACATCCCGTGGGACACCACCGCCCCCGGCGGGCCGCGGCTGCTCAACCCGGGCTCCCCGACCGACCGGCGGCGCCAACCGCACTGCACCTACCTGACGGCCGCCGTGGACGCGGGGCGGCTGACGGACGTCGTGCTGCACCGGCTGCCGCCGCGCTGACGCGAGCGGCCGCCGCGCGGGGCGCGCGTCGCACACCACACCCTCGCACCGGAACGACGGCACGGCAGCGCCGTCCCCGCCGTGCGAACAGCGGTGGCGTGCCGTCAGCTTACTCATGGGTCAGAAGCTATTGACGGTGTCCGGGAAGGGCCGGATTGTAGTGTACATGCCTAATATTCGGGCACGTCTGCTCGCTGTTCTGGTCGTCCTCTGCGGACTCTGCGGATTCCTGACGGTGGCGGGCACCCCGGCCGCCACCGCCGCCCCCCTCCCCGACTCCCTCCCGTTCGACGGCACCGCGCTCACCGTGTCCGGCGGCCGCTTCGTGGACGGCACCGGCCGCGAGGTCGTGCTGCGCGGCTACAACGTCTCCGGCGAGACCAAGCTCGCCGAGAACGGGGGCCTGCCCTTCGCCTCCGTCGCCGACGCGAAGAAGTCGGCGACCGCCCTGCGCGCCCTCGGCGGCGGCAACTCCGTGCGCTTCCTGCTCTCCTGGGCCTACGCCGAGCCGGTGCGCGGCCAGGTCGACACCGCCTACCTGGCCGCGGCCACCGACCAGCTGCGCGCCTTCCTCGACGCGGGAATCCGCGTCTACCCCGACTTCCACCAGGACCTCTACTCCCGCCACCTCTTCGACCCCGACAGCTGGTACACGGGCGACGGCGCCCCCCGGTGGGCGGTGGAACTCGGCGACTATCCCGACGAGTCCTGCGGGATCTGCCTGTTCTGGGGTCAGAACATTACCCAGAACGGCGCGGTGAAGGCCGCCCAGCACGACTTCTGGCACAACGCCCACGGCCTCCAGGACGCCTTCCTCGCCACCGCCCAGCAGACCATGACGTACGTCCGGGAGCACCTGAGTGCCGAGGAGTTCGCCGGCGTCATCGGCTTCGACCCCTACAACGAGCCCTACGCCGGCACCTACGACTCCGGCCAGAGCAGCCGCACCTGGGAACGCGACCTGCTGTGGCCCTTCTACGAGAGGTTCCGGGACCGGATGGACGCGGCCGGCTGGCAGGACAAGCCCGCCCTCGTCGAACCGAACATGTTCTGGAACGCCAACATCGCCTCCCAGAAACAGGAGGGCGGCCTCCTCGACGCGGGCACCCTGGGCTCCCGTTACGTCTTCAACACCCACTTCTACGACCAGAAGGCCATCTCCGCGATCCTGATGTGGGGCAAGGCCGCCGACGGCCAGTACGCCACCGACTTCGCCGCCGTCCGCGACCGGGCGGCGGCGGCCGGGACGACCGCCGTGGTCAGCGAGTTCGGCCATCCCCTCGCCGGCACGGTCTCCGACAAGGCGCCGACCGTCCTCAAGGCCATGTACCAGGCCCTCGACTCGCGGGTGAAGGGCGCCGCCTGGTGGGCGAACCCGGCCGCCTCCGGACCGGTCCTCTCCGGCAACCAGTGGCAGTGGGACATCTACCACGGCCGCCACCACGAGCTGATGAACGGCAACCCCGACAAGGTGCTCACCGCCGGCGACGCCTGGAACGACGAGGACCTCTCCGCCGTACGCCTCGACGACGGCGGCAGGGCGACGCTCCGTCAGGACGCGCGGCTGCTCGACCGGATCTACCCGAGCGCCACCTCCGGCACGACCCTGGCCTTCACCTACGAGGACCGCTCCCGCGACGGCTCGACCACCCTCACCTGGAATCCGGTGCCGAGTTCGCTGCCCGGCGTGGCGCAGCTCGTGGGCTCCGGGCAGTACGGGCTGCTCGTGTGGCGCTCCGGCGGCGGCCCGGCGCCGACCGAGCTGCACCTGCCCGCCTCGTTCCCGGCCGCGTCGACGACCGTGGTCTCCGACCTCGGCACCGCCCACGCCCCGCCGGCGTACACCCCCACCGGCCCGGTCGGCGTCGCCGCCGAGCCGGGCGGCACCGGAAGCCGGCGACTGCTGCTCACCGACACCGACTCGGGCACCGTGCACTACGCCCTGGTGACCAACGGCGCCACCGCCCCGGCCCCGGCCCTGCTGGCCGCGGCCCGCGGTGAGCTGGCCGCGTGGGCGGCCCAGCGGTTCGGCGGATGACGGACCCGTCCGTGCGCCGGGCCCCTCCGGCCCCGGCGCACGGACGGGCGGCCCGGCTCAGCCCGCCGGGGACGTCCAGTCGGCCGGGACGTGGCCGAGCCGCACCCGCTGCGGGTGGTCGCCCACCGGCACCGAGACGACCTTGCGGCCGGTGGCGAAGTCGATCGCCGTGACCTGGTCGGCCCCGCTCTCGGAGACGACGCAGTCCTTGCCGTCGCCGCCGACCGTCGCCCAGTACGGCTTGGAGACGGGGACCAGCGGGCCCTCCTGGAGGGTGGCGCGGTCGACGACGGTCGCGTAGTCGTCCATCGTGCCCGCCACGCACAGCTTGCTGCCGTCCGGCCGCATCGTCAGCCCGTGGTGCCGGGAGTCGTTGACGAACGTGGTGCGGTCGTCGTTCGTGGCGGGGTTCTCCGGCAGCGTCCTGGTCCGGGTGATCCGGTCCGTGGCGACGTCGTACTCGAAGAACCCGTTGAAGAACGAGACCTGGAAGTACAGCTTGGACTCGTCGGGGGAGAAGGCGGCCGGACGCACGGCGTCGGAATGGTCCGACAGGCCGATCGCGTCCAGCCGCTGCCGCATGTCGATCGTCTTCACCGGCCGGTACGTCGTCGCGTCGACGACGGTGACGCGCCGGTCGCCCTTGGTCCAGTCCAGCCACGGCGCGTCGAGGGCGGTGGTCACGTCGCCGATCGACATGGTCCAGATGTGCTTGCCGTCCTTGGTGAAGACGTTCTCGTGCGGCTTGTCGCCCGTGGCGTACGAGCCGAGCTGCCTCCCGGTGTCGATGTCGAGCACGTGGACGGTGTTCGACGTCGACGCGGAGACCGCGACCCGCTTGCCGTCGGGGGAGACGGCCATGTGGTCGGCCCGGTAACCCGACACCGGGAAGCGCCAGTTGACGGCTCCCGTCGCCACGTCGATCGAGACGACGTCGGCGAAGCTGGGCCGGGAGACCACCACGGAGGCGCCGTCCGGCGTGGAGTACATGTCGTCGACGAACTGGTCGTGCCCCTCGCCGACGCTGTTGCGGATCGTCATGAAGGCGATCCACCGGATCGGGTCGGCGTTGATCTCCGCCATCCGCTGGTCCTTGTCGGGAATGACGTTGATCCGGCCGATCCTCGCGTAGTCCCCGGTGGACTTGATGACGTCCGCGGTGCCGTCCCAGTTGTTGGCGACCAGCAGCACCTGGCGCAGCGCGGCGGCATCTGCGGCGTCGGTGGCGGGGGTCGCGGCGGTGGCGGCGGTGGTGGGGGCGGTGACGGTCAGGACGAGGGCGGCGGCTACGGAGCAAAGGTGCCTGGTTCTGAAGGCAGCCATGGCTGCTCTCTCCTCTGGGGTGGGGGCACGTGCGGGCAGCTGTGCAGGGAGGTCCCGAATCTGAACACGCAAGCGTTCAAAGTTGACTTACTGGAAAGTAAGGAAGGGGTGCCCTTCGCCACAAGCCACGTGCACGACAAAATCGGGAGACAGGACGACGAGGGGGGAACCGTGGCGGGCAGGCTGAGGGCGCCGACCGGCCGCTACGCCGGCAGGTCCGCCGCGGAGCGACAGGCCGAGCGGCGGCGCAGGTTCCTGGACGCGGCACTGCGGCTGTTCGGCGGCACCCCCGGTTACCGGAACACCACGGTCGCGGCGCTCAGCGAGGCGGCCGGCCTGTCGACGCGGCAGTTCTACGAGGAGTTCCGCACCCTCGAGGACGTCCTGGCCGCACTGCACCTCCAGGTCAACGACCGGTCCGAGGAAGCGGTCGTCGCCGCCTTCGCCGTCGCCCGGCACCTGCCGCTCGCGGAGCGGGTCGCCGCGTTCTTCCGCGCCTACGCCGACAGCGTCACCGCCGACCCGCGCCGCATCCGCATCACCTTCGTCGAGATCGTCGGCGTCAGTCCCCGCATGGAGGAACAGCGCCTCGCGCGGCGCGCCCGCTGGGTCGAGCTCATCTGCGCCGAGGCCGACGCCGCCGCCGGCCGGGGCGAGGCCGCCCCCCGCGACTACCGCCTCGCCGCGACGGCCTTCATCGGCAGCGTCAACGGCCTCCTGCACGACTGGAGCGCGGGCTGGGTGGACGCCACCCTCGACGAGGTCGTGGACGAACTGGTGCGGCAGCTGCTGGGCATCCTGCGGCCCGCGGAACGGAGCCCGCAACGGAGCCCGGAAGGGAGCCCGCAACGGAGCCCTTGACGGCCGGTCCGCACTGTCGCACCGGCCGCCGGGCCGACCTCCTCACCCCGCCCCTCGTCTCGTCCGCCGCCGGTCGCCCCTTCCTACTCGTCCCACGCCTGGATCATCGTCTGCCCGACGATCTTGCCGTCGCGCAGGGTGATCATCGACTCGGACAGGACGCGGACACCGTCCGCGTACTCGCAGGACTCGCTGAAGGCGGCGCGGTCGCCCTGCACCACGCAGTCCTCCAGCCGGTGCGTCATGTCCCGGCTGTACACGTCCTGGAGCATCTCGGCGATCTCGTCGCGGCCGTGCAGGACCGTCGGGCGGCTGGGCTGGCTGTTGCGGTCCACGACGCGGATCTCCGCGTCGTCCGCGTAGAGCGACAGCAGCGTCGCGGGAGTCCGTCCCTCCACGCCCCTGCGCAGGGTCTCGGAGTCGAAGGCGGAACCTGTCGCGGTGCCCATGGTGACCTCCTTCGAGGACCACGGACCGCGGGGGACGGCCCGGCGGGCCCTCACCCTTCGAGACTCCTCCGCCGCACCGCGCTCGGCAAGCGCAGACCCCCGTTGCGTCCGTCGGGTGAGCGCCGCCCCGCACCCGTGTCCGCGGAGCCGTCCCGCGCGTTGCGGTAGGCATGATCTCCACTCGTCGCATCGTCGCCGTCGCCGCTCTCGCCGCCGGGGTCACCGGCCTCGCCGCACCCCTGGCGAGCGCCGCCGAAGCCCCGGCCGTGGGCAGGCTGAACCCGCTCAGCGCACTGGACTCGCTCGCCGAGGCGCAGGTTCCCGCCGAGCGGCGGGGCGAACTGCCCCCGGTCTCGGGCCAACTGGGCGAGCTGAACAAGGTGAAGGGGCTCCGGCAGCTCAACGAGCTCCAGCAGATCACCGGCCTCGTCGCCCCCGTCACCGGCCTGGTGCCGGCCGTCCGGACCTGACCCGCGGCCGCGGGATCGCGCAGGCCCGGTGGGGCCGCCCGGAGCACGGGCGGCCCCACCGGCGCGTCAGCCCGCCGTCGCCAGGAACTGCGTCGCCGCCAGCTCGGCGTAGAGCGGGTCGGCGGCCACCAGCTCACGGTGGGTGCCCACCGCCCGCACCCGCCCGGCCTCCATGACCACGATCCGGTCGGCCGACGTCACCGTCGACAGCCGGTGGGCCACCACGAGGACGGTGGTCGTGCGGGCCACGTCGGCGACGGTGTCGCGCAGGGCCGCCTCGTTCACCGCGTCCAGCTGGGAGGTCGCCTCGTCCAGCAGCAGCAGCCGTGGGTTGCGCAGCAGGGCACGGGCGATCGCCACCCGCTGGCGCTCACCGCCGGACAGCTTGGTCCCGCGGTGCCCGACCAGCGTGTCGAGCCCGTCCGGCAGACCGCCGACCAGCGTGTCCAGGCGGGTCGTCTTCAGCACCCGCCGCACGGTGTCGTCGTCGGCCTCCGCGTTCCCCAGCACCAGGTTGTCGCGCAGGGTCCCCGACAGCACCGGGGCGTCCTGCTCGACGTAGCCGATGGCGGCGCGCAGCCGGCTCAGCTCCCAGTCCGGCAGCGGGCGGCCGTCGAAGGCGATCGTCCCCGAGTCGGGGTCGTAGAACCGCTCGATCAGCGAGAACACCGTCGTCTTGCCGGCGCCGGACGGGCCGACGAACGCGGTCATGCCGCGCGCCGGCACGTCGAACGTCACCCCGTGGTGGACGTACGGCAGATCGTCGGCGTACCGGAAGCGGACGTCGGTGAAGGCCAGCGAGGCCGGTTCCGCCGTCGGCGCGGGCAGGGACGCGGGGCGGGACGCCGGTTCGGCGGGCAGCAGCAGGGTCTCCTGGATGCGGCCGAGTGCCGCCGAGCCCGCCTGGTACTGCACGACGGCGCCGATGACCTGCTGGATCGGCGACATCAGGTAGAAGACGTACAGCAGGAACGCCACCAGCGTCGCGATGTCGATCGCGCCCGTGGCGACCCGCGCCCCGCCGACCGCCAGCACCGTGATGAACGCGCTCTGCATCGCCAGACCGGCCGTGTTGCCCGCGGCCGCCGACCACTTGGCGGCCGACACGCTCTGCCGCCACGAGTCCTGCGCCGCCGCGTGCAGCGCCTTCTCCTCGCGGTCCTCGGCACCCGCCGCCTTCACCGTGCGCAACGCGCCCAGCACCCGCTCCAGCGAGGCGCCCATCACCCCGACCGCGTCCTGCGCCCGGCGGCTGGCCCGGTTGATGCGCGGCACGATCACCCCGATGACCGTCCCGGCGACCAGGATCACCGCGAGGGTGATCCCGAGCAGCACCGGGTCCACCACCCCCATCAGCACCACCGTCCCGACGAGCGTGAGCCCGCCGGTGCCGAGGCCGACCAGCGAGTCGGTGGTGACCTCCCGCAGCAGGGTCGTGTCCGAGGTCATGCGGGCCATCAGGTCACCGGGCTCGCTGCGGTCCACCGCCGCGATCCGCAGCCGCAGCAGGTACGACGACAGCGACCGCCGCGCGCTCAGCACCACCGACTCGGCCGTGCGCCGCAGCACGTACGAACCCAGCGCGCCCACCGCCGCGTTGGCGACCACCAGCACCGACAGCAGCACCAACGCGCCGGTGATCGCCCGGTCGTGGGACAGGTCCTCGATCAACCCCTTCGCCACCAGCGGCAGCAGCAGTCCGGTCGCACCGGTGACCAGCGAGAGCAGCGCCCCCGCCAGCAGCGTCCAGCGGTGCGGTCTCACGTAGTGGAGCAGCAGCCGCCACGGGGACTGGACGGCGGCCGTCTCTGCGATGCTCACGGGGCTCCTCGATGCCGGGCGGTCTGCGGCGTTCAGGCTACGTCGCCGTCCGCCGGGACCGGCGGCGGGACGGCCTTCCCTCCCGTGACCTGGCTCGTCGTGCGTGCGTACCGATCAGTCACGCGTAGGGTCGGAGGCGGACGGTCGGCCGCCGACGAAAGGAACAGCACCATGGCGCAGGAAGTGCGCGCAGTGATCGCACCGGGCAAGGACGAAGCGGTGCGGGTGGAGACGATTCTCGTGCCGGACCCCGGACCCGGGGAAGCCGTGGTCCAGATCCAGGCCTGCGGGGTGTGCCACACCGACCTGCACTACAAGCAGGGCGGCATCAACGACGACTTCCCCTTCCTGCTGGGCCACGAGGCGGCCGGCGTCGTGGAGTCGGTCGGCGAGGGCGTCACCGACGTGGCCCCCGGCGACTTCGTGATCCTGAACTGGCGGGCCGTGTGCGGCCAGTGCCGGGCCTGTCTGCGCGGTCGCCCCTGGTACTGCTTCGACACCCACAACGCGAAGCAGAGGATGACCCTCGCCTCGACGGGGCAGGAGCTGTCCCCGGCGCTGGGCATCGGCGCCTTCGCGGAGAAGACGCTGGTCGCCGCCGGTCAGTGCACCAAGGTCGACCCGTCCGTGTCGCCGGCGGTGGCCGGACTGCTGGGCTGCGGCGTGATGGCCGGCATCGGCGCCGCGATCAACACCGGCAACGTCGGCCGCGGCGACACCGTCGCCGTCATCGGCTGCGGCGGGGTCGGCGACGCGGCGATCGCCGGGGCGAACCTGGCGGGCGCGGCGAAGATCATCGCCGTCGACATCGACGACCGCAAGCTCGCCACCGCCCGCACGATGGGCGCCACCCACACCGTCAACTCCAAGGAGACGGACCCGGTCGAGGCGATCCGCGAGCTGACCGGCGGCTTCGGCGCCGACGTGGTGATCGAGGCGGTCGGCCGCCCGGAGACCTACCGGCAGGCCTTCTACGCCCGCGACCTGGCCGGCACCGTCGTCCTGGTGGGCGTGCCCACCCCGGAGATGAAACTCGAACTGCCGCTGCTGGACGTCTTCGGACGCGGCGGCGCGCTGAAGTCGTCCTGGTACGGCGACTGCCTGCCCTCCCGCGACTTCCCCATGCTGATCGACCTGCACCTGCAAGGCCGCCTGGACCTCGGCGCGTTCGTCACCGAGACCATCGGACTCGACGAGGTGGAGCAGGCCTTCGAGCGGATGCACCACGGTGACGTGCTGCGCTCGGTGGTGGTGCTGTGATGGCCACCCGCATCGAACGCGTCGTCACCTCCGGCCGGTTCAGCCTCGACGGCGGCACCTGGGACGTCGACAACAACGTCTGGATCGTCGGCGACGACCACGAGGCCGTCGTCGTCGACGCCGCCCACGACGCCGACGCCGTGCTCGCCGCGCTCGGCGACCGCCGGCTGACCGCCATCGTGTGCACCCACGCCCACAACGACCACATCGACGCCGCGCCCGCCCTCGCCGACGCGACCGGCGCCACCGTGTGGCTGCACCCAGACGACCTCCCGCTGTGGAGGATGACCCACCCCGACCGCGAGCCCGACGCCCACCTGGTGGACGGCCAGGTCATCGAGGTCGCCGGTGCCGACCTCACCGTGCTGCACACGCCCGGCCACGCGCCCGGCGCGGTCTGCCTGTACGAGCCGGGGCTCGGCGTCCTGTTCACCGGCGACACCCTCTTCCAGGGCGGCCCCGGCGCCACCGGCCGCTCCTACTCCCACTTCCCGACCATCATCGACTCCATCCGCGACCGCCTCCTGACCCTCCCGCCCGAGACGAAGGTCCTCACCGGCCACGGCGACCCGACCACCATCGGCGCGGAGGCCCCCCACCTCCAGGAGTGGATCGCACGGGGCCACTGACCGGCCCGCCCGGTGCCCGCTCTCGGCCGACCGGGCGACCCCGCCGTAAAAGGCGACAGAAGATGTCCGGCTTCCACGTGATCGTCGATGACGTCGATGACGTCATCGACGGAGACACCCACAGGAGGTCACACATGTCCGGACCGCTGGAAGGCAGGGTCGCCCTGGTCGCCGGGGCGACCCGGGGAGCGGGGCGGGGCATCGCCGTGGAACTGGGGGCGGCCGGCGCCACCGTCTACGTCACCGGTCGCTCCACCCGCGCCCGCCGCTCCGAGTACGACCGCCCCGAGACGATCGAGGACTCCGCCGACCTGGTCACCGAGGCGGGCGGCCACGGCATCGCCGTACCCACCGACCACCTCGAACCCGCCCAGGTCCGCGCGCTCGTCGACCGGATCGCCGCCGAGCAGGACCGCCTCGACCTCCTCGTCAACGACATCTGGGGCGGCGAGAACCTCTTCGCCTGGGACACCCCCGTCTGGGAGCACGACCTCGACGACGGCCTGCGGCTGTTGCGGCTCGCCGTCGAGACCCACGCGATCACCAGCCACCACGCCCTGCCGCTCCTGCTGCGCCGGCCGGGTGGTCTGGTCGTCGAGGTCACCGACGGCACCGCCGAGTACAACCGCGACACCTACCGCGTGAACTTCTTCTACGACCTGGCCAAGGCCTCCGTCCTGCGGATGGCCTTCGCCCTCGCCCACGAACTCGGCCCGCGCGGCGCCACCGCCCTCGCGCTCACCCCCGGCTGGATGCGCTCCGAGATCATGCTCGACCAGTTCGGGGTGCGCGAGGACAACTGGCGCGACGCCCTCGAGACGGTGCCGCACTTCGCCATCTCCGAGACGCCCCGCTACGTCGGCCGCGCCGTCGCCGCCCTCGCCGCCGACCCCGACGTCGCCCGCCGCAACGGGCAGTCGCTGTCCAGTGGCTCACTCGCCCCCGAGTACGGCTTCACCGACCTCGACGGCAGCCGCCCCGACGCCTGGCGCTACCTCGTCGAGGTCCAGGACGCGGGCAGGCCGGCGGACACGACGGGCTACCGGTGAGCCGGTCCGGCGGGTGATCCGGTCCGGGGGGGCGGGGGGGGGCGGGGGCCCCCCGGGGGGCCCCGGGGGGTGAAACCTTTTTGACACAGACCGACCCCCCACAAAACCAAACCCCCCCCCCCGGGGTTGTGGGGGGTGTCGGCCGGGCCGCGGGCCGCCCGGCGCACCGGGGGGGCACCGGGGGGGCGGGGCGGGGGGGGTGGCGGGCCGCGGGGGGGGGCCCGGCCGGGCCCCGGCCGGCCGGACCGGGGAAGTTCACCGTTTCGTCACAGTACGATCCGCCCTACAACCGAAACGCCGCCGAACGGGTCTAGTGGGTGGAGTCGCCGGAATCGGGCCAGGGAGAGGCAGTGGCAGTCATGGGGGACATACGCAGACGAGGTGCCGTCGCACTCGGGGTCACGGGGCTGATCGCGCCGCTGACGCTCGCGCTGGGCGCGGCGCCCGCACAGGCCGCGAGCTGCACCACGCAGGCCGGGCCGTACCAGAAGCAGGTCGAGAAGTTCCTCGGCCGGCCGGTCGACGGGAAGCAGTCGTCGGCCGACTGCAAGGCCATCCAGGCCTTCCAGAACAAGCACGGCATCACGCCGAACATCGGCTACGCGGGACCCGTCACCTGGGGCGTGATGGATCTCATGAACAAGCAGAAGGCGGTGGGCACCAAGCCCAACAAGGCGGGCAAGTGCCCGACCAACAAGGGCCGCATCGCCTGCGTGAACCTCACCCTCCAGATCAGCTGGATCCAGGACGGCAGCCGCCTCGTCTACGGGCCGGTCCCGGTCCGCACCGGACGCGACGGCTACGAGACCCGTACCGGCCTGAAGAAGGTCTACTGGCGCAACATCGACCACGTGTCGAGCATCTACAACGTGCCCATGCCGTACAGCCAGTTCTTCGACGGGGGCCAGGCCTTCCACTCGGTCGGCGTCAGCATGTGGAACCCGCCCGGTTCGCACGGCTGCGTCAACATGACGAAGACGGCCGCGAAGAAGTACTGGTCCCTGCTCAAGACCGGCGACGACGTCTTCGTGTACGGCCGCAAGCCGGGCACCTGACCGGCACTCGGCCGACGGCGGACGAGCGGACACGACAGAACGGACGTGATCAGTGACACGTCCGTTCTGTCCGTTTAATCCGTGTATTACTCACGTCGCCTTCACCCCGGGCGCCGTAAGATTCACACCATGTCCACCACTGTTGAACACCTCACCGAGCGCTCGGCGCGATCGGCCGCGGAGGTCAACGAGGAGATCAGGGCCCTGTGGCTCCGGTCGGGCGGGACACTGACGGGCGAGCAGCGCGAGGAGTACCGGCGGCTCGTCCTGGAGTGGGCCGCCGTGGCCCCGCAATCGGGCGAGGCGGCCTGACAGCCGTCCGGCCGCAGGACCTTCCCTCTCGCAGCTCCGCCTCCGCGACTCCGTCCGGGCACCCCTCGCGGGTGCCCTTCTCGTTGTCCGGTGACGCCGCAGGCGCCCGGCGTCACCGTGCTTGCCGGCACTGTGCCCTGCGTCACTGAGGGGACGTCACCGGGCCCCGTGCCACCGTGCCCTGCGTCACCTCACCCCCAGCTCGCCGAGTACTGCCGCTGGTACGCCTTGCGGTCCTGCTCCGCCCGGATGTACCGGGTCGCCACCAGCGCGACCAGACTGCCCGCGATCACCAGCAGGCCGGGCCCGATGTTGCGCGGATCGGTGAGCCGCGCCGCCAGCGACACCGCGTCCGTGCCACCCGTCACCGGCGTCGTCGAGCCCGGCGTGACCGACCCCGGGGCCACCGCCGCCTGTGTCGGCGACGACGACGGCTCGGGAGCGCCCTCGGACGGCGCGGGCGAGGCGCCGTTTCCCGCGGCGTCGGACGGCGCCGCCACGATCAGCTGCACCCCGAGCTGCGCCAGCGCCTTCGTCACCGGCTGGAAGAAGGTCGTACCGCCCGTCGTGCAGTCACCGCTGCCGCCCGAGGTGACGCCGAGCGCGATGCCCTCGGAGAACATCGGCCCGCCGCTGTCGCCGGACTCGGCGCACACGGTCGTCTCGATCAGCCCGGAGACGGTGCCCTCCGGATAGTTGACCGTCGCGTCGAGGCCGGTCACCTCGCCGTCGCGCAGGCCGGTCGTGCTGCCGCTGCGGAACACCCGCTGCCCCACGGCCGCGTCGCCGACGCCCGTGATCCGCACGCCGTTGCCGTCGCCGACGGCCACGATGTCCGCCCCCGGGCCGGCCTCCCCGCCGGCGTACTGCACGAGCGAGAAGTCGGAGCCGGGGAACGCCGAGTTGACCGTCCGGCCCACCTGCCGGGTGCCCTGGTCGTCCGCGAACCAGCTGGACCCGGCGGGGCCGCAGTGTCCGGCGGTGAGGATGAAGTCGTCCGACCCGTTGGTCACGTTGAAGCCCGCCGAACAGCGCCCGCCGGTCGACAGGATGGGCTGGGCGCCGTTGAGCCGGGTGGTGAAGGTGCCCTCGGTGCGCTCCATGCGGACGAAACCGCCGATGCCCGACGCCACGTCCGTCATCCGCCCCCAGTCGGAGGCGGACACGGTGCTGTCGCCGCGCACGACGACCTGGTTGGACTTGTAGTCCATCACCCACGCGGTGCCGGCCACCCGGGGCGCCGAACGCAGTGCCGCCGCCGCCGACTTCAGCTCGTTCATGCTGTGCCCGACCACCTTCGCCTCGGCGCCCGCCGCGCGGACCGTCGCGGCCGTGGCCTCGTCGGTGACCGCGACGACCGGACGCCCCGCCGAGTCGACCCAGGTGCCCGCCGTCCGCGAGGTGCCGAGCCGCTTCACCAGATCCGCGCCGGTGCTCGCGACGGACCGCGCCGCGCCGTCCGGCACGGTCGCGGTGGCGGGCGTCTCGCTCGCCATGGCGGCCTGCGTGACCATGGCACCCCCCAGGAGGAGCCCGCCGACGGCCGCCAGCCGTGTCGCTCGCCTGACGATCCGTCGTCGTACGTGCCTCATGCCTGGCTCCCGGGAACAGCGAACGCGCGGTACCGACACCGCGGGGTCCTCCGGTCGTCGAGGACCCGCACTTCCTTACGTGCCGGGACCCGGCCGCGTTCAGCCCGGGAACGATCCCCTCACGGCTTGCGGGCCCGCCCCGCCGAACAACTGCCCGGAACCGGGCACCGGCCCGGCGGGGGGATGTCCCTGGCCTGGCCGCTCTGCCGGGCGCTCGGCCTCGCCGACGACCCGGCGCGGGTCTTCCTGGAGCGGGGCCGGGTCGCGCTCAGCCCCGGCCCGGACTTCGGAACCGGCGGCGCCGGGCACGTACGGCTGAACCTCGCGACCTCGCCCGACGTCCTCACCGAGGGGGTGCGCAGGACGACCGCCGCACTGCGCCGACCCCCGGCGCACGTGCCTACACTGCGGGCATGGACGACAAGGCGCTCGACCGGCTCGGAGCAGGGAAGTACCTGCTGATCACCAGCTATCGGAAGAACGGGACCGGGGTCGCCACCCCGGTGTGGGTGGTGCGCGACGGGGACGCCCTCGGTGCCTGGACGGTCGCCGACTCCTGGAAGGTGAAGCGGATCAGGGCCCGCGGCGACGTCATGGTCGGTCCCTGCGACGTGCGCGGCAACCCCACCGGGGAGCAGGTCCCGGCCCGTGCCGAGATCTGCGACGCGCGGACCACCGCCCGCTACCGCACCCTGCTCGCCCGCAAGTACGGCGCCCTCGGCCGCCTCACGCTGCTCGGCAGCAGGCTTCGGCGGGGCCCGGACGGCACGGTCGGGATCCGCGTGACCCTCGACGGCTGAGGGGCGGGGACCGTCCGGCCCCCGCCCCCCTGCCCGCGACCGCGCGGGCTACGGCGCGTCCGTCACCGTTCCGGTCCGGACGGGACGGCCGGGCAGCGGCTCGCCCTCGTCGTCGGCGAGCGCCAGGCGCACCGACTCGGCCGGCTCGGCCACCTGGTCCGCCACCGTCACCACGGTGAGGTCGGCGGTGGTGGTCCCGGCCGGGACGTTCACCCAGACCCACAGAACCGCCTGTGACAACGGGCGTTCTGGGTCGGGCAGTTCACCGGTCTGGTCCATCAGCCACCGCGGGTCGACGTCCTTGGTGGACAGCTCGGCGCCCTCGGTGACCGCGAGCACCCGCACCGGCTGCCAGAACTCCACGTCCGCGGGTTCGGACAGGGAGATCCGCCAGGCCAGCGTTCCGCCCTCGGCCACCCGGTCCGTGACCGGGGTCAGGGTCACCTCGGGCGCGGGGTCGTCGTTCTCCGCGGTGACGCCGCCCCGGTAGGAGCCGACGACGGCGCCGCGCACGGCCTTCGCGAGGAGGTCGTGCTGCTCGTCGTAGCCGAAGCGGGTGTCGCCCCGCACCTCGACCGGCACGTCGAGCGGGGTGGCGCCGGGCCGCACCGTGACGAGCCGGTCCACGGACCGGCCGGTGTCGGGGTCCAGGACGGAGAAGCGGACCGTGCCGCTGCCGTGCCCGGAGACCCGTACCGGGATGTGGTAGGTCCGGGTCCCGGAGTCGCCCTCCTTGACGGTGAGGCGCCCGATGTCGACGCGCGGCAGGGCCGCCGCCCGCACCGCGGGGCTACCGGGCGCCCAGCCCCAGGCGTCCATCAGCCAGGCCTTCCCGGACGCCGAACGCGGCGTCAGTTCCAGCGACCTGACGTGCCCGAGGTCGAGTCCGGCGCGGGTGGCCGCGGTCAGCGGGACGCGCACTTCGCGCGCCCAGTAGGAGGCGGTGCGCTCACTGCCGGGCAGCCCGTCGACCGTGATCCGGCCGAGCCGGGCCCGACGGCCCGCGGAGTCGGTGACCGACACGTCCAGCTCGGTGCCGGTCGTGTTCGGCGACACGAACACGCGCAGCGCCAGGCTCCCGGCGCCGGCGAGGGAGAGCGGCGCGGCCGGCCGGACGCGCGTCGTTGTGCCCGGTGCCGTCCAGTCCAGCGCCACCGCGCTACGGCCGGCCTCCTCGTCGGTCTGCCACCACGCGAAGTGGGGCGAGGACCCCTTGGTGCCGGCGGGCAGGCAGGCCTCGGCGGGGTCGGGGTCGACCGCCGCGCACAGCCTGCCGCCGGTCACCCGCACCCCGCCGTCGGGCAGGAACCCGGCCGTGCGGCGGGCGCCGACGGCGTGGGTCAGCACCCTGGCCGGGTCCGCGGACGGGGCGCGCCGCCCCGACCCGTCGAGCAGCGGGCGCACCCGGTCGTCACCGGCGACGAACAGCCGGGCCGCGGCGGCGATGTAGGTGGCGCCGGCCCGGTGCTGCTGGTCGGCGGTCAGCCGGGTCCGGGCGCCCGCGGAGCACACCGGGTCGGGCTGCTCCGGGTCCTCCCAGAAGTCGTCGGAGGAGGGCGCCTCGGACCGGCCGGGCGTCCACTCGGTGTTGAAGAAGTTGTGGTTCGCGCCGACCACGTACACGGCGCTGTGCAGGGCGGTGCCACGACTGACGCCGCGTGTGCCGTCGACGTACACCTCGCCCTGGAGGTCGGAGACGTCGCCGTCGCAGCCCGGCAGGATCGTCGCGGACGGCACGTCGGCGACCGGATTCTGGCCGAAGACCGTCGGTCCGATGAGGACGGTGCCGCGGATCTTCCAGCGGACCGGACCGCGGTGGCCGTCCTGGGCGGCCGGCGGCGGGTACAGGCTGTCCATCGCCGCCCGGTTGACGCCTTCGCCGCCGCGGGAGTGCCCGACGAGCAGGACGCGCGAGAGGTCGGCCGTCGGGACGCCGCGCACGGCCGCCGGGGCGGTGCCGGGGCGGGCGGCCCAGCCGGCCCATGTCGCCAGGTGCCGCCGCACCAGCGAGGACCGGGCCTGTGCGCCGCCGTCCTCGGCCTCCCAGTCCTGGCCGTTGATGCCGTTGGCGGAGATCGACACCGTCACATAGCCCTGGGAGGCGAGGAGTCGCTGGTCCTTCAGGTACCCCCGGTGGCTCGGTACCGCCTTCGTCCCGGCCGGGCAGGGCCAGTCGCCGGTCACGTCGTCGGTGCCCGGCTTGTAGCAGGTGCCGTGACGGCCGTGCAGGAAGAGGGCGAGGGGCCGCTTGCCGGTGGCGCCCCGGGGCGCGACGACCACGGCCCGCATCTCGACCGGCGCGGCGAAGCCGGGCAGCTTCACCGGGTCGAGGCCGTACTCGCCGGTGAGCGTGCGGTACGCGCCCGGCCTGCCGGGGTCCACCGGGTTCGCCGGGAGCGCCGCCGGGGGCTGCGCGGCGGACGGCGCGTCGCGGTGTCTCCTCGCGGCCTGGCCGGCCGGCGCGTCCAGCCGGCGTCCGCCCGACAGGACCTGGAGGTCCCTCAGCGGCGCGTCGCCGACGGCGTCGAGGGGCAGCCGGAACGTGCGGCCGTCGTCCTCCCGCTCCGGGGCGCCGAGCACCCGCTCGCCGGCGCGGAACTCCACGCGGGCGTCGCCCATGGGCACGGGGGTGGGGGAACGCCACACCAGCTCGCGCGCGGCTCCCCCGCCGCCGATCCGCCAGCCGGGCGGCAGACCGCTGTCGGAGGACACGGTCGACGTTCTCGTCTCGGCCGTTCTCGTCTCGGCCGTTCTCGTCTCGGCCGTTCTCGTCTCGGACGGTTGCTGGGCTTGTGCCAGTCCCGGTGTCGCCGCCAGGGCCGCGAGCGCGGCCACGGCGGTGACACCTATTCGCCGGGCACGGATCAAGGGTCCACTCCTCAACGTTCGGAGCGCGGGGGCCCGTCCGTATCCGGAGCCCCTCACGCCACGAAGGAAGGGAAAGAGGACCTGTGGGTTGCCTGTGCGACCGTTGCGTGTCGCATTTTGCCCGTGCGGGGGCAGGAATCCGGTCACCCGTGACTGCCCGTGCCGTGAACGTACTTGACCGGCCCGTCCGCGAGCGGGCGCAGCGAGGGGTCAGTGCCAGGCCCGGTACGGCTCGTCGAGCAGCTGGAAGACCGGCTCCCCCCGCACCGGGTCCTTGGCCGTGGACAGCCGGACCCGGTCGCCGCTGTGGATGCCGATGAGCGGGCCCGTCACCCGGCCGCGCACCACGAAGCCCTCGGCCATCTCGACCAGGGACACGTTGCGCGCGGACGGGGTGTTGCGGTGCACCACTGTCGCGTGGCGGACCGTACCCGTGCCCTCGCTGCGTTCCGTGCGCAGGTCGCTGCCCTGGCACACCGGACACAGCAGCCGGTGGTACATGGCGGTGCCGCACCAGGTGCAGCGCTGGAAGAGGATCGCGTCCGTGTCCGTGGCGGCCCTGCGGTCGAGGAGGCTCGCCGAGGTGCCCGCCGCCTGCTGAACGGCGCTTCCTGAGTGGTGGTACACGCTGGTCAACTCCCTGCACTTCGGCCGGAATGCGCCGTGCGCGGCTCACCCGGGCACGGGCGTGCGCGGTTCGCCGTGCCACCGTGCACGCCCACAGGGTATGGCACTCAGTGCCACCCGTAAAGGCACTGCGTACCCCCAATCTGGCGGGGCCCGTTGCCGCCCTACCCGCGCCCGAGGGTCGTCTCGATCTCCTGCACCACCCGCCACAGGGGCGCTCCGCGTCGCGACACGACGACGACCACGTCCTCCGGGTGTGCGGGCCCCTCGACGCCCCCGGGGTGCCCGGGGCGCTCCGGCCGCTCCGGCGCCGTGGCGGCGGGCGAGGCGGCGGGCGGGTCGCCGAACGCGGACTGCACGTAGCCGAGGGCGTGGTCCACCGTCGTGCTCGCGTCGCCCGTGCCGTCCGAACGCAGCCAGGAGCGCAGCGCGTTGTTGTGGGCGGCGACCACGGCGGCCGCGATCACCTCGGCCCGCAGGTTTCCGTCGGGCCGGCCGGTGAAGCTGCCCCGGAGGTACTCGGCGAGGGCGCGCTCGTAGCGCCACACCACCGACAGCTCGTACGCGCGCAGTCCCGGCACCTGTTTGGTGAGCAGGTAGCGCTGCACGGAGAAGGAGGGGTTCTCGGCGTACATCCGCAGCACGAGCCGGGCGGCGTCGCACACCCGGCGCACCGGCTCGTGTCCCTCGTCGCTCGCGGCGAGGAAGGCGGTCATGTCGGCCAGGCAGCGCTCGTGGTCGGGGAAGACCACGTCCTCCTTGGAGGGGAAGTAGCGGAAGAACGACCGTCGTCCCACCCCCGCGAGGGCCACGATGTCGTCGACGGTGGTCTGTTCGTAGCCCCGCTCCAGGAAAAGCCGGAAGGCCGCCGCGACCAGGGCGTCCCGCATGGGCGGCTTGGCGCCGGCCGCCTCGGCGCTGTCACTGGAGCTCATGGCAGGGAACGTAACACCCGGTCGACAACGATGGCACTCAGTTCCCTCTTCCGGGGAACCGAGTGCAGTCGCCGGGGTGACGCCGTCAGAACCGTTCGGCCGCCTCGACCACGTTGGTCAGCAGCATCGCCCGCGTCATCGGGCCGACCCCGCCGACCGGCGGCGCGAACGACCCCGCGACACCGCTCACGTCCGGGTGGACGTCACCGAGGATGCCCTCGACGGTGCGGGTGAGACCGACGGACAGCACGGTGGCGCCCGGCTTGATCCAGTCCGGCGTCACCATGTGCGCGACCCCGGCCGCAGCGACGACCACGTCCGCCACGCGCGCGTGCGCGGCGACGTCCTGGGTGGCCTCGTGGCACAGGGTCACGGTGGCGTGCTCGGAGCTGCGGGTCAGCATCAGGCCCAGCGGCCGGCCCACCGTCACCCCGCAGCCGATGACGCAGAACTGCTGGCCGGTGATGGCCACGTGGTTGCGGCGCAGCAGATCGATGATGCCGCGCGGGGTGCAGGGCAGCGGCGCCGGTATGCCGAGCACCAGCCGGCCCAGGTTGGCCGGGTGCAGACCGTCGGCGTCCTTCACCGGGTCGATCAGCTCCAGCACGGCGTGCGTGTCGATGTGCGCGGGCAGCGGGAGCTGCACGATGAACCCGGTGCACGCCGGGTCGGCGTTCAGCCGCAGCACCGCCGCCTCCACGTCGGCCTGCGAGGCGGTGGCGGGCAGCTCGACGCGGATCGACGCGATGCCGACCTGGGCGCAGTCGCGGTGCTTGCCGCCGACGTAGGAGCGGCTGCCCGGATCGTCGCCGACGAGGATCGTGCCGAGCCCCGGGGCGATGCCGCGCTCCTTCAACGCCTGCACGCGCAGGGCGAGTTCGTTCTTGATGTCGGCCGCGGCGGCCTTGCCGTCCAGGAGTGTTGCGGTGGTCACGAAAGTCGCGAGCCCTTCAGGAGTACCGAAGACGTACAGCGGAGACGACGGGGGGAGACGACGCTGTCCCGGACCGGTTCCTACGGTCCGATACCCGACCCCGTCATCGTACGTCCCGCCCGCACCGGACCCGCCCCGACGAGGACGCCCGCCACCGGGCCCCGGGCGGAACCTCCCCCGGCCCCCGACGTACGCTGCCCGCACCGCCGAGGAGTCCCGCATGTCCGCCGTCCGCCGCCGTCTCCTCTACGTCACCGACCTCGCCTACGAGGCCCGCGGGCGCCGCTACGGCGACGAGGACGTCTTCCTCACCTCCCGGCTGCGCGCCCACTTCGACCTCGCCCTGTGCCACCCCCGGGAGGCGGCCGCGCTGATGGACGCCTTCGACGCCGTCGTCGTCCGCAACAGCGGCCCCGTCCTCGGCTACCGCGAGGAGTACGACGCCTTCCGTGAGCGGGCGCTGAGCGCCGGCACCCGCGTCTACAACCCGCTCACGGGCCGCGCGGACATGGCGGGCAAGCAGTACCTCCTCGACCTGAGCGCCGCCGGTTTCCCGGTGATCCCCACCGTCGACCGCCCCGAGGACCTGCACCTGCTGCCCGAGTCCGACCGCTACGTGGTCAAGCCCAAGCTGGGCGCCGACTCCATGGGCCTGCGGATCGTCGGCCCCGACGCCCTGCCGGCCCTCGCCGACGGCGCCACCCTCGTCCAGCCGTGCGTCGACTTCGTCCACGAGATCTCCTTCTACTTCGTCGACGACGACTTCCGGTACGCCCTGTACGCCCCGCACCCCGACCGGCGCTGGCAGCTGGAGCCGTACGACGCCACCGCGCGGGACCTGGAGTTCGCCCGCCGCTTCGTCGACTGGAACGGCCTCCCGCACGGCATCCAGCGCGTCGACGCCTGCCGCGCCCCGGACGGCGAGCTGTTGCTGGTCGAGCTGGAGGACCTCAACCCGTACCTCTCCCTGGACGTCCTGGACGACAGGACGCGGGACGCCTTCGTCGCCGCCGTGACCCGTTCCCTGCACGGCTTCCTCGCCGGCTGAACCCCGCCGCCCCCGCGCCCGTATCCCTCCCCGGGAACGCGGGGAGACCCGTACGGAACCCGGTACGGAGGGAGAGCAGCGTGCCGACAGCGGACGAGCCCGGAAAGCCGCACGAACGCCCGGTCCTGGAACCCGTCCGGGTCCTCAGACCGCGCAACACCGACGCCCTCGCGGAGCTGTTCCGCGAACTGACCGACGATCCCGACGGCGTCGGGGCCACCGCGGGCTACGAAAGCGTCCCCCTGCCGGCCGGGGAACGGACCCAGGAACTCCCGCCGGTACCGGTCGCGAAGCCGCCCGCCGCCCGCGGTCCCGGACCCCGCCGGGCCGCCGTCGCCGCGGCCGCCGTGCTCACGGCGGCGCTCGTCGGGTTCGGCTGCGCCCTCCTGCTGCCGGACGGCGGCCGGGAGACCGCCGCCCGGACCCTCCCGGGCGCCACCACGCCCGTCACCACCGTGCCCGTCACCACCGTGCCCCCGGCCGACCCCGACGGCCCCGGCACCCTGCGCGAGGGCGCCGCCGGCCCCGAGGTCGCCGACCTCCAGCAGCGCCTGCGGCGCATCCCGAACGTCTACGACGACGGCGCCACCGACGGCCGCTACGACACCGTCCTCACCGAGGCCGTGGCCCGCTTCCAGCTCTGGTACGGCATCCGCGGCGACGAGAGCGGTGTCTACGGCGACGACACCCGCCGCGACCTGGAGTCGCGCACCGGCTGACCCGCCCTATGCCGCCGGGTGTTCGTCCTCCTGGGGCACCCGGATGTCCAGCACGCACACGTCGTCCCGCCGCTCCGGCTCCAGCAGCGCCCCGAGCAGCCGGTCCGAGCCGCCCCCGTCCGGCAGTACGGCGGCGCGGGCCAGCCGCTCCAGGCCGCGGTCGATGCACTCGGAGGGCCGCTCGACGAGGCCGTCGGTGTACAGCACCAGGCGGTCGCCGGGCGCGAGGCGGCACTCGGACTCCTCGTAGCGCGCGGTGTCGGTCGCGCCGAGCAGCATCCCGAAGGGCCGGTCGAGGTAGCGGGCCTTGCCGTCCCGCACCAGCAGGGGCGGCGGATGGCCGGCCTGCGCCCACACCAGCCGCCGTTCGCGGGGGTTGTAGCGGGCCAGGACCATGGTCGCCGTGCCCTGTGGATCGCGGGAGTGCAGCAGCAGGGCGTTGAGCCGGGCGAGCGCGCCGGTCAGCGACGAGCCGGTGATGACCATGCCCTTGGCGGTGAAGCGCAGCAGGGCCATCGCGGCGACCGCGTCGACGCCGTGCCCGGCCACGTCGCCCACCACGAACAGGGCGTCGCCGTCGGGCAGTTCGATGGCGCTGAACCAGTCGCCGCCGACGTTGAGGCCCGACTGGGCGGGCAGGTACGCGATGTCGACCCGCAGTCCCGAGAGTTGTACGGGCTGCTTCGGCAGCGGCAGCAGCGCGTCCTGGAGCCGGGCCGCCATCGTGCGTTCGGCCTGCAGCACGCCGTGCTGGGTGAGGATGGCCCGTTCGCTGGCGACGAGGGCGAGTTCGGCGCTGCGTTGTGCGGTGATGTCCTGGACGAAGCCGTGGACCTCGACCGGGGTGCCCCGGTTGTCCGGCACGGCCTCGGCGACGACCCGCAGATGTCTGGTCCCGTCGCGGGTGGCGATCCGGAACTGCACGTCGCACGGCCGCCCCTCCAGCATCAGCTCCGTGACGGCGCGGGCCACCGCGGGCATGTCCTCGGGCAGCGCCAGGCTCGACAGCTGCGGCAGCGGCACGGCGCCCTGTGCGGGGTCGCGGTCGAGGATGGCGAAGACCTGGGAGGACCAGTTCACCTCGCCGGTGACCAGGTGCCAGTTGGCCCAGCCGAGGTTGCCGAGTCGCTGCACGTCCGCGAGGCGCTGTTCCTGCCGGTCCGAGGGGGCGTGCCGGATCCAGTTGAGGACCAGCCCGTCGCCCAGCCGCGCCACCCGCGCCGAGTAGGTGGCCAGCTCGCCGACCCCGGCCACGACGTGCTGCTGGGCGAACGGCTCGCTCTCGTAGGGCTGTCCGGACGTCAGGGTGTCCAGGCAGCCTTGCCACAGGGGTTCCCCGGCCGTCCCCGGCCAGCACTCCCGAAAGCGCAGACCGAGCAGTTCCCGGCCGCGGCGGCCGACGGTGTCGGAGGTGTCCGCGGTGGCGGCGTCGATGCGGAAGTCCTCGACGTCCCCGGACGGTGAGCGCAGCGGGGTGAGCAGTACCGAGGTCCCCGGGAGCCGTTCGAACACGGTCCGCACCGCGTCCGCGTCCGCGCCGATCGCGGGGTTCTGCCGGATGCCGAACATCCGCAGCGGCCCCGCGCACAGCCGGGCGGCGGCCAGCAGGTGCTGACGGACGTCGGGGGCGAACGGCTCCGCGCGGTGCCGGAACACGCCGATGGCGACGTCGGCGGACCGTGCCCCGTCGGTCACGGGCAGCCAGGCGCGGGTCGGCCACCGCTCGGCGGGTTCCCCGATCAGCTGGTAGCGCCACCGGTCCGCCTGCGCGTTCTCCAGCCAGCGCGCCTCACCGGAGTCGAGGACGTCCAGCGCGGCGATCCCGCTCAGCGGCGGCACCCGGCGCCACTGTTCGACGAGCACGTCGTCCACGCCCGCGTGCCCGACGAGTTCGAGTCCGCCCACCGGCAGCCGCGTGTAGATCATCACGGCCTCGGCCCCGGTGCCCGACGGGAGGTGGTCGAGCAGACAGCGGGCGAGGTCCTGCGGTCCGCCGACCCGGACCAGCGCCCGGGCGAAACGGGCCAGGGCCTCGCCGTCGGGTCCCGCGCCGTCCGGCGCGGGCGACGGCGGGCGGTCGGTGACGGCGTCGGCCCGGGGCGGCCGCACGGCCGTGCGGCCGGACGGGGCCAGGCTCCCGAGCGTGATCCAGCACTCCTCGAGCAGGGTCCGCCGGGAGTCCTCGGCCCGCTGCCGGAGCTCCTCGTGGGCGGCGTCCAGGGAGCAGCCGGTGCGGGCCATGAGGGCGCCCTTGGCGCGTTCCAGCACCACCGAGGTGGCGGCCGTCTCCTGGAGCCGGTCGAGCTCGGCGCGCTGGCGCGCCACGACCTTGGCCAGGGCGGCCAGATCGGGTACGGCACCGGCCTCGGGGGGCCGCGCGGCTTCGCTCGTCACGTCTTGAGGATCGCATACCGGCCGGGGTCCGGGCATGGCCTTCCGGCATCGCTCCCGCCAGCGGTGATGCCGGGCGGGGCGAGGAAGCGGAAGGTGTTCCTCAGCGTCCGGGGCCGCCCTCCACGAGCGCCTCGGAGACCGCGCGGACACTGCGGGCGATGTGCTGGAGCTGCATCACCTCGGCGGCGTACAGCTTGATCGTGTGCTCGATGACGGACTCGGGCAGACCGAGGCGCGGCAGGTCGGCGCGGGCGGTCTGGAGCGCGGTGCGGGCCACCCGGATCTCGTGCTGGACCTGGATCTGCGCATGGCGGGCGAGCAGCACCGGGTGGCGCAGCAGCGCGGGGTAGCTCGCATAGCGCGCGGGTACCAGCTCGCGCAGCCACTTGGCGGCGGAGCGTTCCCAGTCGTAGCTGCCGGGGGTCTTGACCTGGCACGGCCAGTCCGGGCTGATGCGCGTCGTCGTCAGGGGCATGGTGATCGCTTCCGGGTGTGTGTCGTCGTGACGGGTGGTCCGACGGTTCTGGGCGGCCCCGGCCCAGGGGATGACCGGGGCCGCCGCGGGCGCTCGCTCCGGCGAGGCCCCGGGCACCCTCGGCGCCGACGTGGGTAGGGGACGGCGGCTTCGGGTGCTCGTTCTGGTGCCCTTGGCGGGCGGGTGCGGCCGTCAGCAGTATTTATATATGCCGTTCGCTTTGCAAGGCGTATGAAAACATTCATACGCGATTTGTTCGCAATGATCCGCCGATGATTCCGAGGGGCGGGGGAGGCGGGGCTGGGGAAGCCGGCGGTCGGCGCCGGGTCAGTCCCGCAGGAAGAACTGGTGCTGTTCGGCGATCTGCTCGTACTCCTCCAGCCGCGCCTGGGTCCGTTCCGGACCGGCGTCCGTCATGGCCTGGAGCAGCGCCGCGGCCATCACGCCGGGGGCGGCGTAGGAGTCGAACACCAGCCGTGAGCCGGTCCCGGTGGCGAACGTGACGTCCGCCTCGTCGGCCACCGGACCCAGCGCCAGGTCGGTGACCAGCGCGACCTTGAGGCCGGCGCTGCGCGCGACCCGCACAGCGGTCAGCGTCTCCTGCGCGTGCCGGGGCATCGAGAACGCCAGCACCCACGTCCCGCCCGCCTCCCGGGACTGCAACAGGGCGTCGTACGCCACGCTGCCGCCCCGGGTCACCAGCCGTACGTCCGGGTGGATGCGGCGGGCCGCGTAGGCGAAGTACTCCGCGAGCGAGGCCGAGATGCGCAGGCCCAGGACGGTCAGCGGGGTGGAGGCCGACAGTTGCCGGCCCACGTCGATGACCCGGTCCGGGTCGGCGAAGTCACGGCGCAGGTTCTCCAGGTTCTCCAGCTCCGCGTCGACCGCCGCCTGGAGTTCGTTGCTCCGGTTCTCCTCGGCCGCCGCCGGACCGCCCGAGAGCGTGCCGAGCGCGATCGCCTGGAGCCTCTCCCGCAGCGCCGGATAACCGCTGAAGCCGACCGCCGCCGCGAACCGGGTCACCGAGGGCTGGCTGACCCCGACCCGCTCGGCCAGGTCGGTGATCGACAGGAACGCCGCCTCGGTGAGGTGCTCGATCAGGTACTGGGCGATGCGCCGCTGCCCCGGGGACAGGTGGGGCCCGTCGAAAAGCGCCCTGAGCCGGGAGGTCGCGGACACCTCCGCCTCCGGATCGGTCTTGCCCGAGGTGATCGTGGTCGCCTGTGCGCGTGCCTGCTGAGGCGATGGCACCGGTCCTCCTCCGTGTTCTCCCACGAGGCTCAACATAGCTCACGGACCGTGCCCGGCCGGGTGCGCGAGAGGGCGGGACCGGGCCCGGGAGAGGGCGGCGGACCGGAGGCGGGCGGGTCGCGCCACGAGGCAAGGCGCGCGGGCGGGAGGGGGCCGGGGGAGCGGAGCGAGAGGGTGCGGGCGGGGCGGGCGGGGGCGGTGCGGGGGAAGGGTCCGACGGCGTGCGGGCGGGAGCGATTCGCAGGTGCAGGTGCAGGTGCAGGTGCAGGTGCAGGTGCGGGCGTGGGCCCGCCGCCGGACCGCTCCCGCCCGTCAGGGCGTCAGCGCCGCTCGATGCGCACGGACAGACCGTCCGCCGTGTACACCGGCACGGCCCGCAGGTGGTCGGGGCCCGAGCTCAGCTCGACCCGGTCGAAGCGGCCGCGCAGCGCCGGGGTACCGATCACGCGGACGGTACCGCCCACGGCCGGCGGGTGTTCCTCGTCCAGGCGCAGCGACAGCACGCTGTCCGCGCCCAGCACGACCCGGCGCGTCACGGTCAGGACAGCCTTGTGCCGGCCCGCGCGCAGGGTCGGCTCCAGCGTGCCGGACTCCTGGGCGAACAGGCCGTGCACCTGGACCGGTTCGTCGACGCGGAGGGTCCCGCCCAGCACCCGGACGTCACCGTGGCCCAGTGCGTGCGCCGACGCCGACACCAGCACGCCGTCCCGCACGACGGTCCCGCCGGTGTACCGGTTGCGGCCGGTCAGGGTGAGCGTGCCGGTGCCCCCCTTCGTCAGACCGCCCCGGCCGCCGATGTCGTTGCGCCAGGCGTCGGCAGCCTGGAAGCCGCCCGCCGACGCGTCCGGGGCGACCGTCACGTCCGTGTCGAAGGAGCCGTAGCCGTCCGCGGCGGTGAACAGGTCCAGGCGGCCCCACTGCTCGAAGCCGTCCAGCAGGACGTACCCGGCGGGCAGTGCCGTCGTGCGCAGCACCTCGCGGCGCTGGGCCGCGGTCAGGTACGGCAGCCGTGTCTCCAGCAGCACCTCTGCGCCCTTGGGCACGGTGAGCGGCTCGTCGCGGCCCTCGCGGGTGAGCACGTACGTCAACCGGTCCCGCACGGCACGGTGGTTGGCGCTCCGGTCGGCGTAGCGGTCGCCGGCGTCGGAGTGCGCGTGGGCGTACAGGGTGTCGGCCGTGGTGCCGGTCCGCTGCGTGAAGTAGGCCAGGGCCTGCGCCCGCGCGGCCTTCTTCAGCTCGGCGTTGGCCGGGTCGGCCAGCGCGGCGGCGGCGAGGGCGGTGGCCATGACGCGCCCGCCGATGACGTCGACGGTGGAGTGCATGCCGGAGACGATCCGGGTGTGGCTCAGCTCGAAGGCGCGTGTGACCAGTTCCTGGAACCGCTCGGGCACCGCGTACGCGAAGGCCAGCGCGGCCAGGTGGAAGGCGTTGGTGTGCCCGCTGGGGAAGCCGCCGTCGTCGACGGGGGAGGTGCTGCGCTGGCGCAGCAGCTGGGTGACGACGACCACCTCCGAGTCGTAGACCGGGTAGCCGAGCGCGTCGGTGCGGCCGGTGTCGACGACCTCGCTGTCCTCGTTCATGCGCCACGGGCGCGGGTACTGGAAGGCGTACTTGCCGGGGTTGCCGGACGCGAACGGGCCGCGCACGGTGTCGACGAGCCTGGCCACCTGCCCGAGGTCGGAGGTGTGCGACCCGGCGCCGAGCGCGGAACCGGCCGGGGCGTCGGCGGGAACGGCGTCGCTGATCGTGGTCGGGGGAGTGGTGTCCGGGGCGGTGGTGATCGAGGTGACCGCTCTGGCACCCGCGCGGTAGAGGTCGGCGAGTGGGCCCAGGCCGCCGATCATCGCGTAGCTCTGGTGCTGACGGTCGTGGACGAACGCCTCCCTGGTCTGCGCCTCCGTGCGGGCGGCGGTGACGCGGGCGCAGTAGTGCATGTTGGCGCGCAGCACGTCGGGCCGCAACGCGGTGCCGGTGTTCCAGGCCGAGCCCGTCTTCCAGACCTGCGCCATGCCGCCGAGGACGCGCACCACGGCGTTGGTCCCGGGCGTGAGGTTCGCCATGACGTTGCTCTTGTAGTCGTCGACGAACGCCGGTGCGGCCGTGGCGGCCTTGGCGTCGGCGGCGGCGAGCCAGGAGACCAGGGTCGGGGCGGCGAGCAGCGCGGCGGAGCCGCCCAGCGACGCCTTGAGGAAGCCGCGTCGGTTCACGGCGGACGGCGTGCGGGGCCCGGCGGTTGACGGCATGGAGGTGCCTCTCTGGGATGGTTCGGCCGTGCGGCCGGGGAGGTCGGACGATCGGGTGCGGCTCTGGGCGGTCGTGTCGGTCCGTGAGCCGATCTGTGCGTACGTGTGAAGACCTACGGCCGTGTCGTGTCCCGTCGGCGAGGCTCCGGCGACCGCTGCGTGTCCCGCGGGTGAACGCGGCGCAGGGGTCCCGGGGCGTGAGCGTGCGGCGGAACGCGGTGCCGGGGTCCCCGCGCGTGAGCGTGCGGGCGGGGTGAACAGGGGGCGAACAGGGAGGCCGGGGAGACGGGGGCGCGACGAGGACTGCGGCGACCGCCGGAGCGCGGACGCCCCGTCACGACAGCCCCCGTCACGACAGCCCCCGTCACGACAGCCCCCGTCACGACAGCCCCCGGGCCAGCGCGATCGCCCCCTGCACGGGCGGTACCCGCAGCGCTCTCGCCCGGGCCCCCGGCAGGGTCTTCGCGAGTGCCGTGGTGAACGCCTCGAACAGCGCCGGTTGTGCGAGCACGGTGCCGCCCGCGACCACGACGTCGTCCACGACGACCCCGCGGGCGGCGAGCCGGGCGACCAGTGCGGCGAGCGCCCCACCGGCCCCGGTGATCACGGTGCGGGCGAGCGGGGAGCCGTCGGCGGCGGCCGCGAAGACGGCGGGGGCGTGCCCGCCCCATTCGGCGGAGAGGTCGGCGGCGGCCTCCAGCGCCGCGCCGAGCGCCGGCACCTCGGCCACCCCGAGCGAGTCGAGCAGCCCGCGCGCGAGGCGTTCGGGAGGCTCCCCGCGGTCGTGGGCGGCCAGGACCGCGCGGGCCGCCTCCCGCACCAGACCGGCGGCGCCGCCCTCGTCGCCGAGGACCGCCCCCCAGCCGCCCACCTGGACGGCGGTGCCGTCGGGCAGCCGGCCCACGGCCACCGAGCCGGTGCCGGCGACGAGGCCGACGCCCTTGTCGAGTCCGGCGGCGGGCACGAGGAGTTCGGCGTCGCCGACGATCCGTGCGGGCACGCCGAGCAGGGTGCTGACGGCGGCACCGATCGCGGCGCCCTGGCGGGGGGTCTCGCAGGCGTGGGCGCCCACGCCGAGGGCGGACGGGCGGGCGCCGGCGGGCAGTGCGTCGCGCACCAGCGCGGCCAGCCAGCCGGCGGCGGCGGCCGGGTCGTGCGGCCGCCAGCCGCCGCTGGCGCGGACGTGGTCGGCGACGAGGTCGCCGCCCGCGAGCGCGCGGAGATGTGTCTTGGTGCCGCCCACGTCGATGCCGACCAGCAGGGGGCACGCGGGAGGGGATTCCTGCACGGATCCTCTTTCGTCGTTGCGCTGGGCTGCGACGGCGGGCGAACCGTGTCCTGGGACAGGAGAAGAGCAGGAGAAGGGGAAGGTGGCGAAGCCCCGGGACGGGCCTCTGGCGGAGCACGGCAGGCGAGTACCGTGATGTTCGTTAGGAAGTTAACTAACGAAGTACAGTGCGTCAAGAGTCGTCGCGCGCTCGGGTCCGGGTGCGTTCCGGCCGGGCCGGGAACGTGCGACGCCGGCCCTTCCCCGGCCGTGTTCCGCGGGGCCGATCGCAGGGATGATCGCCTCCGTGAGCGCGGCCCGTGACCTGAGTGGCCCGTGACCTTGACTGGGGGAACCGTGGAACACGTCGTGGCAAGAGCCCCCCGCCTGACCGAGAGCGCGGGCGCGGTGTTCGCCGTGCTGGCCGAGGCGGGCAGCGCCACCCGGCCGCAGCTCGCGGCCATGGCGGGCCTGTCCAAGCCGACGGTGTCCTCCGCCGTCGCGGAGCTGGAGGGCGTCCGCCTCGCGGCCCACTCCGGCACCTCCTCCGGCGGTACGGGCCGGTCCGCGGCCGTGTACCGGCTCGGTCCCGCCGCCGGGGCCGTACTCGCCGTCGATCTCGGCCCGGCCCTGACCCGGGTGCGCGGCTGTGCCCTGGACGGCACGCCGCTAGCCGAGGCCACCGGCCCGCGGGCGGGCGCCGCCGACGTCGTACGGGAGGCGCTCGACGCGCTGCCGGCGGACGCCCCGCTGCGCACGATCGTCGTCGCCGTGGGCGATGTCACCGCGCTCGGGGAGCGGGGCGGCGGCATGCGCCCGGCGACGGCCAAGGCCGGTCCGCTCTTCGACGCCGTGGCCGTGGCGCTGCCGCCGGGGGTGCCGGTCCACCTGGAGAACAACGTGAACTGCGCCGCGCTGGCGGAGCTGCACGAGGGTGCGGCGCGGGGCCGGCACACCTTCGGCTACCTGCGGATCGGGGTCGGCATCGGCCTCGGCATCGTGGTGGGCGGACGGGTGCTGCGCGGGGCGAACGGGGCCGCCGGAGAGCTGGCCCGGCTGCCCTACCCCTGGGCCGACGGCCGCGAGCCGCGGCACGAGGCCCTGGAGGAGTACATGGGCGCCCGCGCCCTGCTGCGGCGTGCCGCCGAGGTCTGGGGCGAGGACGACGGGCCGTGTCCGCGCACCACGGACCGGCTGCTCGCCCTGGCCGGGAAGGGCAGCGCCCCGGCCCGCGCCGTCCTGGACCGGCACGCCGTGGACGTGGGGCGGCTCGCCGCCGCCGTGATCGCCGTACTGGACCCGGGGCTGGTCGTGCTCGGCGGCAGCACCGGCGCCGACCCGCGGCTGCTGCCCGGTGTGCGGGCAGAGGTGGAGCGGCTGAGCTGGCCCACCGAGGTGGTCAGCAGCACCGTCGGTGACCTGGGCACCGTCGTCGGCGCGGCCCGGCTCGCGGTGGCCCGGGGAGTCCAAACCGTGACCGAGGCGGCGCGGACGAAGGATTGACGGCCTCCGACTCGGTCTGCCAATGTCCGGACAAGCGCTTTCTAAGTCGGCCGGGACGTCGACTTGGGGGAGGCGTCCCGCCCGTACCCGAGGTACGGCAGCCGCACGAGGGCGTGCTCGTGTGACGACGGCCATGGCAGCCGGGGATCCCCACCCGTCAGGATGGCGCGGCCGGGCGAGGCCGCACTTCCGGAAGGCGTCATTCCGAGCAGCATGCCCGTGCCGCATCGACCGGTCGGGACGTCCATCACGCACCTCAGGGAGGACCCGGTGGGTCACCAGATCTCGCGCAGAACCCTCTTCCGCACCGCGAGCGGTCTCGCCGTCGCCGGCGCGCTCGGCAGCTCGCTCGCGGCCTGTTCCGGCGGCACCGGGGCCGGCAGCACCAGCAGCAAGCTGACCATGACCTGGTGGGGCAGTGACGAGCGGCACGCGGCCTACGAGAAAGCGCTTGCCGCCTTCCGGAAGGACAACCCGAAGATCGAGATCCAGGAGACCTACTCCGGGTACGACGGGTACTTCGACAAGTTCAACACCAACGTCGCCGGCGGCAGCGCGCCCGACCTCATGCAGATGGACACCGCGCTGGTCGCCCAGTACGCCCGCAAGGGAGTCCTCGCCCCGCTCGACGAGTACGTCGGCAAGGACCTGGACCTCACCGGCTTCTCCAAGACGCTCCTGGCCAACGGCACCGTCGACGGCAAGCTCTACGGCGTCCCGTCCGGCATCGGCGTCAACCAGCTCACCGTCAACCGCAGCGGCCTGGAGGCGCTCGGCCTGAAGCTGCCGGACCGCGAGTGGACCTGGGCCGACCTCAGGGAGGTCGCCCGGCAGGTCCACAAGAAGAGCGGCGGCAAGACCTACGGCGTCGACGACGGCGGCGGCGGCACCCTGCAGTGCTTCGAGATCTTCGCCCGGGAGAAGGGCCAGACCTTCTTCTCCGAGGACGGCAAGGAGATCGGCTTCACCGCCGACACCCTCCAGGAGTGGTGGGAGTACTGGGCCGAGATGCGCAAGCTGAACGCCTGCCCGCCGCCGGCCGTCACCTCCGCCGCGCACAACGACCTCACCAAGAACGCGGTCGTCATCGGCAAGGCCCTGTTCACCTTCGACTCCGGCGTCTACGGCGCGGGCGGCTCGATCACCGACGCGCAGCTGGACTTCCTGCCCACCCCGCAGGGTGACTGGTCGGGGGCGCGCGAGGGCAACTTCGTCAACGGCGGTGTGCTGCTGAGCGCCACGAAGAAGAGCGAGCGGGTGTCCGACTCCGTCAGGATCATCTCGTTCATCGCGCAGGACGAGGCCGCGATCAAGGACTTCCAGCTGCTGCGCGGCATCCCGCCGACCGACAAGGCCCGCAACCTGATCTCCGCCGGCCTGTCCGAGACGGACAAGCTGAACATGGCGAACGCCGACTACATCTCCCGGCGGGTGGCCAAGGCCACCGACGCACTGCCCAACCCGGTGCCGCCGCCGCAGGGCGCCGACCAGGTCTGGGACCTGCTGTTCCAGTCCAACCTCGCCGTCGCCTTCGGCAAGAAGTCGATCAAGGCGCAGTCCGGCGAGTTCTTCGACCAGGCGGCGGGCGTCCTGTCCGCGTAGGCGTGTCCGACAACGCGGCGTGGGGGTACCGCCCCCGGCCGAAGGCCAAGGGAGTGCCTGCCGTACCGGGCGTCGCGCGCCCGGCGGGAACCGTCGGACACGCCCCCACCCGCACCGCACGCAGGAAGACCGGGAGAGGGTCAGGGAGATGAGTATGACCACCGCGAAGTCCGACGAGGTCGTGAAGGAGACGCCGGCCCCGGCGACCCCTTCCGGCCACCGGGAGCGCGAACGGATGCGACGCCGCCTCGCCAGGAAGCGGGGCGGGGGCTGGTGGCCCTACGTCTTCCTGGCCCCCTGGTTCGTCGGCCTGTTCGGCCTGACGATCTACCCGATGCTCGACTCGCTGTACCTGTCCTTCACCGACTTCGACCTGCTGACGCCGCCGCAGTGGGCCGGCACCGGCAACTACGAGCGGATGTTCGCCGACGACCCGGTCTTCTGGGACACGGTGCACGCCACCCTCCTCTACGTCGCCGTGTCGGTCCCGCTGAAGCTCGCGCTGGCGCTCGGGGTGGCGATGCTGCTCAACCGGGACCTGAAGGGCATCGGCCTGTACCGGGCCGCCTTCTACCTGCCCTCGCTGCTCGGCGGGGCGGTGGCCGTGGCCATCGTGTGGCGCCAGGTCTTCGGCGGCGACGGCCTGTTCAACGACTTCCTCGGCTGGTTCGGCGTCGAGGGCCAGGACTGGATCTCCAGCCCCGACACCGCGATCTACACGCTGATCCTGCTCGCCGTCTGGCAGTTCGGCACCCCGATGGTCATCTTCCTCGCCGGCCTCAAGCAGTTGCCGAAGGACGTCTACGAGGCGGCCGCGATCGACGGCGTCGGGCCCGCCGCCCGCTTCTTCAGGATCACCCTGCCGTTGCTGACCCCGATCGTCTTCTTCAACGTGGTCCTCCAGATCATCGACGCGTTCAAGACGTTCACCCCCGCCTTCGTCATCAGCAACGGCAGCGGCGGACCCCTGAACTCGACGATGCTGTACTCCCTCTACCTGTACAAGAAGGGCTTCACGGACCTCCAGATGGGATATGCCTCGGCCCTGGCCTGGGTGCTGTTCCTGGTCATCGCAGGCTTCACGGCGGTCAACTTCGTCGCCGGCCGTTACTGGGTCCACTACGACGACTGACGCCCGGCGTCCGAGCGAGGAGTCCTTCCCACCATGTCCGTCACCACCCCCGCCGCCTCGCCGCTCCAGAAGCTGCGCTCGGCCACCGGCCCCCGCCGGATCTTCCTCCACACCCTGCTCATCGGCGTCGCGGTCGTCATGCTGTACCCGCTGCTGTGGATGCTCAGCAGCTCGATCAAGCCCGACACCGAGATCTTCACCCACCCCGGACTGATCCCGAACGAGCTGAACCCGCGGAACTACGCCGACGGCTGGAGCGGGTCCGGCAACTCCTTCTCCCTCTACATCACCAACTCGCTGATCGTCACGATCGGCGCGGTGATCGGCAACGTGATCTCCTGCTCGCTGGCCGCCTACGCCTTCGCGCGCTTCGAGTTCCGCGGCAAGAAGATCTGGTTCGGCCTGATGCTCGGCACGCTGATGCTGCCCACCCAGGCCGTCCTCATCCCGCAGTACACGATCTTCTACAACCTGACCTGGATCAACACCTACCTGCCGCTGATCGTCCCGAAGTTCCTCGCGGTGGACGCCTTCTTCATCTTCCTGATGGTCCAGTTCATCCGCTCCATCCCCCGCGAACTCGACCACGCGGCGATGATGGACGGCGCCAACCCCTGGCAGATCTACTGGAAGATCATCCTGCCGCTGATGAAGCCCGCCCTGGTCACCACCACCATCTTCACCTTCATCTGGACCTACGACGACTTCCTGCACCAGCTCGTCTACCTCCAGCAGAACGACAAGTTCACCGTCCCCCTCGGCCTGACCCTGTTCCTGGACCAGACCAGCGGCTCCTCCTACGGCGCCATGTTCGCCATGTCGACACTCGCCCTCCTGCCGACGCTCATCTGCTTCCTCGTCTTCCAGAAGCGGCTGGTCGAAGGCCTGGCGACCTCCGGCATGAAGGGCTGAACGGACATGCGCCTCCCGCACCAGCGCGGCCCGCTGCACGACCTCCCGGACACCCCCGAGGCCTACGACGCCGTCCTCGCCGACGTCACCGAACAGGCCCTGGCCCGGCTGACGCCCGAGGGCAGCCTCGAACACCCCGACTGCGCCGACGACGTCGGCGACACCTCCCTCGGCGTCACCTCCCTGCTGGCCCTGGCCTGGCAGCGCTCCGGGGACCCGCGCCTGCCGGAGGCCGTGCGCCGCAGCACCGCCTTCCACCTGCGCGAGCGGGTCTACCGCGAGGACAACCCCGGCTACCCGAACCTGAGGATCCGCGACTCCGGCCTGCCGTACGCCCGTTACACCCTCGCGCCGGGCGCGCACCCGATCGGGGACTGGCCGAGCACCGTCTGGGCGCTGCTCCAGGCGGTGAACGTGACCGACGCGGCGGCCGGCCTGCTCGACGACGGGCCGCGGCACGAACTGCTCCGGGTCGCGCACGGCTACTGGCGCTGGCTGACCGAGGCGACCTTCTTCAACCCGCAGGAGGCCGCCAACCAGGCCATCGGCTGCGTCGTCGGCGGTCTCATGCTGGCCCGGCACCTGCCCGGCCCCGACGGCGAGTCGGTGCGCGCCCGCGCCATGGAGCTGTACGAGCGGGAGATCCGCGCCCACCGCGTGCGCGACCGCGGCGCCCTCCTGCCCCCCGAGCACGGCGGCGCCTACGACAACAACTACGGCCCGATCTCCCTGTCCTTCCTCGCCCAGGCCCACCGGGTCAGCGGTGAGGAGGTCTTCGCCCGCGACGGCGACGCGCTCGCCCGCTACCTCGACGCCCGGCTGACCAATGGCGGCTTCGACAACGGCGGCCCCCGCTACAGCGAGCAGCACTCCGGCTTCGAGTCGGTCCTCGGCCTGCGCTACTTCGGCCACCGGATCGGCTCCGACCTCGGCCGCTACCGGGGCGACACCCGCTGGGGCCGGCACGCGGTGAAGGCCGACGGCGGCGTCGACGGCCACTTCGCGTGGATGCTGGTCTGGCAGATCCAGGACACCACTCCCTGGCACCGTGCGCCCGCGGAGGGCACCGCGCGCCACCAACTGCGCGCCGGCAGCGTCTCGGTGGCCTTCGACGACCGGATGACCCCCTCCCTCGTCGAGGCGGGCGGCACCTACTGGCTGCCCGCCGCCGTCGCCCGGCAGCACGGCTTCGGCCCGGTCACCGACGGCTTCCTGCTGTGCCGCCCGATGGGCGGGGTCAGGGTCCGCGACGTCCGCGCCGACGGCCTGACGGCCAAGCTGGTCACCAAGCCGGTCGTCGGCCGCGACCACGTCCTGCGCCACGTCCGCTCCCTGTACGTCACCGACGGCACCCTGCTGTGGACGACGGTGACCGTCGAACGCCTCGACGGCGCCCCGTACCTGCTGGCCGGCCTGCCGTACGCCGAGGACGACGGCGACCGGGTGCGGCGCACGGCACGCGGCGCGGCCGCCTCGGCCGGCTCCCTGCGCCTGACGCACCCGGCGGCCGAGGGCGCGGAACACTTCGACGCCCGATCCGAACTCACGCAGGAACAGGCCGCGTTCGCCCTCGCCGCCGACCCGCGCGGCTACGGCGACCCGGACGAGGGCTGGCGGCACCTGGTCGACTCCACGGCCCTGGAGGCCGGCCCCGTCCCCGAAGCCCCCGAGGACCTGCACGTCTTCGCCGTGCGGTACGGCTCGTCCGACCCGCTGACGGTGTCCGTCACCCGGGACGGGACGGACCTGGTCATCCGCACCGCCGCCTTCACCGCCGTCCTCGGCGGCGACGACGCCCACGGGGAACCGGAGCTGAACCTGCGCGCGCCCTGACCGCGCACGACCGGCCGCCGGCCGTCCCGCGCGGCGTCGTACGTCCCGCGCGGGCCCCCTCGACAGGGGGCCCGCTGTTCAGCCGGCGGGATCCACTCCCGCCCCGGGGCCGTCCCGCCGCCCCAGAGGGTCCCGCACCACCAGATCGGCGCGGTCGCGCGTGGCCGCCACCAGGTCGGCGTTGCGCCGGTCCGGGCCCCGGACCCAGGCCACCGCCTCCGCGGGGGACTTGCCGAACTCCTCGTGGCGGGCGACCAGTCGGCGGACGCGTTCCTCCTCGTCGGTCTCGCAGAACCACACCGCGTCCAGCTCGGAACGCACGCGCGCCCACGCGCCCGTGCCCAGCAGCAGGTAGTTGCCCTCCGTCACCACGAGACGGGCGCCCGGCGGCACCGGTACGGCGCCCGCGACCGGCTGCTCCAGGACCCGCTCGAAGCCGGGCGCGTACACGACGTCGTCGCCGTCCGCCTCCTCCCGCAGCCGGCGCAGCAGGGCCGCGTACCCGGCCGCGTCGAACGTGTCGGGCGCCCCCTTGCGGTCGCGGCGGCCCAGCCGGTCCAGTTCGGCGTCGGCCAGGTGGAAGCCGTCCATCGGCACGTGCGCCGCCCAGGGCTCCCCGGTGCCGTTCAGCTCCCGCACCAGGCGCTCCGCGAGCGTGGTCTTGCCCGAGCCGGGAGCGCCGGCGATGCCGAGGATCGCGCGCCGCCCCGGCCGGGTGAGCGCACGCGCGTGGGGCAGCAGGTCGTCATAGGTGAGCACACGGCAGAGTCTCGCAGCCCGGAAGGGGAACCGGAGGAGCCGGAGGCCTCGGAGGAAAGGAGCGGGACGGAACATGTCGGAGGACGAGAGGCGGATCCGCGCGCTGATCACGCGCTGGGCCGACGCGGTCCACCACGGCGACCTGGAGGCCGTGCTCGCCGACCACGCCGAGGACCTCCGGCTGTACCACGTGACCCCGCCCGACGACGGCCTGCGCGGGCTCGCCGCCTACCGGGCGCTGTGGCCGCCGTTCTTCGCCTGGCAGGCTCAGGGCGCGCTGTTCGAGATCGACGTCCTCGACGTCGCCGCGGGTCCGGAGGTCGCCTTCGCGCACGCCCTGCTGCGCTGCGGCACCCCCGAGGAACTGGCCCGACGGCCCACCCTGCGGCTGCGGCTGACGTTCGGTCTGCGCAAGCGGCGCGGCCGCTGGCTGATCGCCCACGAGCACCACTCGTTCCCGCACGACTGACCACACGCGTGAACGCACGGTCGCACACGCGACCGCGCGTGCGACCGCACACAGCACCATGTGGCGCGCGCCACCCGGTGGGGAGCCCGCGGAGGGGGAACGGGACCGGTATGACGACGACGCTCGGTCTTCCGGACACGATCCAGGCCTGCCTCTTCGACCTCGACGGGGTCGTCACACGGACGGCCGTGGTGCACGCGGCGGCCTGGAAGGAGACGTTCGACGAGTTCCTGCGCGAACGCGACGGCGCGGACCACCGGCCGTTCGACTCCTCCCACGACTACGACGAGTTCGTCGACGGCCGCCCGCGCGCGGACGGCGTCCGCACCTTCCTCGCCTCCCGCGGCATCCGGCTGCCCGAGGGCTCCCCCGACGACCCGCCGGACGCGGCGACGGTCCACGGCCTCGGCAACCGCAAGAACGAGCTGCTCCTGGCGAAGATCCGCGCCGACGGCGTCGAGGCCTACGAGAGCACCCTCGGCTACCTGCGGGCCGCCCGCGCGCGGGGCCTGCGCACGGCGGTCGTCTCCTCCAGCGCCAACACCCGTGACGTACTGCGCTCGATCGGCGCCGAGGACCTCTTCGAGGTGCGCGTCGACGGCGTGGTCGCCGCCGAGCGCGGCCTGCCGGGCAAGCCGCACCCCGACACCTTCCTCGCCGCCGCCCGCGAACTCGGCGTCGCACCGGACCGGGCCGCCGTCTTCGAGGACGCGCTGGCCGGCATGGACGCGGGCCGCGCCGGGCACTTCGGTTACGTGGTGGGCGTTGACCGGGTGGGGCAGCGCGACGCCCTGTACGCCCACGGCGCGGACGTCGTCGTGAAGGACCTGGCCGACCTGGCCGCACCGGGGGAACTGGGGGAGCACGAGTGATCGCCGACCGGCCCTACACCGTCGAGCCCTGGCGGGTGCGCGAGACGCACCTCGACCTCGACGCCCTCGCCCGCAGCGAGTCGGTGTTCGCCCTGTCCAACGGGCACGTCGGCTGGCGCGGCAACCTCGACGAGGGCGAACCCCACGGCCTGCCCGGCACCTACCTCAACGGCGTGCACGAACTGCACCCCCTGCCCTACGCCGAGGCGGGGTACGGCTATCCGGAGTCCGGCCAGACCGTCATCAACGTCACCAACGGCAAGATCCTGCGGCTGCTGGTCGACGACGAGCCGTTCGACCTGCGCTACGGCCGACTCGTCTCCCACGAACGCGTCCTCGACCTGCGCCGGGGCGTCCTGGAGCGCACCTGCGAATGGACCTCGCCGGCCGGCTCGACGGTCCGGGTGCGCTCCACCCGGCTGGTCTCCCTCAGCCAGCGCGCCGTCGCCGCCGTCGCCTACGAGGTGGAGGCCGTCGACAGCCGCTGCCGCGTCGTCGTCCAGTCCGAACTCGTCGCCAACGAGAGCCTGCCCGAGCCCGCCGCCGACCCGCGGGCCGCGCGGGCGCTGAAGTCGCCGCTGGAACCGGAGGAGGACGTGGCCGTCGGCCGTCGGCTGCGGCTGGTGCACCGCACCCGGCGCAGCGGACTGCGGGTGGCCGTCGCAGCCGACCACACCATCACCGGCCCCGGGAGCACCACCACCGACAGCGAGAGCAACGTGGACGTCTCCCGCCTCACCGTCACCTCCGTGCTGGAGCCCGGCGAGACGCTCCGGGTGGAGAAGCTGGTCGCGCACGGCTGGTCCGGCGCCCGCTCCCGGCCCGCGATGAGCGACCAGGTCGAGGCGGCGCTCGCGGCGGCCGGGCACAGCGGCTGGCAGGGCCTCCTCGACGAACAGCGCGACTACCTCGACGACTTCTGGGCCCGCGCGGACGTGGAGGTCGACGGCGACGAGGAGATCCAGCAGGCCGTCCGCTTCGCCCTCTTCCACGTCCTGCAGGCCGGCGCCCGCGCCGAGCGGCGCGCCATCCCCGCCAAGGGACTCACCGGCTCCGGCTACGACGGCCACGCCTTCTGGGACACCGAGACCTTCGTCCTGCCCGTCCTCACCCACACCGCGCCCGACGCCGTCGCCGAGGCCCTGCGCTGGCGGCAGTCCACCCTGGACGCCGCCCGCGAGCGGGCCGCCCAGCTCGGACTGGGCGGCGCCGCGTTCCCCTGGCGCACCATCGAGGGTTCGGAAGGATCGGCGTACTGGCCGGCCGGCACCGCCGCCTTCCACGTCAACGCCGACATCGCCGACGCCGTCGTCCGGTACGTCGCGGCGACCGGGGACACCGCGTTCGAGCGGGACACCGGCGTCGAACTGCTCGTGGAGACCGCCCGCCTGTGGCGCTCCCTCGGCCACCACGACGCGCACGGCGTCTTCCACATCGACGGCGTCACCGGCCCCGACGAGTACAGCGCGGTCGCCGACGACAACACGTACACCAACCTCATGGCGCGGGCGAACCTCCTGGCCGCCGCCGACGTCGTCGAGCGCCACCCGCGGGAGGCGGCCCGGCTCGGCGTCGACGAGGAGGAGTCCGCCACCTGGCGGGACGCCGCCGCGGCCGTGCACATCCCCTACAACAGGGAACTCGGCGTCCACGAACAGCACGCCGGGTTCACCCGCTACCAGCGCTGGGACTTCGACGGCACGCGCCCCGACCAGTACCCCCTGCTGCTGCACTTCCCCTACTTCGACCTCTACCGCAAACAGGTCGTCAAGCAGGCCGACCTGGTGCTGGCGATGTACACCTGCGGCGACTTCTTCGACGAGGAGCAGATCGCCCGCAACTTCGCCTACTACGAGCCGCTCACCGTCCGCGACTCCTCCCTCTCGGCCTGCTGCCAGGCCGTCGTCGCCGCCCGGGCGGGCCATCTGGAACTGGCCTACTCCTACACGGCCGAGGCCGCCCTCATGGACCTCGCGGACCTGGAGCGGAACACGAGCGACGGGCTGCACATCGCCTCGCTGGCCGGCACCTGGATGGCGCTGGTCGCCGGGTTCGGCGGGCTGCGCCGGGACGGCGACCGGACCCTGTGCTTCTCGCCCCGGCTGCCGGAGGCGTTCAGCCGCCTGGCCTTCTCCCTCCAGTTCCTCGGCCGCCGCCTGCACGTGGAGATAGGCCCCGAGAAGGTCACGTACACCCTGCTCTCCGGGCCGCCGCTGACGATCGCTCACCACGGCACGCCGGTCCACCTCAACGGCGACGGACCCGCGGTGCGGCCCGTCCCGCCCGCCCCCGTACGTCCGGCCCCCGAACAGCCGCGGCACCGCCGCCCGCACGTCCGCTAGGGCCTGTCGTTCGGACCGGGCCGCGGGAGACCGGCGGCTCGGTGTGCGCGCACTTGGCCGTACATCACCCTGCGTGGCCGCTCCCCGCGCGTTAGTTTGTCCATGTTTTTCCGATCACGGGCAATCGATGGGCAATCGACGGGCAAGGGGCGGACATGGCCGACGGCAGGAACGCCACGCTCGTCGGCGCGCGACTGGGTGCGCGACGGGGTGCGCCGACGAGCACGTCCGGCGCGCTCTGGCGGGCGCACGGCTCCCGGCCGCTCGCGGCCGTCGCCGCGGCCTTCACCGTCGCCCAACTGGTCCTCGTCGGGCCGGGCCTGGGCCTCGGCTGGGACGAGACGGTGTACGTCAGCCAGATCTCCGCCCAGGCCCCGCCCGCCTTCTTCAGCGCGCCGCGCGCCCGGGGCGTCTCCCTGCTGGTCGCGCCGGTGACGTCCTGGTCGACCTCGACCGAACTGCTGCGCGTCCACCTCGCCGTGCTGTCCGGGCTCGGGCTCTACCTCGCCCTGCGGGTCTGGAGTCCCTTCTTCCCGCCCCGCGTCCTGGCCGCCGCGGGCGCCCTGTTCGCGTCCCTGTGGGTGACGCTGTTCTACGGCCCGGCGGCGATGCCCAACCACTGGGTCGCGATCGGCGCCCTCGCCTGCGTCGGCTGCTTCCTGCGGGCCCGCGTCGACCGCGCCGACCGGGCGGCCCTGTGGGGCGTCGCGGCGGGCGCCGCCCTCATGGCCTGGATGCGTCCCACCGACGCCGTCTGGACCACCATCCCGCTGCTCGTCCTGCTGATCCCGGCCCGAAGCGGCCGCCTGGCCCTCGCCCTCCTCGCGGGCCTCGCCACCGGCGGCGGCCAGTGGATCGCCGAGGCGTACCTCAGCCACGGCGGTCTCGGACAACGGCTCTCCGAGGCCTCCCGCATCCAGGGCGGCCTCGGCTGGAACATCGCCGTCGACGACCAGATGCGCAGCCTCGTCGGCCGGACCCTGTGCCGCCCCTGCACCGGCTCCATGCCCGACCCGGTGATCGTCGCCTGGTGGTGCCTGCTGCCCCTGGCGGCCGCCGCCGGTCTCGCCGTCGCGGCCCGGGCCCGCCGCACCACGCCGACGCTGCTGCCGCTGGCCTGCGCCGCGACCGCCGCCGTCCCGTACCTCTTCCTGATCGGCTACGCCGCCCCGCGCTTCCTGCTGCCCGTGTACGCGCTGCTCGCCATCCCGGTCGCCGACGCGCTGTCCCACCTGGTCACCGCGCCGGGCGGCCGAGTGCGCCCGGTCGCCGCCGGGCTCCTCGCGCTCGGCCTCGCCGGACATCTGGCGGTGCAGTGCGTCGTCCTGGACCGGGTCGTGGACCGGATCGCCGCCGACCGCCGCGACTGGGCCCGCACCGCCGCCGACCTGCACCGGTTCGGCGTACGCCCGCCCTGTCTGATCACCGGCACGCAGGCCATCCCGGTCGCCCACTACGCCGGCTGTGCCTCGGCCAACCCGCGCGGCCACAACGCCAACACCACCGAGGCGGGCATCGCGCGCACCGCCGGCCGGGTCCCCACCGCCGCCCTCTCCCCGCCCGGCGGTCCACCGCCGCCGTACGCCCGCCACTGGCGGACCCGTCCGTCCGCCGGACTCGACCTGCACCTCGCGCCGCCGCCCGGCGACCGGACGCGCTGACCTCCGAGCGGACGAGCGGGGCACCGCCGGGGCGGCCGTGCGGGAGCCGGCGCCCACGGGCAGTCGGCGCTCACGGGCAGTCGGCGCTCACGCTCGCCGTGCCGGCGGCCGCCGTCCTGCCCGGCCCACCGGCATCGGCTCGTGCCGCACGCCGGGCTCGTGCCGCACGCCGGGCTCGTGCCGCACGCCGGGCTCGTGCCGCACGCCGGGCTCGTGCCGCACGCCGGGCTCGTGCGGCTCGCCGGGGCGGACCGCCGCTCGCCTGGGTGGACCACCGGGGGACGGGGCGAACCACCGGGGGACGGCCTCGCGGCGCGGGCGGGGAGGGCGCGAAGGACACCGTCCCGTCCCCGCCTCGGGGACGGTCACCCAGGGTCTGCGAGTGGTGACCGCCCCGCCGTTCGGTCTTTCAGGAGGGACGGACGGGTGACGTCCGCGTCCGCTCGTGCGGTGGGCATGTGCCACGGTTGGGGCGCGTGCGACGGGATACGCGGACGGGGACAGAACAGCCGGACCAGCCCCGGGAGGCATTCATGGGCACGGAGCCCGAGACGACCGCCGACGACGCCTATCAGCCCACCGGCACCAACGAGGAGCAGCAGGACGCGGCGCCGCTCGACCTCCAGGACGCGCTCGACGAACGTACCTACGACGACATGCTGGACGAGGGCTACTCCCCGCCGGAGAAGCCGCTCGGCGTCACCAAGTACGGCACCACCGCGGCCGAGCAGCACGAGGGGGAGAGCCTCGACCAGCGCCTGGCGCAGGAGGTCCCGGACGTCTCCGAGCCCGCCGGGGACGGCGTCGGCGACCTGCCGCGGGGCGAGGGCGAACCGGTCGACCCGGAGGCGGGTGCGGCCCGGGCCGGCCGCCTGGTCGCGCCGGACGAGGGCGCGCATCCGGACGCCACCAAGGAGGAGATCGCCGAGGACGTCGGCATCGACGGCGGCGCCGCGGGCGCGGAGGAGGCCGCCGTGCACATCGTGGACGACCACGACCTCCCCTAGGGTCTCCCGGCCTCCGACGCGGTCCGGCTCCCGCCGCCGGTCGGTGGCGTCGGGGGCGGTGGCCCTGCCGGAGCCGGCGGGCGTCGGGCGGGTGAGGGCCGCGGAGAAGGAGACGCCGCCCGGCACGCCGGGGCGGTCGACGACGGCCACGCGGCTGCCGGGCCGGTCGCGGTGACGGCGGCGACGGCGGCCCTCCGGCCGTCGGGGCCGGGTCCGAGAACGCACATGCCTACGAGCATGCCGAAGACGGGCGCCTCCGGGGTCCGGCAGTCCGGAGGGCCCGTCGAAAGAGGGTGAACCGGCGGCGTCCGGCACCGGGCGGGAACCGGTTCACCACGGGGTCGGGTCAGGGAAGCATCTTCTCGATGCAGTCCGGCCCCTCCGCCTCCAGCTTGCGCCGGGCCCACTCGAGGTTGCGCGGGGTGAGGTCCCGGCCGGTGGCCAGGACCATGTCCTCGGGCGACACCTCGGTGCCGGTGCGGGTGTGGAGCAGGTTGTCCGGGGTGGCGCGCTCGGAGGGCGGCCGGGAGGGATCGGGCTCGGTGGTCGGCATGGTCACGGCTCCTCGGTCCGGAGGGCTGCTGCGGCCCCGGTGCGGTCATGGGGTCCACTAACACCATTCATCGCGAGAGCGAAGTGTGCATCCCGGGAGCCCCGGCGCCCGCCGGACGGGCCGCGAGCAGGCCCCCTCCGGCGTTCGGGGCGCGGGGTCCGGTGCGGAGCGCCGAGTCGGGACAGGAAGGGGCGGGGACGGGGGCGGGCGAGGGCCCGTCCACCCCGGACGCCCACTTCGACCGACCGGCGTCCAACGGGTCGTACCGGGGCACGGCGAACCACTTCCGGCAGCGGAGGCGTGGCCCATGGATCCCGGCGGGACGCCGCGAGGCGGCGCACTCCGGCGGCTCGGCACCTGGTGTGCCGCCACTTCCTCGCCGTCACCGTCGTCCCCGTCGTCACCGGCGCCCTCACCCCGGTGCCCACCCTGCTCGGCCTCGGCGGCCGGCGCATCCACCGCTACCGGGCGCGCACTCCCGTCGCGGAGACCGCCGGCACCTTCGACGCCCCGCGCCGTATCCGCTCCGGCACCCTCGACGTCCGCGCCCGCAAGGCCGTCGCCGAGTGCACCCGCCACCTCGTCGCCCGCGGCGCGGAGTTCATCGACGGCGCGACCGGCCGGGGTGGCTTCCCCGCCGCAGCTCCGGGGGCGGCCGGGCCTGGTTCCGGTGGAGCGGGGAGCCCTTGGAGGACGGCTCACGCACACTGGCAGGTTTGCGATTCCCCTCGCCGCGCATTCGGAAGACGTACACGCTTTCAACGGAGATGGGAGGAACCGTGGGCATCATCGCCTGGATTCTGATAGGCCTGCTCGCCGGTGCCATTGCCAAGATGCTCCTGCCCGGGAAGGACCCCGGCGGCATCATCGTCACCATGCTGATCGGCGTCGTCGGCGGTCTGCTCGGTGGCTGGCTCGGCAAGGTGATCTTCGGCGTGGACTCGATCGACGGTTTCTTCGACCTGTCCACCTGGATCGCCGCGATCGTCGGCTCGCTCATCCTGCTGGTCCTCTACCGGGCCGTCACCGGCAACAAGCGGACGCACCGGCACGCCTGACCGGCCCTTCGCGGCCGTGGGCTCACCCGGAGCCGGGGCCCAGCAGGCTCTCGGCCTCGGCGAGGATCTCGGTGACCCGCAGGCCGAACGCCGCATCGCACGGATGCGGACGCCCCCCACGGGCCGCGGCGCACAGCGCGTCCGCGGCCCGGCCGAGCGCCGTCCCGGCGTCCGCGGCACTCTCCGGGAGACGCGTCACCGCGGCCTCCCCGCGGATCTCCACGCTTGAACCTGCCGCCGCCGACGGGGCGGTCAGACTGAGCGTCAGCGTGCTGGAGGCACCTCCGCGATGGTCCAGGACCAGGTGGACGGTGTCACCGGGCCCCGGAGCCGCGGCAGCCACCCGGCGGACGTCGCCGAGGACCGGCAGCAGCACGGACAGCGCGTGCGGGCCGACGTCCCACAGGGCGCCCTTCTCCCGCCGCCACGGGGTGGCGAACGGATGGTCCCCGCCGGTGAACACCGAACCCAGCCACTGCGCGTGCCCCGTGAACCAGCCGCCCGCCTCCGCCTGTTCGGCGATCCACGCCTCGGGCTCGGGGAGGAAACGGGTGGTGAAGAAGACCACCGAGGCGACCCGCGCCTCCCGCACGGCGCGCACCACGTCACGCGCCCCCGCCACCGTCGCGGCGAGGGGCTTGTCCAGCAGGAGATGACGACCGGTCCCGGCGGCCCGGACCGCGAGGTCCGCCTGCAAGTCCGGCGGCAGCGCCACCGCCACCGCCTCGACCTCCGCGAACAGCTCGTCCACGTCGTCGAAGGCCCGGGTGCCGTGACGGTCCGCCAGTTCCTTCGCGGCGGCGGGACGCCTGCCCCACACCCCGACGAGGTCGAGGCCCTCGTGCGCGCTCAGAACGGGCGCGTGGACCATCCGCGCCCAGGGGCCGGTGCCGAGCAGACCGATACGCATGCCGCTGACTCTCCCTGCTGCCGGTCGGGGTGACGCCGGATGCCGTCCACGGCGAGCCTCGCACACGAACGGCGCCGGAACGCATCCCTCGGGGAGATCACGGCGGCCGTGACCCGGCCGTCAGGCGGCGCGGGTGCCCGCGGTGGCCTTGTGGGCGCCCTTGCGGGCGGCCGTTCCCGTGCTCCGCGACGCGTCCCGGACCAGGTGCAGGTGCCTCCTGCGCCCGGCATGCCGCCGCCTGTGCCGGACGGGGGCGAGCACCCGGTCCTCCACGCGGTCCAGGACCACCAGCAGGGCGGACAGCGTCGGCAGCAGCAGTACGGCGACCCAGAGCACGGCGTTCCTCCTCGTCCGGCGACCCGCTCCGGGTGCACCGATGCGCGTCGTTGATGCGTGGAGACCCCCGGGAAACGCCGTCAGGGACGTGAAGGATCCGTGAAACCGTCCAGCAGCGCGTCCGCCTGGGCCAGCCCGCTCTCCTGCGACACCTCCCGCAGGGTCTGGGCCGGCCGCACCGTGACGAACCCGACGCCGCCGGCCCGGAACGCGAAGCCGTACACCCCCGGCCGGGGCAGGCTGTTGTACGCCCAGGGCGCGGAGAAGCAGTAGGCGCCCGCGTCGTGCAGGACCACCAGGTCGCCCTCGGCGAGTTCGGGCAGCGGGCGGTCGTGCGCCACGACGTCACCGGCGAAGCAGAGCGGCCCGGTCACGTCCTGGCGCAGCTGCGGCGCGTCCTTCGGCGTGCCGTCCGGGCCGTACGCGGACACCCGCAGCGGCCAGGCCCGGGGCATGAACACCGTGCGCGTGGCGACCTGGGCGCCGGCGTGGGTGAGCGCGACCCGGCGGCCACCGGCGTCCTTGACGTACTCGACGCGGGCCGCGAGGAAGCCGTTCTTGGCGAGCAGGGAACGGCCGAACTCGGTGACCAGCCGGTAGCGGCCGTCCAGCACGGCCGGCCGGACGGCGGTGAGCGCGGACACGTAGTCGGCGTAGGTGGGGGTGACGGTGTCGCCGTCGAAGTTCACCGGCAGACCACCCCCCAGATCGAGACTGGTGACCTGCCTGCGGCCGGACCGGGCGTCGATCTCCTCGGCGAGGTCGTGCAGGGCCGCGACCCCCTCGGCGATCAGCGGGAGGGGACAGCCCTGCGACCCCACGTGCGCGTGCAGCCGGGTCAGCCACGGGCGGCGCACGAAGGCCTCGACGACGCGCTCACGGGCCCCCGGGTCCCGCAGGGCGACACCGAACTTGGAGTGCGCCGTCGCCGTGCTCATCGGGCCGATGCTGCCGCCGCCGACCTGCGGGTTCACCCGCAGCCCGAGGACGGAGGCGCAGCCGGGCGGGCGCAGGGCGTCCACGCGCTCCAGCTCGGCCAGGTTGTCGGCGTTCAGCGCCACGCCCAGGGCGAGGGCCTCGCGGATCTCCGCGCGGGTCTTCGCGGGCGAGTCCAGCACGATGCGGGCCGGCGCGAAACCGGCGTCCAGCGCCAGCCGCAGTTCGCCCGGGCTCGCCGCCTCGCAGCCCATCCCCGCGTCGGCGAGCAGCCGCAGCACGGGCACCAGCGCGCACGCCTTCGCCGCGAACGTGTGCAGCACGTCGGGGACGTGCGCGAACGCCCCGTGCAGGGCGTCGACGCCGTCGCGCACGCCCTGCACGTCGACGAAGGCGGCCAGCGGCCGGTCCTCGCCGATCAGCCCGTCGGCGACGGCCCGGCGCAGGGCGGCCGGGACGCGGGCGGAGCGGCCGGTGCCGGTGGGCCGGCCGGTGCCGGTGGTCGGGGTGTCGTCGTCGGTGGGGCGGATGTCGTCGTCGGCGGGGAGCACCACGTGAGGGCCTCCTTCGGTGCCGGGCGGCGCCGGGCGGGGCGGGACGGCGCCGGGTACGGGCGGTCACCTCCAGCTTCGTCCCGCGCGGGGGAGTACGGCGACCGCGGCCGACGCCGTGGGCGGCGGGCCGTCGTCGCACGAGACCGGCGACATTGCCGGTCCCCTCGCGGCGACCTTGCCCCAGAGTGGCACGGCCATCCCCCACAAGGGCCCGCCCGGCAGGCGGGCCGTCACGGCAGAGAGGACGACTCGTCGTGCAGCAGCAAGCGCGCACCGGTGCCGCCCACCGGGTGCCCACCGGTTCCCCCCACCGCGGACGAGGCCGGTTCGCCGGCCTGGTGACGGCGATCGCCGCGGTCGTCGGCCTCACGACCCTCGGCCAGCCCGCGGCGCAGGCCGCGGACAACCCCTACGAACGCGGCCCGGCGCCGACCACGTCGAGCATCGAGGCGGCACGGGGCCCGTACGCCGTCTCGCAGACCACCGTCTCCTCCACCGCCGTCACCGGCTTCGGCGGGGGCACGATCTACTACCCGACCAGCACCGCCGACGGCACCTTCGGCGCGGTCGCCGTCGTGCCCGGCTTCACCGGCACCCAGTCCTCCATCTCCTGGCTGGGCCCGCGGCTCGCCTCCCAGGGCTTCGTCGTCTTCACCATCGACACGACCTCGACGCTCGACCAACCCGCCTCGCGCGGGCGGCAGTTGCTCGCGGCCCTGGACTACCTCACCGGGCGCAGCTCGGTCCGGGCCCGCGTCGACGGCACCCGGCTCGGCGTGATGGGCCACTCGATGGGCGGCGGCGGCAGCCTCGAGGCCGCCAAGACCCGTCCCTCCCTCCAGGCGGCCGTCCCGCTGACGCCGTGGAACACCGACAAGACGTGGCCGGAGGTCAGCACGCCCACCCTGATCGTCGGTGCCGACGGCGACACCGTCGCCCCCGTGTCCAGCCACGCCGAGCCCTTCTACACCTCGCTGCCGTCGTCCCTGGACCGCGCCTACCTGGAGCTGAACGGGGCCAGCCACTCCGCCCCCACCAGCTCGAACACCACGGTCGCGAAGTACAGCGTCTCCTGGCTGAAGCGGTTCATCGACAACGACACCCGCTACGAGCAGTTCCTGTGCCCGCTGCCGAGCCCGAGCTCGACCATCGAGGAGTACCGGGGCAACTGCCCGCACACCTCCTGACACCCCGGCGCCGCACGACGACGGCGGCGGCGGTCGCGCCCACCCGCGCGACCGCCGCCGCCGTTGTGCACGTTCACGGCGCGGGCGGGCGGAAGTTGGGCACCCGCACAAGCCGTACCCCTGGCCCCACCCCCGAACGCCCAGGTGGCAGGCCGGAATCGGGGCCGCGTACACCCGGACGTGTGACTTCCGCCTTACGTTACGCGTGCGTAACGTCACGGGGATGACCGGACAGACGACCACGATCCCGGGCCCGGCGTCGCACCGGGCGAGCGCCCCCGCGGACCTGCCCGGCGGCGTGCACGTCGTCACGGGCGAACCGGGCTGCGGCCGCACCCGGTTCCTCGAACGCGCCGCCCGCGCCTTCGCCGGCCCCGCCGTGCGGGTACGGGCGGACCCCGCCCGGTCGGCCGTGCCCGGCGGGGGCCTGCGCACCCTGCTGCGCGCGCTCGGCGACGCCACCGGCCACACGCCGGCCGGTGGCTTCGGACCGACCCTGCTCGACACGCTGTCCGCCGCTCCGGCCCCGCTGCTCGTGTGCGTCGACGACGCCCACCTGTGGGACCCGGTCTCCCGCGCCGTCCTGGGCGCCGCCGCCCGGCAGCTGTGCCGTACGACGGGGGCGGCGCGCCTGCTGCTCACGGTCCCCGGACACCGCCCGCCCGCCGCGGAGTTCGCCGGACTGCCGGTGGTCAGGATGGACCCGCTCACCCCGCCCGAGTCGGTGGCGCTCCTCGACGAGGTCACCGGCGGAGCCCTCGACGGGGGAGTCCGGGACGCGATCGTGGACGCCGCCGAGGGCAGCCCGGCCCTCCTGCTGGCCCTCGTCCGGCGGCTCTCGCCCGCCCAGCTGCGCGGGGACCGTCCGCCGCCCCGTCCGCTGCCCGTCGCCGAGGTGCTGACGGGCCTGGCCGGCGGGTACCTGGACGGACTCACCCCCGGCCGCCGCGACCTGCTGCTGACCGCGGCGGCCGCCGCCCGCGACGACGAGGACACGGGCGCCGGCCTCGGGCTCGTCCTGCGGGCGGTCCGGCACCTCGGGCACGACGGCGCCGTACCGCTGCCCGACCTGCTCGCGGTCACCGACGACGAGGTCCGCTTCCACAGCGACCTGCTGCGCAGGACGGTGTACGCGGCGGCGCCGGACGAGCGGCGGCGGGCCGTGCACCTCGCGCTGGCCCGCGAGCTGGGGGACCTGGAGGGAGGGGACCCGCGGGCCCTGCTGCACCGGGCCTGGGCCGGAGCCGTACGCGGGGACGACGTGGAGGCGGTCGCCGGGGACCTGCCGTCCCGGCGGCTGCGCTGTGCCGCGTACATCCGCGCCGCCGAACTGTGCGACGACGGCCCGCGGCGCGCCGAGCGGTACACGGCCGCCGCCGGCCAGGCCCTGCTCGGTGGACGTTCCCACCAGGCGCTGCGGCTCCTCGACACGGCCCGGACCGGCAGCGCACCCGCCGGCGTGCGCGGCAGTGCCGCACTGCTGCGCGGTACGACGGCGCTGCGTGACGGACCCGTCGACGAGGCCCAGGCCACCCTCCTGCTCGCCACCTCCCTGCTCGCCGAGCGCTCCCCGGCCGACGCCGCGACCGCCGCACTGGCCGCCTGCGACGCGGCGTGGGCGGCGGGCGACCCGGCGGGATGCCTCGCCGCACTCGAACGCTGCGGGCAGGTCACGGCCGTCACCGCCCCGGGCGATCCCCGCGCCGACTACCGGCTGGGGGTGCGGGCCCTGCTGGAGGCCCGGTTCGAGGAGGCCGCGGTCCGGCTGCGGCGGGTGGTGCCGGACCCGGACGGCTCCGGCGACCCGGAGGACGGTCTGCGGGCCGCCGCGGCGGCACTCATGCTCGGCGACCTCGCCGGCGCCCGCAGGGCGGGCGCGCGGGCCCTGGCCGCCGCCCGCGCCCTGGACATCGTCGCGGCCGTGCCCCGGGCGCGGGAGTACCTCGCCTACGCCGAACTGCGCGCCGGACGGCACGGGCTCGCCCGCACCCACGCCGAGGAGGGACTGCGCGCCGCGCACCGGGCCGGGCAGCGCAATACGGCCGCCCACCACCACGCCGTACTGGCGCTGGCCGCCTCGATCGAGGGGGAGACCGAACGGGTCGCCGGGCACGTGGCGGCCGCGCTCGGCATCGCCCGCCGGCACGGCCTCGCGCAGGCGGCGACGCTGGCGGAGTGGGCGGCGGCCCGCGCCGACCTGGGGCTCGGCCGGCCCCAGGAGGCCGCGGACCGGCTCGGGCCCCTCGTGCGGCCGGGCGCCCGGCGCGGGCACTTCGCGCTGTGGATGCTCGCCGTCCCCTGCTACGTGGAGGCCGCCGTCTCCGCCGGACAGCCCGAGGACGCCCGGACCGTCGTCGAGGACTTCGCCGGGTGGGCGGACTTCGGCGCCGACCCCCAGGCCCCCGCCCAGCTCCTGCGCTGCCGCGCCCTGCTGGCCCCGCCGGACCGGGCGGACGCCCTCTACCGGCGCGCCCTCGACCTGCACGAATCGGCCGGCGGCGACTTCGAGCGGGCCCGCACCGAACTCCTCCACGGCAAGTGGCTGCGCCGCCGGCGCCGGCTGCGCGAGGCCCGCGACCGGCTCGGCGCCGCCCTCGTCGGCTTCGAACGGTGCGGGGCCCGCGCCTGGGCCGAACAGACCCGTGACGAGCTGCGCGCGGGCGGCGCCGCGGCCGGCGGAGCGCGCCCGAACGGGTCCCCCGACCTGGCGGTACTGACCCCGCAGCAGCTGCGCATCGCCCGCCGGGTCGCCGAGGGCGCGACCAACCGGGAGGTCGCGCTGACACTGTCCGTGAGTACCCGCACCATCGACTACCACCTGCGGAAGGTGTTCGCCACACTCGGCGTGCGGTCCCGGCTGGAACTGGCCCGGCTGGTCGAGCAGGTGGAAAAGACCGGTGCACACCCCTAGGGACCGACCGGACGGTATGTCATCCTTCGGGGCAGGACCCGCCGGCCGGCGGGACCCGCGCGGACCTCCACGGCCGGCCCGGAGCCGGACGGAGCACCGCCGCGCGGGAGCCGCCGGGCCACCGACCCCTGGGGGAGGACCGCGATGCAGCACGCCCTTCGGTCACGGATTGCGGTGCGCCCGGCACCGGCGGGGCCCGCCGGACCGGGCCCGCGGCCGCGGCCGCGCGTCCGGTCGCTGATCGACGCCGACGCCCTGCGCGTGCTGCACCGTGCCGCGCGGGTACTGCTCGACGACCTGCCCGACCTCACCGACCGGCTGGTCGCCGCCCTCCAGGACCAGGAGCCCGCCTACCGCACCGCCGTGGAGAGCGACCCCGCCGCCACCTGGCAGGAAGTCCACCGCTCGCTGCGGCACAGCATCAACTCGCTCCTCGACCCGCGCGGCAACCGGGACGCGGCCCGCCGCTGCTCCTGGAAGATCGGCGCCACCCGGGCCGAACAGGGCCTGCCCCTGGACGCCCTGCTGCACGCCTTCCGGCTCGGCGGCTCCCTGGTCTGGCAGGGCCTGGTCGAGGAGACCTCCCGCTCCGCCCCCGAGGACGTACGCCTCCTCGTGCACGTGGCCGCCGACGTGTGGAACTTCGTCGACGAACACTGCACGCTCGTCGCGGACGCCTACCGGCAGGTCGAACGACAGCTCGCCTGGCGGCGCGAGAACCGGCTGAGGCTGCTCGCCGCCGCCCTCCTGGAGGGCACCAGCCGCATCGCCGACCTGCCCGAGGCCGCACAGGCCCTGGACCTGCCCGAGCAGGGCCGCTACGTCGTCGTCGCGGTGTCCGGCGGCTCCCCGGCCGAGGCGGCCGGTGCACGTGCCGCGGTGGGACGCGGCGCGCGTGTGCACTGGCACACCGGGGTCGAGGTGGACTACGGCATCGTCCTGCTCGGCGACGGCCAGGACGGGACGGCGATCGACGGCGGCCCGCCCTCGGGCGCGCGCGTCGGCGTCGGTACGGCCGTGTCCGGTCTGGCCGCCGTCGGCGACGCCCGCCGGCTCGCGGACACCGCGTTGCGCATGTGCCCGGGGACCGGCGGCACGATACGCCTGACCGAACACCTCCCCGCGGCCCTGGTGATCTCCGCGCCCGACCTCGCCACCGCCCTCGCCGACCGGGTGTTCGGTCCCCTGCGGACCCTGGAACCCGCCGACGCGGCCGTCCTCCTCGACACCCTCGCCACCTGGCTGGCCTGCGACGGCTCCGCCCAGCGGGCGGGCGAACGCCTCTACTGCCACCGCAACACCGTCCTCAACCGCCTCCGCCGCTACGAACAGCTCACCGGCCGCAGCCTCTCCCGTCCGACGGACGTCGTCGAGATCACCCTCGCCCTGGCGGCCCGGCCCGCCCGCTGACGGGCGCCGCGGGGAGGCGGTGCGGCGGCGCGGGCCGCCGCACCGTCACGGGCTCGGACCCGTGCCCGTGTCCCCGCGTGCGCGCCCCGGCCCTGGGGCGGGGCGGGTTCAGCCGGTGCTTCCCGGCGGGTGCTTGCCCACGGCGCTTCCCGGCGGGTGCTTCCCCGTGGGTCCTCCCGGCGGATCCGGCCTGGTCCCGGTGGCCCGGCCCGCCCGCCGACGGGTGCCGCGGGGAGGCGGGGCGGCGGCGCGGCGATGCGGGCCGTACCGCCTCTCACCCGTGCCCGTGATCCACTCCCCCCTCCTCCCGCCCGCCGCGGCGGCCCGCGTTCCTCGCCTGGGCACCCGCACAAGCCCCCGCCCCCCGCACTGGGCCCGCGCAGCGACCCCGTCCCCGCGCCTGTACCGGCCCCTCGGCCCCGTGTTGTGGTGAGCGCCCCCGTCCCCCGAAGTGCCGTGACCGGCCGGCACGGACCCGAGGAGCCGCGATGCCCGAAGCACCACCGCAGGATCCGCCCGCGCTGCACGTCGAAGGGCTCGACGTCATGTACGGGCGGGCCCTGTCAGCCCTGCGTTCCGTGTCCCTGACCGTTCCGCACGGCGCGGTCGTCGCACTGCTCGGCGCGAACGGCGCCGGCAAGACCACGCTGCTGAGGGCCGTCTCGGGCACCCTGCGCCTGTACCGCGGCACCGTCACCGCGGGCCGCGTCCGCTACGGCGACACGGAACTCGACGGACGCGACCCGGTCGCCGCGGTCCGGGCCGGAGTCGTCCAGGTCCCCGAGGGCAGACGCGTCTTCGCCGGCCTCACCGTCGAGGAGAACCTGCGCGCCGGCGGCCTCGGGCTCGGCCGGCGCGCCCCCGCGCTGGTCCGGGAGTCCCGCGACCGTGTGTACGGCCTGTTCCCCGTCCTCGCCGAACGCAGCCGGCAGGCGGCCGGCCTGCTGTCCGGGGGCGAGCAGCAGATGCTCGCCATCGGCCGCGCCCTGATGGCCGCCCCCCGCCTGCTCCTGCTCGACGAGCCGTCCCTCGGCCTCGCCCCGCGCATGGTGTTCCGCATCGCCGAGGTCGTCCGCGAGATCAACGAGCAGGGCACCGCCGTGCTGCTGGTCGAGCAGAACGCCGGCATGGCCCTGTCCCTCGCCGACCACGCGCACGTCCTGGAGGTGGGCGAGATCCGGCTCTCCGGCCCCGCCGACGAACTCGCCCGCACGGACGCCGTGCGCCGCCTCTACCTCGGCGAGAGCGCCGACGAACCGGCCGGCGAGCAGGGGGCCGCGTGAACATCCGCACCACCGGCCCCGCGGCCGCCCGCGCCACCGCCGGTTCCCCGGCCGCACCCCCCGCGCTCCACGTCCGCGACGTCACCGTCCGCTTCGCCGGCCTCACCGCCCTCGACACGGTCTCCTTCACCGTGGCCCCGGGCTCGGTGCACGCCCTGATCGGACCCAACGGCGCGGGCAAGTCCACCTGCTTCAACGTCCTGTCGGGCCTGTGCCGCCCGGCCGCCGGCCAGGTCCTGCTCGGCGACACCGATCTGACGGGACTCGCCCCGCACCGGATCGCCGCGCTCGGCGTGGCCCGCACCTTCCAGAACATCGTCACGACCGAGGGCACGGTCGCCGACAACCTCATGCTCGGCCGGCACGCCCTGTCCCGCGCCGGCTTCGCCGCCAGCGCCCTGCGCCTGCCGAGCGCCGTACGCGAACAGCGCGCCCACCTGGACCGGGTCCGCGAGATCGCCGAACTCACCGGCCTCGCCGCCCACGTCGACACCCCGGTGGCCCTGCTGTCCTACGGCGACCGCAAACGCGTCGAACTCGCCCGCGCGCTCTGCCTGGAACCGCGCGTGCTGCTGCTCGACGAGCCGGTGGCCGGCATGAACGGCGCCGAACGCGCCGCCACCGCCGACGTCGTGCGCACGGTCCGTGAACAACTCGGGCTGTCCGTCGTCCTCGTGGAGCACGACATGGGCCTCGTCATGCGCCTCGCCGACGAGGTCACCGTCCTCGACTTCGGCCGCCGGCTCGCCCACGGCACACCCGAGGAGATCCGCCGCCACCCCGAGGTGCTGCGCGCCTACCTGGGCACCGGCGCCCCCGACGAGGCCGACGGAACCGACGGAACCGACAAGGCCGACGGAACCGACAAGGCCGACGGGGCACAGCCCAGGACCACCGACGCGACCGACGCCACCGACGCGTCCGAGACCCACGAAGAGACCGACGTGACCGAACCCCCCGGGGAGAACGCTCAGTGACCACCCTCCTCGACACCCTCCTCAACGGCCTCGCCCTCGGCGCCGTCTACGCCCTCGTCGCCCTCGGCTTCGTGGTCATCTTCAAGGCCTCCGGCGTCCTCAACTTCGCCCACGGCTCGCTGCTCCTGCTCGGCGGCTACCTCGTCGCCGTCCTCCACGACGACCTCGGCTTCGCCGGCGCCCTCGCGGTGGCCGTCCTGGCGACCGGGGCCGTGGCCGGCGCCCTCGACCGGCTGCTGCTGCAACGCGGCGATCCGGACCCCAAGGCCGCCCACGTGCAGACCATCGTCACCATCGGCGTGGACATCGTGCTGGTGACCGACTTGGCCCGGCGCATCGGCGGCGACCTCCTCACCCTCGGCGACCCGTGGGGCGACGCGGTGACCGGCCTCGGCCCGGTGACCGTCGCCGACAGCCGGCTCGCCGCGATCGCCGTCTCCGCCGTCGTCATCGCCGCCGTCTTCGCCCTCTTCCGGTTCACGCCCTGGGGCCTGTCCCTGCGCGCGGCGGCCGAGGACGTGGAGGCCGCCGCCCTGATGGGCGTACGGCTGAGCCGGGTCCGCATGCTCGCCTGGTGCCTGGCCGGTGCGCTCGCCGCGCTCGCCGCCGTGTTCCTCGCCGCCTTCCCGGCGCCGGGCCTGGAGCGCACCACCGGCCAGATCGCCCTCAAGGCCTTCCCCGCGGCCATCCTCGGCGGCATGGCCTCACCGCCCGGCGCCCTCGCGGGCAGTCTGCTGATCGGCCTGACCGAGGCCCTCGTGGCGGGCTACCAGTCCGAACTGCACGTCCTCGGCGAGGGGTTCGGCGACGTCGCGCCCTACGCCGTGATGGTGGTCGTCCTGCTGGTGCGGCCCACCGGCCTGTTCGGCGCGAAGGGAGCGGTCCGTGTCTGAAGTCGTCCCGAAGTGGGCCAGGCTGCTGCTGCCCGCCCTCCTCCTGTGCGCGCTGCCCTTCTACCTCGACGCCTTCTGGCTGCGCATCGGCCTGTTCTCGCTGGCCGCCGCCATCGGCGCCGTCGGCCTCGGCCTGCTCAGCGGCACCGCCGGCCAACTCTCCCTCGGCCACGCCTTCTTCCTCGCCGTGGGGGCGTACGGCTACACCTGGCTGGCCGGCGACCCCGGCCCGGCCCTGCCGCCGGCCCTCGCCGTAGTCCTCGCCGTGCTGCTGGCCGGTGCGGCGGGCGGCCTGTTCAGCCCCGTCGCCGGACGGGTGCGCGGCATCTACCTGGGCATCGCCACCCTCGCGCTGGTCTTCCTCGGCCACCACCTGCTGCTCACCGCCGACTCCGTCACCGGAGGCTTCAACGGCCGCTCGGTGCCCCCGCTGACCCTCGGAGGCTTCGGATTCACCGCCGACGACCCCGAACTCACCGTGCTGGGCGTGCCGTTCGGCGCCGAGGAACGCCTCTGGTACCTCGGGCTCGCCCTGTTCGCCCTCACCTGGTTCACCGCGCGCGGACTGCTGCGCGGCCGCCCCGGCCGGGCCCTGGCGGCCGTACGCGACAGCGAGACCGCGGCCGCCGTCATGGGCGTGAACGTCGCCCGCTACCGCTCGGCCGCCTTCGTCGTGTCGTCGATGTACGCCGGCCTGGCCGGGGTCCTGCTGGCGCTCTCCTTCCGCCGGGTGGTGCCCGACTACTTCGGTCTGGCCCTGTCCGTCGACTACCTCGCCATGATCGTCATCGGCGGCCTCGGCTCCGTCGCCGGAGCCACCGCGGGAGCCTTCTTCGTCACCGCGCTGCCCCTGTTGATGACCCGGTACGCCGACCAGCTCCCGCTGGTCGCCGCCCCCGGCACCGGCGGCGAGGGCGCCGTCGGCCCGACCGAGGCCGCCCGCTACCTCTACGGCGCCGCGATCGTCGTCATCCTCCTGTACGCCCCCGACGGACTGCACGGTCTGACCCGTCGCGTACGCGCCCGCCTGCGGCCCGCACGCCCACCCGGCCGGACCCCGTCCGCGCCCCCGCCGACCACCACCGACGCCGCACCCGCCTCACCGGACTCACCCGCCTCACCCGCACGAGCCAAGGAGCACACCCCGTGAACCCCAAGCACCGCACCCGCGGCACCGCCCTCACCGCGGCACTGGCTGCCCTGCTGATCGCGGCCACCGGCTGCAGCTCCAAAGCGGACGGCGGCACCACCTCCGACGGCGCCGACGGCGTCACCTCCGGCCCCGGAGTGACCGACAAGACCATCAGACTGGGCGCCCTCACCGACCTCACCGGCCCCTACGCCACGCTCGGCAAGTCCATCGTGCAGGCCCAGCAGATGTGGGCCGACGAGACCAACGCCAAGGGCGGCATCTGCGGCCGCAAGGTCGAGATCGTCGTCAAGGACCACGGCTACGACGTCCAGAAGGCCGTCACCGCCTACGCCGACATCTCCCCGGACGTCGTCGCCCTGCCCCAGGTCATCGGCTCCCCGGTCGTCGCGGCCCTGCTCGACGACATCGAACGCGACCACCTGCTCACCTACCCCCAGGCCTGGGCCGCCTCCCTGCTCGGCAAGGACTCCGTCCAGGTCATGGCCACCACCTACGACCTCGACATGATCGCCGCGGTCGACTTCCTCACCCGCACCAAGGGCCTGGCCGAGGGCGACACGATCGGGCACGTCTACTTCGAGGGCGACTACGGCGCCAACGCGCTCGAGGGTTCCACCTGGGCGGCGAAGAAGGCCGGGCTGAAGATCTCGGGCCAGAAGATCAAGGCGACGGACACCGACCTCTCCGCCCAGGTGACGGCGCTGAAGAAGGACGGCGTGAAGGCGATCCTGATCAGCGCCGGGCCCGCCCAGACGGCCTCCCTGGTCGGCGTCGCCGCCTCCCGCGGCCTGCGCGTCCCCGTCGTCAGCAGCGCGCCGGGCTTCGCCCCGCAGCTGATGAAGACCCCCGCCGCGCCGGCCCTGACGGCCATGCTGAGCATCGTCAGCGGCGCCCCGGCCGTCAGCTCCGACATCCCCGGCGTCAAGACGATGGCCACCGCCTACACCAAGAAGTACCCGGCCTCCCCGGTCGACTCCGGGGCCCTGTCCGGCTACAACGCGGCCCAGCTCCTGGGCGCCGCCCTGAAGAAGGCCTGCGAGGGCGGAAGCCTCGCCCGCGAGGACGTGGTGAAGGCGCACCGCTCGCAGAAGAACGTCGACACCGGCCTCGGCAGCCCGCAGGACTTCTCCGACGCCGGCCGGCCCGCCGCGCTGTCGACGTACGTGCTGAAGCCGGACGCGAAGGCGACCGGCGGCGTGGTGGGCGTCGAGGACGCGCACCAGGCGCCGGGAGTGGAGGAGTACCTGACCTCGAAGTCCTGAACCGGGCCCGCATTCAGCGGCCCCACTGCTGAATGCGTTCGCTTTCTTCCATTGGACCTCCGAGGCCCGCCGGGGCCAGGCTGGAACGCGTCCGGTGCACCGCGATCACCTTCCGGTGCACCGGACTTCGTCACGCCCCACCGCCGAGAGAGGTCACGAGCCATGCACACCCGCCGCATCGGTGACGTCGAGGTCGGCGCGATCGGGCTGGGAGCCATGCCCATGTCGACCGAGGCCCGCCCCGACGAGGCACGCTCCCTCGCCACCGTGCACGCCGCGCTCAACGCCGGCGTCACCCTGATCGACATCACGGACGCCTGCCACCTGCACGCCGACGAGGTCGGCCACGACGAGACCCTCGTCGCCAAGGCCCTCGCCCCCCCCACGAGCGGGGCGCCGATGTGCTGGTCGCCACCGAGGGCGGTCATCCGTGCCCCGGCGACGGCAGCCGGACCCTCGACGGCAGCCCCGGCACCTCAGGAAGGCCTGCGGGGCCTCGCTGCGCCGGCTCGGCGTGGAGGCGATCGGCCTCTACCGGTTCCACCGCCCCGACCCGCGCGTCCCGTACGCCGACTCGGTCGGCGCGGTGCGCGAACTGCTCGACGAGGGAACGATCCTCGCGGCCGGCGTCTCCAACGCCGACCCAGGCCGGATCAGGCCGGATCAGGCCGGATCAGGCCGGCGAACGAGATCCTGGGCGGCCGGCTGGTCTCCGTGCAGAACCAGTTCTCGCCCGCCTTCCGCTCCAGCGAGCCCGAACTACGCCTGTGCGACGAGCTGGGCATCGCCTTCCTGCCCTGGAGTCCACTCGGCGGCATCTCCCGCGCGGGTGAACCCGGCTCCGCCCACGCGCCGTTCGCCCGGATCGCCGAGCGGCACGGGATGAGCCCGCAGCGCGTGTGCCCGGCCTGGACGCTCGCCAGGTCGCCGGTGGTGGTGCCCATTCCGGGCACCGGCCGCCCGGAGACGATCCGCGACTCGGCCGCGGCGACCGAACTGGTCCTCACGGCGGAGGAACTGACGGAGCTGGACGCGGCCTGACCGGGCGCGCCGACCGGGTGCGGGAACGGGGTGCGGGAACAGGCCGGACCACCGGGCACGCCACCCGGGTCCCTCCTGTCGACCGGGATAGAAAGCGCTTGCCCTACGCTCGGGACCCGCACCCCCCACCTGATTCCCGCATCCCGCACCCGGGGAAGGAACACCGCCGATGGCGTCGTCGCTCGACAGACCCCTCGACCACCGCTACCGCGACGAGCACCCGATCCGCACGCTCGCCTACCTCTTCCGCGCCGACCGGCACCGGCTGGCCGGCGCGGTCGTCGTCTTCACCGTCAAACACAGCCCCATCTGGCTGCTGCCGCTCATCACCGCGTCCATCATCGACACCGTCGTCGAGCACCGGCCCATCGGCCGCCTGTGGACCAGCACCGGCGTCATCCTCTTCATCCTGATCGTCAACTACCCGCTCCACCTGCTCTACGTCCGCCTCCTGTACGGCAGCGTCCGCCGCATGGGCACCAGCCTGCGCTCCGCCCTGTGCACCCGCATGCAGCAGCTGTCCATCGGCTACCACTCGCGGGTGAGCGCCGGAGTGCTCCAGGCCAAGGTCGTCCGGGACGTCGAGGCCGTCGAGCAGATGGTGCAGCAGACCGCGGAGAACGGGCTCGGCGCGATCACCGTGCTCACCGGCGGCCTCGTCATCATCGCCGTCCGCACCCCCGAGTTCGTGCCCGTCTTCCTGGTCGTGGTGCCCGTCGCCGCGTTCGTCGTGGCCCGCCTGCGGTCCCGCCTGCGCACCCACAACGAGCACTTCCGCCACGAGGTGGAGACCCTCTCCTCACGCGTCACGGAGATGACCCGGCTGATCCCGGTCACCCGCGCCCACGGCCTGGAGGGCAAGGCCATCACCCGTATGGACGGCACCCTGCGCCGCCTGCTGAACTCCGGGATGCGCCTCGACCTCGTCAACGGCCGTTTCGGCTCGATCTCCTGGGTCGTGCTCAACGTGGTGGGCGTGCTGGTCCTGACGGGCGCGGCCCTCGTGTCGTACTACGAGGTCTGGGGCGTCACCCCCGGTGACGTCGTCATGCTCAGCGCCTTCCTCACCACCCTGACCAACTCCACGACCACGCTGACCGGCCTGGCCCCGGTCATCACCAAGGGCCTGGAGTCGGTCCGCTCGGTCGGCGAGGTCCTCCAGGCGCCCGAACTGGAGGACAACGAGGGCAAGGCCGAACTGACGGCGCTGCACGGCGCGGTGGACTTCGAGGGCGTCGGGCACGCCTACGAGGGCGGCCGGCCCTCGGTGCGCGACTTCACCCTGTCCGTGACGCCGGGCGAGACCGTCGCGCTGGTCGGCGCCTCCGGCGCGGGCAAGTCGACCGTGCTCAACCTCGTCATCGGCTTCATCCGGCCGACCGAGGGCCGGCTGCTGCTGGACGGCACCGACATGAACACCCTCGACCTGCGCACCTACCGGCGGTTCGTCTCGGTGGTCCCGCAGGAGTCGATCCTCTTCGACGGCACCGTCCGCGAGAACGTCGCCTACGGCATGGAGGACGAGGCCGACGAGGAGGCGGTCCGCGCCGCCCTGCGCGACGCCAACGCCCTCGAGTTCGTCGACCGGTTGCCCCAGGGACTCGACACCCTGGTCGGCGAGCGGGGGGCACGCCTGTCGGGGGGACAGAAGCAGCGGCTGGCGATCGCCCGCGCGCTGATCCGGGACCCCAAGGTGCTCATCCTGGACGAGGCCACCTCCGCGCTCGACACCCGCTCGGAGGCCCTGGTCCAGCAGGCACTCGCCCGGCTGCTGCGCGGACGCACCACCTTCGTGGTGGCGCACCGCCTGTCCACGGTGCGCGGCGCCGACCGGATCGTGGTCATGGGGGAGGGACGGATCCTGGAGACCGGCACGCACGAGGAACTCCTGCGCCGGGGCGGTGCCTACGCGGCCCTGCACAGCGGGCAGGCGGCCTGACCCCACGGGGCCGCTCTCCGGGGCGGCACGGGATCGGTGGGACAGGACCGGGGCCCGAGGATCACTGGGCCGGATGGCGAAAAACATACCCCCGGAGGGTGACACGCGCCCCATCCGTGCATGAATCACCCGGGCCCGGGCACACGACGCCCACCACACCTGGAGAAAGGGGCGCTCGTGATCGTTCCGGACCCGAAGACCGTCAGGACGCTGCTCACCCGCTACGCGACGCTGAGGATCGCTCAGGCGGAGCGGGAGACACCGCAGACGGCTCGCGAGTTGGAGGACGTCACCTACACGCTGTGCGTCCTCATGGCCACGTCCGACGTCCGTGAGGCGGTCGCCGCCGCGGACGCCCTGCTGGCCGCCGAGGTGCGGTCGCCGGCGGCCCGGCTGCCGAAGCAGGAGAAGGACGCGGCGAAGGACGTCACGACGGGGGACGGCGAGCGGGACGAGGAGAGCGGACTGTCCCTGGCGGTCTGAGGGCGTCGCCCCCGGCCCGGCTCACGGCACCGCCGAACCACAGCGGTCCGCGTGCCGGGCCTGCCGTCGCGGGGGAGTTCCGGCCAGCCATCCCGCGATGGCGTGGGCGATCGGCTGGCCGGTGTCCACCTCGACGAAGCCGAACTGGCCCGACTGGTTGCACTCCAGGAACCACCACGTGCCGTCGGAGTCCTCCGCGAAGTCGAAGGCGCCGTAGGCCAGTTCCGCCTCGCGCAGATAGGTCCGCACGGCCTCGGCCAGGCGCGGCGGGACGTCGACCGGGCGCCATGGCGTGGTGGACGGCGCGAAGCGCACGTCCACCACCTCCGGGTCGCCGTCGCCGCAGGCCTCCTTACGGGCGGCCAGCAGCTGCTCGCCCACCGCCGTCAGCCGGATGTCGGCCCGCTTGGCCACCCGCCGCTGCAGCAGGGTCGGGCCGTAGGCGACGGCGGCGAAGTCGGTGCCGGGCGGGACCCGGGTGGTGGGCACCGCCCGGGGTGGGTCCTGCGGATGCGCCCCGGACACCGGCTTGACCACCAGGTCGGGGTACCGCTCGGCGAAGTCCCGCGCCGCCTGCGGGAACGTGGTGATGAGGGTGGCCGGCACGGGCAGCCCGCTGCGCTGGGCCAGCCGTAGCTGCCACGGCTTGTGCCGGGCCCGCCGGGACGCGTCCGGATGGTTCATCCAGCGTGCCTCACCGCCGCGCAGCATCCCGTACAGCGCCTGCGAGGCCTCCTCCGTGAGCCACGCGGACGGGTCGGGGGCGCGGGCCGCCGCCGCGCCGGGCCGGCGGACCCACACCGAGCGCAGCGAGTCGATGCTCACCAGTCGTCCCGCGGACGACAGATGGCCCCGGAAGGCGCCGTGCACGTACTCCCCGGAGAGCGCGACGGAACCGGTCAGGTCGGCGGGATCGAGCCGCACGACGGGAACGCCGGCGGCGTTCAGGTGCACGACCACCATGTCCGCCGTGACGTCCTCTTCACTGGTGAGGATGAGCACGGTCATCTCGGCCGCCGCTCTCAGTCGTCGAAGTGCGTCTTGGAGCCCGCTGTGGAGGTCGTCGTCCCGAGCTCTCTCAGCAGGGCGTGGTCGCGGGCGGCGATCCGGCCGTCGAGGAGCACGTTCAACTGCATTCCTGGGTCATAGGCGTACGGAGTGGTGAACTCCAACTCCGCTGCCGGGCGTGCGTAGTTGAGCGCGAACGGTTGCATCGTCTCTCCCTCGTCGGTACTGCGTCGATCAAGCGGTGCCGCCGTGCGACGTCACTCGGGCCCGCTGCTGTGGTGCGACCTTCAGTCACTCGGTGGTGTGACCTTCAGTCACTTATACGAATCGAACGGGTGGTTGGTTTCCTTACTCTCCGTGACCGCTGCCGGGTCGGGCCGGGCACAGGGAGCTGAGCAGGGGCGATGAGCCTCGTGCAGGGTGAAAACGTCTTCCCGAGCGGTCAGTTGGCGGTGTCCGCGGGGCCGGGGGTGCGGCGCAGCGAGCGCAGGGCGAGGAGCAGGACACCGATGTCGTCGAGGTAGACCGGGTCGGGCAGCAGGTCGGCCGGGAGGACGAAGTACGCGACCGCGCCCCAGAACACCCAGCGCGGTCCGGTCGGCAGACCCGCCTGCCGGAGGCCGCGCCGGGCCCGGACCAGCCGCACCATGACGGTGGCGGCCACGGCGAACAGCGCCACCGCCACTACCGCGGCGACGGTGACGAGCGTGGTGGTCGCATCCACGGGCCCTCCCTGTGCGCGGTCCCTCGCGCGGTGTCCGGTGGTTCCCCGACTGTCGATTTCCCCGTTCTCGTCTGCCGAATGCCCCGACGGAAGGAGGCGAATCGCGCCGACCGGGTGTCGTTCGACACGCCCGTGCGCCCGCCCCGGACGGCCGCGACGCGCTCACACGGCTGCCGCGTCCCAGCGGTGGGAGGCGACGGGGCCCGTGGCAACGGTCGGGGGCACGCGGCGTGTCGCTCTCGGCTCCCTCCGCGGGTGACGGCCGCGACCCGCGGAGAGAGCCGAGCACGATCACCCGCTCCGTACGGCCACCCGGTTCGGACGGTGCCGTTCCGCCCCTCACACCCCTCACCGGCGCGGACCGCGTCTCCCGCCGGCAGACGCCACGCGGTCCCCGGCAAAGGACGTCCGCACCACCCGCCCCGCCCGCGCGGACCCACGTGGCCGGGGCGGGCGCCGCCTCAGTGGCCGGACTCCAGCAGCGCGGTGAGCACCACGTCCGGGGTGAGGGGGAGTTCACGGAAACGGACACCGGTGGCGTGGTGGACCGCGTTGCCCACCGCGGCGGCCGTGCCGACGACGCCGATCTCCCCGATGCCCTTGCTGCCCATGGGGTTGAGGTGCGGGTCGTCCTCCTCGACCCAGTGCGCCTCGACGTCCGGCACGTCCGCGTGCGCGGGCACGTGGTACGACGCCAGGTCGGACTCCGCGAAGTCGCCGAACGCGGCGTCCACCGTGCTGCCCTCGGTCAGCGCCATGCCCAGGCCCATGACCATGCCGCCGACGAACTGGGAGCGGGCGGTGCGGGCGTTGAGGATGCGCCCCGCCGCGTACACCCCGAGCAGTCGGCGGGCCCGCACCTCGCCGGTCACCGTGTCCACGGCGACCTCCGCGAAGTGCGCCCCGAACGCGTGCCGGGCGTAACCGGAGTCCGCGTCGGCCGTACCGGTGGTGTCGGCGTGTTCGACCAGGCCGTGCTCGGACACGGGCCCCGGGAAGGCGGCCAGCCGGTGCGCGAGCCGGACGCACGCCTCGTGGACCGGCCCGCCCCAGGACGCCGTACCGGAGGAGCCGCCGGCCAGCGGGGCGGACGGCAGGTCGCTGCTGCCGAGCCGGACCCGGACCCGCTCCAGGGGCACGTCGAGGGCGTCCGCCGCGATCTGCGCGAGGACGGTACGCGCCCCGGTGCCGATGTCGGTGGCGTTGACCTCGACGAGGAAACTCCCGTCGGGCAGGGCGCGGGCCGCCGCGGTCGACGGCGACACCAGCACCGGGTAGGTAGCGGCGGCCACGCCCGTCCCGACCAGCAGCGGGCCCCGCCGGCCGGAGCGCGGCCGCGGATCGCGCCGCTCCCACCCGAACCTGCGCGCCCCCTCGCGCAGGCACTCGACGAGGTGACGGCTGCTGAACGGCCGGCCGCTGTCCGGTTCCGTAGCCGGCTCGTTGCGCACCCGCAGCTCGACGGGGTCCATGCCCAGTTCCACCGCGAGTTCGTCCACGGCCGACTCCAGCGCGTACATGCCCGGCGCCTCCCCGGGCGCCCGCATCCAGGAGGGGCTCGGCACGTCGAGGGGGACCACGCGGTGCGCCGTACGGCTGTGCGGGGCGGCGTACATGACGCGGGCCGGTACCGCCGCCTGCTCCACGAACTCCTTCACGCGGGAGGTGTGCGTGGTGACCTCGTGCTCCAGGCAGGTCAGCCGGCCGTCGGCGTCCGCGCCCAGGCGCAGCCGGTGCAGGGTCGGCGCCCGGTGCCCGACCACCGAGGGCAGGAAGCGGCGCGGCAGCGCGACCGTGACCTGCCGCCCGGTGTGCCGCAGCGCGGCCATCACGGCGAGCACCACGTCCGGCCGGGGCGTGCCCTTGGAGCCGAAGCCGCCGCCGACGTGCTCGGCGACGACGGTGACCCGCTCCCCGGCCAGACCGAACAGAGCGGCGAGCACGTCCCGTACGGTCGTGGTGCCCTGGCTGGAGGTGCGCACCGTGAGGTGCTCCCCGTCCCAGTGCGCGGTGCTGGCGTGCGGCTCCATGGGGTGGTTGTGCAGGGGCGGCACCCGGTAGCCGACGTCGACCCGGACGGCCGCCGACGCGAACGCCTCCCGCGGCCGTCCGCGCTCGCGGACCGCCGGGTGCCCGCCGTTGGCCTCCTCGGGCTCGTAGGCGTCCGGGTGCGCCACGGACAGCGCGACGTCGTGCGGCTCCGCCGCACAGTCGACGCGGACGGCGGCGGCGCCGGCCCGCGCGGCCTCCGGGCTGTCCGCCACCACCAGGGCGACGAACCAGCCCCGGTGCGGCACACGGTCGTCCTGGAGCACGGCGAGGATCGGATCGTCCGGCTCGGCGAGCCGCGGCGCGTTCTCGTGGGTGAGCACGGACACGACGCCGGGCAGGCCGAGCGCGGCCGAGGCGTCCACCCCCGTCACCCGGCCGCGGGCGACCCCGGCGGGCACCGGACGGGCGAACAGCCGCCCGGGGGCGGGGAACTCGGCGGCGTAGCGGGCGGTGCCGGTGACCTTCTCGCGGCCTTCGCGGCGCTCGGCCGGAGCGCCCGTGGCGGGTGGCCTCACGCGTCCTCCCCGTGCGGTGCCGGGCCGCCGTGCGCGAGCCGGTCGAGGACGTCGACGGCGAGATTCCGCGCGAGGGACACCTTGTAGGCGTTGCCGGGCAGCGGCCGGGCCTGCTCCAGTTCGAGGCCGACGGCACGCTCGCACGCCGCCCCGGTCGGTGCCGCCCCCACGAGCGCCTCCTCGGCCCGCCGGGCCCGCCAGGGCCGGTGCGCCAGCCCTCCGAACGCGATCCCCGCGTGCGCGACCACGCCGTCCGACACCCCGAGGACCACCGCCACGGAGGCCAGCGCGAAGGCGTACGACGCCCGGTCGCGCGCCTTGCGGTACGCGGACGGCACCCCGGCCGCGGCGGCCGGCAGCAGGACCGCGGTCACCAGCTCGCCCGGCTCCACCACGGAGTCCCGCTCCGGGTGGTCCCCGGGCAGCCGGTGGAACTCCGCCGCGGGCACCCGCCGTACGCCCGCGAGGCCGTACAGCTCGACCTCGGCGTCCAGCGCGGCCAGGGCGACCGCCATGTCCGAGGGATGGGTGGCGACGCAGTGCTCGGAGTGGCCGAGCACCGCGTGATCGCGGTGCACACCGGCCAGGGCGCCGCAGCCACTGCCCGGCTCCCGCTTGTTGCAGGGCTTGGACACGTCCTGGAAGTACGGGCAGCGGGTGCGCTGGAGCAGGTTCCCGCCGGTCGTCGCGGCGTTGCGCAGCTGACCGGAGGCCCCGGCGAGCAGCGCCTGCGACAGGACGGGGTAGCGCTCGCGGACCAGCGGGTGCGCCGCCAGGTCGCTGTTGCGCACCAGCGCGCCGACCCGCAGCGAACCGTCCGGCAGCTCCGTCACCCCGCCCATGGGCAGCCGGGTGACGTCGACGAGGGCGGTGGGCTGCTCGACGCCGAGTTTCATCAGGTCGACGAGGTTGGTGCCGCCGCCCAGGTAGCGGGCGCCGGGGTGGGAGGCGTAGGCGTCGGCCGCCTCGGCGAGACTGCCGGCCCGTACGTAGGCGAAGGGCTTCACCGGATCACGTCCTCGACCGCGTCGACGATGCGGGGATACGCCCCGCACCGGCACAGGTTGCCGCTGAGCCGCTCGCGGATCTCGTCCCGGTCGAGCGGCACCGGACCGCGGACCGCTCCCGCGCCGGTGACGTGCGAGGGATGGCCGGCCTCCGCCTCGGCGAGGGCGCCGACCGCGGAGCAGATCTGCCCCGGCGTGCAGTAACCGCACTGGAAGGCGTCGCGGGCCAGGAAGGCCCGCTGGAGCGGGTGCGGCTCCTCGCCGTCACCCGACAGTCCCTCGACGGTCGTCACGTCGCAGCCGTCGGCGGCCACCGCGAGCAGCAGGCAGCTGTTCACCCGCCGGCCGTCGACCAGGACCGTGCAGGCGCCGCACTGGCCGTGGTCGCAGCCCTTCTTGGCGCCGGTGAGGTCCAGGTCCTCCCGCAGGAGGTCCAGCAGGACGCGCCGGTGGTCCACCGTCAGGGTGTGCGGCTTGCCGTTGACCCGCAGGGTCGTCCCGGAGCGGTGCGGAGGCGGTGCGCCGGCGCCGTGCGCGGGTTGCTGCTCGCTGCCCATGTCGTGGACCCCTTCGCTCGTGGATCCCTGATCCCCTCAAAGACCCGTCGTGCCGTGGGGACCGCGTATCCAGCGGACGGCACTCGACACGTCCCGGAAGGCGGGAAACGGCCGCCGGGCGGGCCGGGGCGGGCGGGCCCCGGGCCAGGGTGGGGCGGGCAAGGGTGGGGCGGGCCAGGGCGGGGGCCGGCACCGGGCAAGGGCGGGCGGGCCAGGGCTCGGGCTATCCGGCCTCGTCGCCGGCCGGCCCCCGCTCCCGCGGGCTCTCGGCGGTGGCCGGGCGCAGGCCCTTCGCCGTCTCGCGGAGGCGTTCCAGGGTCCGGCCCAGCTGCTGGAACGGCGAGCCGGCGGGCCTGGCGGCCGGCTGCGCGGGCTCGCCCGGCCCGGCCGCCTCCCGGTAGGCCTTCAGCGCCTCGTGCGCCTGCTCGGCGGCCTCCCGGTACAGGTCACGGGACTGCGTCATCGCCTCCAGCGCCTCCCGGTACCTGACCACGAGGCCGCGCTCGCGGGCCAGCTCCTCCTCCAGCGTCAGCAGCCGCCACTCGTCCCGCAGCGCGGTCAGCGCGGCCTCGCCGCCGTCCGGGAGCGACTTGGGCAGGGCGGCGAACCGGGTCACCGCGTCCAGCAGCTCGGTGGGGTGCGTGCCGTCCAGGAAGACGCTGCGCACCGTGAAGTCGGCGGCCTCGTACCCGGCCGGGGCCGGGGACCCCGGCAGCACCAGCGCGCCGCCGCGGGGCAGCTCCACGCCGAACTCGCGCAGCGCCCAGTTCGCGGTCCGCAGCTGGTGCGGTGCCGCACGGTGCTCCACGACCCGGTGGTGCAGTCCGGGCGGCAGCAGCGGGATCAGGGAGCGGCGGCCCCGCTCGTCGGGGGTCATGGCCTCGTGCACCAGCAGGTCGATGGTCCAGGCGTCCCGCTGGGCGCCGCGCAGCACCCGCCGCAGTTCCTTGTCGTCCGCCGGGAGCGGGCTGACGTCGAGGTAGCGTCCGCCGGTGACCGTCTCCTGGCCCCACGGGGAATCCTTCTCCCAGGACCAGAACATGCCGGCCGGCGACGGCCAGCGCAGGTCCCACGGCCGCTCCGCCTCCGCGGCCAGCGTCCATTCCTGTCCGCGCCCGGACCACTCGCCGAGCGTCAGCCGGGCCCGCACGGTGATGTCGTCGAGCACCTGCCAACGGGCTTCGAAGACCAGTTCGCCCTCGGCGGTGTCGGCGTCGGGGACCTCCAGGAAGTCCTGGAGCGTGCCGGCGTCCTTGAGCGACCGGAGGTTCTTGCGCAGGACGTCCGGCGCGGTCGGACCGGTGTGGCGGCCGCGGGTCAGCCACACCGTGGAGGGCGTCGGGGCCGGGACGGTCGGGGAGGTGAGCATGAGTCCCTTCGTGAGGAGCGGGACGACGGGGGAGTGCCAGTATCGCCGTCGCGGCGGGCGGGTGATCAAGCGGGGGTCGGCGCAAAACAGGTCGTGGCGCGCATTCCCGCCCGGGCCCCGCGTCACGCGTGGAGCGGGGCACCTGGGCGACCCTCGCGCCACGTGTACGCGCCGACCCGGCGGGGCGGGCAGCGGCACGGCACCCGGCCGACCGTACGCAGGAGGAACGCACCGGTGGAACCCGGTCTCACAGGACGGACCGTGCCGGAGCCGGACCCCTCCCAGGGTATCGGCGCGGCGACCGCCACCGGCCCGGCCCACGCCGGAGCCGTCGTGGGTGTCGGCGGACGGGCGGCGCGCTGCGCGTGGACGGCCGGTACGGCTGCTACGGCCGGCACGTCGAGGCCGGTGCCGCCGCGACCCGTGCGCGGCCCGCGCACGGGGTGTGCGGCGTTCACCACGGACGCGGGCGCGCACCCGTGGTCCCCGCCGCGGCGGCCGCCGACAATCGACCCGGCGGACAGGGCTCGCCCACCATCCGCGTCGGGGCGGGCCCTGTCCCCGTGCCCGGAACAGCCTCCCGCGGGGCCCGCGGACCGCTTCCCGGGACCGGGCCGCACGTTCCAGAGGAAAATGCCAAAGCGTCCACCCGGGACCGCCACTTTCCGTAACCTCGGGGTCACGCCCTCGGTGGCCGCCCGCTGCCGGGCCCCGCCGGGCCGGTGACCGCCGCGCCGTCGACTCGCGCCGAAAGGAGACTGGTCATGGCCGTCGAGGCCGAGGTCCTCAACGAACTGCACCGGTTGCGCACCCGCATGCCCCAGCTGACGGGGGCGCTGGCGGCCAGCGTCGACGGGTTCGTCCTCGCCCAGGACATGCCCGGCGTGCAGCCGGAGAGCCTCGCGGCCCTCACCGCGGCCGCCCTCGGTGTCAGCCACCGCCTGGTGGACCTCACGGCGCGGGGCGAGTTCCGCGAACTCCTCGTGCGCGGGGCCGGGGGTTACGTCGCCACGTACGCGGCCGGCCCCACCGCCGTCCTCACCCTGCTCGCCGACGACCGCGCCAATGTCGGCCGCCTGCACCTCGAAGGCCGGCGCAGCGGCGCCCACATCGCCGGCCTGATGGCGGGCGGACCCACACCGGAACCGGCACACCCGGCCGTCCCCACCGTCCCGCCCCCACCCGAGAACCTCGCCCCGGGCGTCCTGCCGATGCGCATCCCCCGGCAGTTCAGACCCCAGCGGGGTTCGGAGTACGGCGGCTGAACCGGCCGCGGACCGCACCGCGGGGCGGGCCTGCGCCCCTCACCCCCGGCCCCCGCACCACGGAGCAGGCCTACGCGCCGCCGCTCCCCGCCCGTCCCCGGCGGCGGTCGGCGCCGCGCCGTCGGCCCACGACCCGCTCCGCGCCGCCCGGGTTCGCGCCGGGTGCGCTGAAGCCGCCGGGCACCAGCCGCGGCGGTGCCACGGCCGCGGCCGGCGGCGGGCCGACGTCCACCGAGCGTGGGCCGGCCGGGCCCGGACCGCCGGCGTGGGCGGGCGGCGGCGTCGCACGGCCGATGATCCGGGTGTGCGGCATCAGGGCGGCGCAGGCGGAGCAGACCTCGCTGAGCGTCCACACCTGGCCCACGGCCGGGTCGTGCCGCAGCACCAGCAGGACCGCGCCCGCGCAGACGATCCGCGTGTCCTCGTGCAGGGCGCACTGCTCGCGCCGGCACCCGCAGGCGGCGTCGTGGCGCACCGACGCCGCCCGTGCGTGCGCGGCGGCGTGGGCTTCGGCGAAGCGGCGCAGGGCCGCGAGATCGCGCGTGCGCGACGGCATCGCGCACGCGGAGGAACAGGTGACCGACGCGGTGCGGTCCCGGTGCCCGACCACACGAATGGTCCAGGAGCGGCCGGGACGGCGGGCTGACGGCGCCTCGGGGAACGTTTGAGCCAAGACCAGATGTCCTTCGTGCGACGCGGGCGGGGAGAGGGGAAGGGCACTGCGTTCCGGTTCCGGCACGGCCCACCGGAGGTGACCTCGTCCAGAGCATGCCCGTGCCCCCACGACGCCATTCGCGCCGAGCCCGTACGGCAGGCGCACGGGGAGGTCACACCGGGGCACGGGCGGGCGCGCCGAAGCCCTAAGCTGCCCTTCCATGAGCACAGGGGGATCCGACAGACGGGTCGTGGACGGCCGGTTCGAACTGGTCGAACGGCTCGGCGGCGGGGGAATGGGCTGGGTGTGGCGGGCGCACGACCTCGCGTTGCACCGCGACGTCGCCGTGAAGGAGGTGCGGCCCCCCGATCCGGACCTGGCCGAGTACGACCCGCAGGGCGCCCGCACGCTGCGCGAGCGCGTCCTGCGGGAGGCCCGCGCGCTGGCCCGCGTCCACCACCCCAACGTCGTCACCATCCACCACATCGTCGACGGCGGGGACGACACGTACCCGTGGATCGTGATGGAGCTGGTGGAGGGCGGTTCGCTCCAGGACCGCCTGGAGCGCGGCACCTTGACGCCCGCCGAGGCCGCGCGCCTGGGCCGCGAGGTGCTGTCCGCGCTGCGCGCCGCGCACGCCGTCGGCATCGAGCACCGCGACGTGAAGCCGGCCAACGTCCTGCTGCGCCCCGACGGCCGGCCCGTGCTGACCGACTTCGGCATCGCCGCCGTCCGCGAGTCCGTCGGCCTCACCGCCACCGGGGCCGTCATCGGCTCACCCGACTTCATGGCCCCCGAGCGCGTCAGCGGCAAGGAGGGCGGCCCCGCCGCCGACCTGTGGTCCCTGGCGATGCTGCTGTACGTCGCCGTCGAGGGCCACCACCCGCTGCGCCGCGGCAGCACGCTCGCCACGCTGGCCGCCGTACTCGGCGAGGACGTGCCCGCACCCCGGCGGGCCGGGCCGCTGACCCCCGTCCTGACCGCCCTGCTCGTGCGGGAGCCGCGGGGCCGCCCCGACGCGGAGCAGGTCGACCGGATGCTGGCCGCCGTCACCGACGGGCCGGCTCCCCGGGCGGCGGTGGACGACCCCGCCCCCTCGCGGACCTCCTATCCGCTCGCGCCCCCCGCTCCGGCGAACCCGGCCACGGGACCCCTCCCGGACCGGGGCACCGCCGTCCCCCACGGCACCGCGGTCCCCGGACCGCGCCGGCCGCGCCGCGCCCGCGGGGCGGTGATCGCCGCGGCCGCCGTGAGCACGGTGCTCACCGGTGTGCTCGTGTGGGCGCTGCTCCCGGACGCGGGCGGGGACACCGACACCCCGGCCGCGCCGCGCGGCACCGCGTCCCGGACCACCGGGACGGCGACCACGTCCCCGAGCGCCGCGCCCGTGGACGGCACCGGTGACCGCACCGACCTCCTCAGCGCCGACGGCCTGCGCGGGGCCGTGGCGAAGCTGACGGACGCGACGGGCGGCTCGAAGGTCACCAGCCTGGTCGTGTACGAGGAGTACGCCATCGCCACCGCCCCCGTGCCGGGCCGCCCCAAGCTGTACGACCGCTACATGTACCGGGGCGCGGACGTGGCGGTGAAGTTCGGACCCGGCGGCACGATCACCGACGGCTCGGTCCCCGTCGACCTCGACGACGTCACCTGGGACGCCGTGCCCGCGCTGCTCACCAAGGCCGCCCGCACCCTCGGCGTGTCCGACCCCACCAGCCGCTACCTGATCGTCAACCCGGCCTCCACCCTGTTCGACAGCGACCCGAACCTGAGCGTCTACCTCTCCGACGAGTACGGCAGCGCCTACCTGAAGGCCGACCTCCGCGGCCGGGTCGTCGAGACCCACCCGCGGGACGACGGATAGCCCCGGCGGCGTCCGTGACGCCGGTCCGCGGCCCTCTCCACTTGCGGTGCATCCGGCGCCGCGCTTCGGTTGAAGTGACCCGTCGCCGCACCGGGAGCTGCTCCTGTCGATGCCGTCGCCGGGTGGTGGTCCGTCCGGCGACCCGCGCGTCGCCGATGCGGCACGACTCCCTCCGGCGCACCGTGCGCAGCGGCCGCGCGGACGCGGCGGAGGAGAAGGAGGGCGAGACGGTATGACGCATCACAAATCCAACCGCGCCGTCGAGGGCGATCCGTACTCCGGCCACGGCAGAGGGCTGCCCCGGCGGCCCGACGACGAGGAACTCGCGCGGCGCACCACCCTGGACCGACAGGAGGCGGGCCTGCCGGACGGGCCCGCGGAGAACCCCGACCTCGTGTACCGGGAGGTGCACGAGGCGGTCGATCACGCGGTGGACAACGGGATGATCCCGGGAGCCACCGCCACCCGGCGGACGAGGGAGGACTGAGCGCACGGCGCGGGGGGGGGGGGGGGGGGGGGGGGGCCCCCCCCCCCCCCCCCCCCCCCCCCCCCCCCCCCACTCGTCGTCGGCCGTCACTCGACCGGGCCGGCCGTCAGCGGCCGCGCAGTTCCCGGTACGTCGCGACGAGGGCCTTCGTGGAGGGGTCCAGGCCGGGGACGTCGGTGCCTTCGGTGAGGGCGGGTTCGACGCGCTTGGCGAGGACCTTGCCGAGTTCGACGCCCCACTGGTCGAAGGAGTCGATGTCCCAGACCGCGCCCTGGACGAACACCTTGTGCTCGTACAGGGCGATGAGCTGGCCGAGCACCGACGGGGTCAGCTCGGCGGCGAGGATCGTGGTGGTGGGGTGGTCGCCCCGGAACGCCTTGTGGGCCACCAGGTGCTCGGGCACCCCCTCGGCGCGTACCTCGTCGGGAGTCTTGCCGAAGGCCAGCGCCTGCGTCTGCGCGAAGAAGTTCGCCATCAACAGGTCGTGCTGCGCCGCGAGTCGCGCGCTCAGCTCGCCGACGGGACGGGCGAAGCCGATGAAGTCCGCCGGGATCAGCTTCGTACCCTGGTGGATCAACTGGTAGTAGGCGTGCTGCCCGTTGGTGCCCGGCGTGCCCCACACCACCGGACCCGTCTGCCACCCCACCGGCCGGCCCTGCCGGTCCACCGACTTGCCGTTGGACTCCATGTCGAGCTGCTGCAGATACGCGGTGAACTTCGACAGGTAGTGGCTGTAGGGCAGCACCGCGTGCGACTGCGCGCCCAGGAAGTTGCCGTACCAGATGCCCAGCAGACCCAGCAGCAGCGGGGCGTTGGCCTCGGCCGGAGCGGTGCGGAAGTGCTCGTCCACCAGGTGGAAGCCGTCCAGCATCTCGCGGAAGCGGTCCGCGCCGATGGCGATCATCAACGACAGGCCGATCGCCGAGTCGAACGAGTACCGGCCCCCCACCCAGTCCCAGAACTCGAACATGTTCGCCGTGTCGAT
>NZ_JBICUZ010000003.1:690357-749018 GCF_043198675.1 Streptomyces sp. NPDC048734 | reverse complement strand
GTTTCCTTTCCGGCGGTTCCGACTCTATCAGATCCTTTCGGTTCCGATTCCCCGTCAGAAGGGGTTGCCTTCCCGGCTGTTGGGCCGTTCCGACGTCTCAAACCTTAGCGGATCCTCCCCGGCGAGCGCTAATCGAGCTGCCGGACCCAAATCGAATTGAATTCGAGCACGCCGAATACAACCTCACTGGGAGATCTTGCTTTGGTGTGTGTCGCTATCGCGACGGAGGTGCCGCCGAAGAACCGTTACGGCTCCGCGGCAACCCGAAGAACCTTACGGATGGCGCAGAAGACTGTCAAGTAGCTCTTGTCAAGATCTTTAGTCCAGGTCGGTGAGGCGTCCGCCGGCGTCCGGCTGGGCGTGCTCCACCCGGCGAAGGAGCCTGGTCAGGACATCGCCGAGGGCCGTGCGGTCGTCGGCGGAGAGGTCCTGGAGGAGGTCCTCCTCGAAGACCGTCGCCAGTCGCATCGCCTCCAGCCACTTCTCCCTGCCCTCGGTCGTCAGCTCCACGATCACCCGGACCCGGTTGGTCTCGTCCCGCTGCCGGGTCACCAGACCTTCCGCAACCATGCGGTCGATCCGGTGGGTCATCGCGGCCGGCGTCAGACCCAGCCGCTTGGCCAGGTCGCTGGGGCCCATGCGGTAGGGGGCACCGGAGAGGACGAGGGCCTTGAGGACCTCCCAGTCGGCGTTGCTGATGCCGAGCCCGGCGGTCTGGCGCCCGTAGGCGACGTTCATGCGGCGGTTCAGGCGGGAGAGCGCCGAGACGATCTGCTCGACCTGGGGGTCGAGGTCCTGGAACTCCCGCTGGTAGGCGGCGATCTGCTCTTCGAGGGTCGGCTCGCCGCCGATGCCCGTACTGCCGGGGGTATCGCCCATGGGCGCCAGTATCGCATGAGGCTCGTTCGCGTTGAAGTTCTTCGAGGTGTACTGTTTAGCTTCGAAATTTATCTTCGAAGTCTTCGGTTCTAAGAGCTGAGGCTCACCAACTACCTGGAAGAGGTGAACGTGACCAGGGCCATGGGCGCAGCGATGCGCCGGATCCACGTGGGCAACGCACTCAGCGCGTTCGGGCTCGGCTTCACCGTCCCCTACCTGTACGTCTATGTGGCGCAGGTGCGGGGGCTCGGTGCCGTGACGGCGGGGCTCGTGCTCGCCGTGTTCGCCGTGGCCGCGCTGATCGTGCTGCCGTTCGCCGGCCGGGCGATCGTGCGGCGCGGCCCGTTGCCGGTGCTGATCACCGCCCTGGTCACCGCCGCGCTGGGCGCACTGGGCCTGGGGCTCGCCGGCAGCGCCGCCGCCGTACTGGCCGCCGCGGCAGCGCTGGGGGCCGGGCAGGCCGTGATGCAGCCGGCGCTGGCCACGATGATCGTGGACTGCTCGACCGCGGAGACCCGGTCGCGGGCCTTCGCGACGCAGTTCTTCCTGCAGAACCTGGGGCTCGGGGTCGGTGGGCTCATCGGCGGGCATCTCGTCGACGCCACGCGCGTGTCCTCCTTCACCCTGCTGTTCGCGATCGAGGCGGCGATGTTCCTGCTGCTGGTCGTGGTGATGGCGAGCGTCCGGATGCCGCACTCGCCGCGGGTGGAGGGTGCTCCGCGGGGGCCGGCGAAGGGCGGCTGGAAGCATCTGCTCGGCAACCGGGCCATGGTGCAGCTGTCCGTGCTGGGCTTCGTGCTGTTCTTCGCCTGCTACGGGCAGTTCGAGTCGGGGCTCAGTGCGTACGGGGTGGAGGCCGCGGGCATCTCGACGTCCGCCCTCGGGACCGCTCTCGCCGCCAACACCGCGGTGATCGTCGTCGCGCAGTTCGCGGTGCTGAGGTTCGTCGAGCGGCAGAAGCGGTCGCGGGTGATCGCGGCCGTGGGGCTGATCTGGGCCGTGGCGTGGGCCGTGGCGGGGTACGCCGGGCTCGGGAACGGCAGCCGGGAGATGGCGACGGCCGCGTTCGTGTCGACGTACGCGCTGTTCGGGCTGGGCGAGGCGATGCTGTCGCCGACGGTCGCGCCGCTGGTGGCCGATCTGGCGCCGGCCGGGCTCGCCGGGCAGTACAACTCGGCGTTCGCGCTGGTCAAGCAGTTGGCGCTGGCCGTGGGGCCGGCCGTGGGAGGGCCGATGGGGGCGTCGTTGCACGCGCCGTACATCGTGACGTTCCTGCTGTTCTCGCTGGGAATCACGGTGCTCGCGCTGCGGCTGGGGCGGCAGCTCACCGTCGTGCAGGACCAGCCGTGGGTGGCGCGCAAGCGGGTGGTGGCCCGGGGTGGGGCCGCTGTGGAGCCGGTCGCCGCGGAGGCGTGAGGTAGGGCGTGGAGGCGGCCGTCGTCGGGAGGCGATGGCCGCCTCCCGCATGTCGGGGGCGGGGTCAGCGGTCGGCCGTCACCAGGGTCGCGGTGAAGGGGAAGGCCGTCGTGTCGGCGGGGAGGGCGGCGCGGACGGTGTCGGCGGCTCGGGTGAGGGCCTCCTCGCCCCCGGTCTCGGTGATCGTCCGGCCCCAGGGGATCGCGGAGAGGTGGCCGGGGACGTGGTCCCGGAGCGGGGGGAGGGTGACGGTGAAGGTGAGGTCGCGGCGGGTCGTCCGCCGGAAGCCCGCCGCGTCCAGGGCCGCGGGGAGGCGGTCCGCGACGTGGAAGGCCTCCTGGAAGTCCGCTGCCGCGTCCGGACCGCCGTACTGCCGCACCGATCGGAGCTGGGCGGCGAAGCAGGGGGACGCTTCGAGGTCCGACCAGACGGTGGCGGCGAAGCGGCCTTGGGGGCGCAGCACGCGGGCCGTCTCGCGCAGGGCGGCGTCGAGGTCGGGGAAGAACTGGACGCCCTGCTGGCAGAGGACGACGTCGAAGGTCGCGTCCGGGTAGGGGAGGTCGTCGGCGGGGGCGGCGGTGAACTCGATGTCGGGGTAGAGGCGCGGGTGGTGCTCCACGGCGACCTTGAGCATCGCCTCGTCGGGGTCGGCGCCGGCGACGCGGCCGGTGGGGCCGGCCTGTGCGGCGGCGGTGCGGGCCGCGAAGCCGGTGCCGCACGCGAGGTCGAGGACGGTGGCGCCGGGGTAGAGGTCCGCGGCGTCCACGAGTGCGGTCACGAAGGGCGCCATGAGGGGCGCGACGTAGTGTTCGTAGCGCTCGGGGGCGCTTCCCTTGAGGTGAAAGCCCGTTGCGTCTGCCATGGGGAGCTACTAGCACCGGGAGGAGCGTTCGCCTAGGTGGCGCGCGTCGGGGAATGGGTGTTCGAGGCTGGTTTCAGTCGGTGGGCTTGGGCAGGACGAACTCGCACCACACCGCTTTTCCGCCGCCGGGGATGCGTCTGCTGCCCCAGTTGGAGGCGATCGTGGCGACGATGGCGATGCCCCGGCCCGACTCGTCGGCCGGCTCCGCGCGGCGGCGGCGTGGCAGGTGGTCGTCGCCGTCGGTGACCTCGATGATCAGGCGGCGGTCGGTGCGGCGCAGACGCAGGCGCATGGGCGGGATGCCGTGCTGGAGGGAGTTGGCGACGAGTTCGCTGGTGGCGAGGACGCCCAGGTCGTGCAGCTCGGCGGGGAAGCGCCAGCTGGTGAGGACGCCGGAGGCGAAGGCACGCGCGCGGGGGGCCGCCTCGACGCCGCCGAGCAGTTCCAGGGCGGCGTTGTGGAACAGCTCGCCGTCGGGGCCGGTGCGGGCGGGGTGCTGGAGGACCAGGACGGCCACGTCGTCGTCGTGGTCCGCGGTGACGCCCGCCGAGCGGACCAGGCGGTCGCAGACCACCTGGGGGGATCCGGTGGCGCCGGCCAGGGCGCGCTCCAGGGCGGCGATGCCCTCGTCGAGGTCCTCGTTGCGCCGCTCGACCAGGCCGTCGGTGTAGAGGACGGCGGTGGATCCCGGGCCCAGGGGGATCGAGCCGGAGGCGTGCATCCAGCCGCCCGTGCCGAGCGGGGGGCCGGTGGGTTCGTCGGCGCGCTGGACGGTGCCGCTCTCGTCGCGGACCAGGATCGGCAGGTGGCCCGCGGAGGCGTACACCAGCCGTCCCTCGTTGGGGTCGTGGATGGCGTACACGCAGGTGGCGATCTGGTTGGCGTCGATCTCCATGGCGAGGCCGTCGAGGAGCTGGAGGATCTCGTGCGGCGGGAGGTCGAGGCGGGCGTAGGCACGGACGGCGGTGCGGAGCTGGCCCATGACGGCCGCCGCCCGGACGCCGCGGCCCATGACGTCGCCGATGACGAGGGCGGTGCGGCCGCCGCCGAGGGTGATGACGTCGTACCAGTCGCCGCCGACCGCCGCCTCGGTGCCGCCGGGGTGGTAGGTGGCGGCGATGCGCAGGTCGTCGGGTTCCTCCAGCTCCTGGGGGAGGAGGGAGCGCTGGAGGGTGACGGCGGTCTCGCGCTGGCTGCGCTCGCTGGCTCTGAGCCGTTCGGCGGCTTCGGCGTGGTCGGTGACGTCGGTGGCGAACACCAGGACGGCGCCCTCGCCGTGGTTCTCCGGGACCGGGGTGCAGGTGAAGGTGTAGGAGCGGCCGTCGGGCGCCTTGCGGGACTTCAGGGTGCGGGGCTTGCCGCTGCGCTGGGCCTGGTCGAGGAGCGGCATCAGGCCCAGGTCGCGCAGCTCGGGGAGGGTCTCGGCGGCCGGTTCGCCGAGGGACCGGGCGCCGAAGGCCGCCGTGTAGGCGTCGTTGACGTAGGCGAGGCGGTGGTCGGGGCCGTGCACCAGGGCCACCAGGGCCGGGACGCGGTCGAGGACCTCGCGGGCGGGGAGTTCGTCGACGGCGGGCACCGGGGGCGGGTCGTCGTCGGTGAGTTGTTCGGCGCGGGCCGCGGGTACGGAGCCTGGGCCGGAGCTCTCGCTCCGCCGGTCCGTCGTGGTGACCGGGTGCTCCGCTCGCGCGGCGGCGCGGCGCTGCGTTCCGGGGATGCGGGCGCTCCAGCGCGTGAAGTTCACGAATCCTTGCCTCGTGTAGTCGTCGACGGCCGGCTCCCGGCCCGGCCTTCCTGGGCTGCGAAGGCCGCGCGGCGGTGGCCGCACATTGTTGCAGCACCCGGGGTGCGGAGCACGGGGGAACGGCCTCGTGGGTCGGCAGGGGCGGGTGGTGGCCCGCCGGAGGGGCTCGGGAGGGGCGGTGAGCAGGGAGCAGTCTGGCAGTGCGGCCGCCGTCCGGGCCGGCATTCGTCAGACGTGGGGGCGGTCGGTGGAGTTCCCGGATCGGGTCAGGACGACCCCTTCGGGTCGCCGGAAGACTCGTCAGAAGGCTTTCCACCGGCAGCGAGTTCGAACTCCGCGCGGGGATGTTCGAGGGATCCGAGCGAGACGATCTCCCGTTTGAAGAGTCCGGACAGCGTCCACTCCGCGAGCACGCGCGCCTTGCGGTTGAAGGTGGGGATGCGGCTGAGGTGGTAGGTGCGGTGCATGAACCAGGCCGGGTAGCCCTTCAGCTTGCGTCCGTAGACGTACGCGACGCCCTTGTGCCGCCCCAGGGAGGCGACCGAGCCGACGTATCTGTGCGCGTACGTCTGCAGGGGCTCGCCGCGCAGGGAGCGGGCGATGTTGTCGCCGAGGAGCTTGGCCTGGCGTACCGCGTGCTGGGCGTTCGGGGCGGTGTACGTGCCGGGCCGGCCGGCGGTCACGTCGGGGACGGCGGCGGCGTCCCCGGCCGCCCACGCGTGCGTGACGCCCTCGATGGTCAGCTCCGGGGTGCACTTGAGGCGGCCGCGCCCGGTGCGGGGCAGGTCGCTGGCGGCGAGCACCGGGTGAGGTCTGACGCCGGCGGTCCACACGACCGTACGGGTCGGGAAGCGGGCGCCGTCGCTGAGGACGGCGACACGGTCCGCGCACGACTCCAGGCGGGTGCCGAGGCGGACGTCGATGTTGCGGCGGCGCAGCTCGCTGACCGTGTAGCGCCCCATGTCCGCGCCGACCTCCGGAAGGATCCGGTCGGAGGCCTCGACGAGGATCCACTTCAGGTCCTCGGGCTTGACGTTGTGGTAATAGCGCGTGGTGTAGCGGGCCATGTCCTCCAGCTCGGCGAGCGCCTCCACGCCCGCGAAGCCGCCGCCGACGAAGACGAAGGTGAGGGCCGCGTCGCGGATCGCGGGGTCGCGCGTGGAGGAGGCGATGTCCATCTGTTCGATGACGTGGTTGCGCAGGCCGATGGCCTCTTCGACCGTCTTGAAGCCGATGGCGTGGTCGGCGAGGCCGGGGACGGGCAGGGTGCGGGAGACCGAGCCGGGCGCGAGGACCAGTTCGTCGTACTTCAGCCGGCGCGGGCCGGTGCCCTCCTCGTCCGTGGCGAGGGTGGTCAGGGTCGCGGTGCGCCGGGCGTGGTCGATGGCGGTGACCTCGCCGGCGACGACCCGGCAGTGCGGCAGGACGCGGCGCAGCGGTACGACGACGTGCCGCGGGGAGACGGCGCCCGCGGCCGCCTCGGGCAGGAACGGCTGGTACGTCATGTACGGGTCGGGCGTGACGACCGTGATCTCGGCCTCGCCCCGGCCGATCTCCTGTTTCAGCTGCCGCTGGAGCCGCAGGGCCGTGTACATCCCGACGTAGCCACCGCCGACAACGAGAATGCGCGCACGTTCCTTCACCATCCCATGACGCACCCCGCGCCGGAGTTTGTCCACAGACCCGACAAGTTCGTGTGACCGCGGGCCGGGCGCGGGCGGAGAGGGCCGAAACGTCGTCGGGAGGAACAGGACCGCAGGTCAGACCTGGTTCACCGGAGTGCAGGAAGGGGCATTATCGGGACGTATGCGGCCCGTGCTCCGATCGGGGGGCGCTCCGTGCGGAACCTGCCCCTTCTGAATTGACTCCCTCTCAACTATGTTCGTGTGTCGACGGGGTGCGGGGGGAAGCGCTCGTCGGGTCCGCGAGGTGCTGCTGACGCAGGGTCTCATCGGCGGATCCGGTTCCGTTGTCCCCTGTTCCATGCGCCTCGTGCATTCGATGGCGGGGAGAGTCTCCGGGGGGAGACGTCATTACCGGGGGAACATTCATGCACATTCAGGACACGCATTGGTCGTCCGCGTCCACACTCGGACCGGGCGGCATGGTGAGCGCGGCGACGGGCGACGGGCGCGGGGACACCTCGCGGACCACGCCGCTGCGCGTGGACGCACAGCGCAATCTGGAGCACGTGCTGCGTGCGGCGCGCGAGGTCTTCGGCGAGCTGGGGTACGGCGCGCCGATGGAGGACGTGGCGCGGCGCGCGCGGGTGGGCGTCGGCACGGTGTACCGGCGCTTCCCCAGCAAGGACGTCCTGGTGCGGCGGATAGCCGAGGAGGAGACCTCCAGGCTGACCGACCAGGCACGGACGGCGCTGGGGCAGGAGGACGAGCCGTGGTCGGCGCTGTCGCGCTTCCTGCGCACGTCGGTGGCGTCCGGCGCCGGGCGGCTGCTGCCGCCGCAGGTGCTGCGGGTCGGCGTCGCCGAGGAGGGCACGGAGAGCGCGGTCGCCGACGGTGCCCGGGTTCCGCAGCAGCGGAGCCAGCCGGGCGGCGAGCTGCGACCGCTCGCCGACGCGGACGCGCGGGCCGTCGTGGACGACACCGGGGCGGCGGCCCTGCTCGACGTCGTGGGTCAGCTGGTGGACCGGGCACGGGCGGCGGGCGAGTTGCGGCCGGACGTCTCGGTGTCGGACGTCCTGCTGGTCATCGCCACCGCGGCACCCTCCCTGCCCGACCCGGCACACCAGGCGGCGGCTTCGTCCCGGTTGCTGGACATCCTGCTGGAGGGGTTGCGGTCCCGGCCGGTCTCCTAGCGCCGCGACGGGCGACGTTCGCCCCGTCGCGACGCCCGGCACGCTCCCCGGAAGGGGGACCCCCACTCGCCGCACCGGCCGAAGACCCGAGCACGCCCGGTGCGAGGGCCTCCGGCCGGCACTCCCCCCAGCCTTCGGCCGGGGGTAACGCCGGAGCACGCACCGGCCGCCGCTCCTTCACGGGCGAACGTCGCCCGCCACGGCACCAGCCGGTGCGGGGCGCGGTTCTTCGCCCCGCACCGCGGGCCGTTCGCGCGGGCCGGCCGGCTGTCCGCGGGTTCCGTGGGCCCCGTGCGCTCCCTGGACCGCGGGTCCGCGGGTGGCCGGCGGAAGGTTGTGGGTGGGGCTCGCCCGGTTCGCCGGGCGGACCCCCGCCTGCTCGAGGTGCATGTCGACCGTGGGCGTCGCCCGAGCCCCGCGGAGAGCCCGGGAGCCTTCCCCGTCCGGGTGAACTTCGGTGCCGGATGCGGACAGGTGCCCACGGACGAGTGGACGACTCCTCCCGTGGGGTTCTGGACAAAAGCCGATATGGCACGCTGACCCGGGGGTCGGGACGGGTTCGACAGGCGGCGGGGGCATTCCGCGATGAGCGTTGACGGCAGGGACGGGTCACCGGGCGAAGGTGACGCGCGGGCCGGTGACCGGGTCCCGCCCCAGGTGCCCGGTCAGGGCGGGCGCACGGGCGTACCCCGGAGTGGGCGTCCCACCCCGGCCGGGGGCGGTCTCCCGGTCGAGGCCGGCCCGCCCGTCGAGGGCGGCGTCCCGGCGCAGCGCGAGTGGCGCGGGGACAGCCTCCTGCCGCCGCTGCGGGGGGCACCGCCCGCCGACTCCGACCTGATCGCCCGGATGCGCTCCGGGGACGACACGGCGTACGAGGAGCTGTACCGGCGCCATGCCGACGCCGTGCGCCGGTACGCGCGCACCTGCTGCCGGGACGCCCACACCGCGGACGACCTCACCGCCGAGGTCTTCGCCCGCGTGCTCCAGGCGGTACGGCGCGGCTCCGGTCCCGAGCACGCCGTACGCGCCTATCTGCTCACCTCCGTGCGCCGGGTGGCCGCGGGCTGGACGCGGTCCGCGAAGCGGGAGCAACTGGTCGACGACTTCGCGGTGTTCGCCGCGCACGCCGCCCGCTCCCGCGAGGTGTCCGGCGACGCCGCCCTCGACCCCGGTGCCGACGTACGGGCCATGCACGAGGCCGAGCAGTCCATGGCCGTGCGGGCCTTCCGCTCGCTGCCGGAGCGCTGGCAGGCCGTGCTGTGGCACACCGAGGTGGAGGACGAGTCGCCGAGCGAGGTCGCCACGCTGTTCGGCCTCGACGCCAACGGCACCCGCGTGCTCGCCGGCCGCGCCCGCGAGGGCCTCAGGCAGGCCTATCTCCAGGCTCACGTCAGCGCGACCCTGACCAGTGACGAGGAGTGCTCCCGCTACGCCGACCAGCTCGGCACCTACGCCCGCCGCCGGCTGCGCAAGCGCGCCGAGCGGGGGCTGCGCAAGCACCTGGAGGAGTGCGCCAGGTGCCGGCTGGCCGCCCTCCAGATCGAGGAGGTCGCCGGCGGCCTCCCCGCCGTCGTGCCGGTCGCGGTCATCGGCTGGTTCGGCGCCGCGGGGTACGCCAAGGCCGTCGCACTCGTCACCGGTGGTGCCGGAGCCGGAGCGGCGGGCACCGCGGGCGCGGCCGCGGCGGCCGGCGGTACCGGTGGGACGGGTGCCGGGGCCGCCGCCTCGGAAGGCCTGGGTGCGCCGGTGAAGGCCGGTGCCGCGGCCGGTGTGGTCGCGGTGGCGGTCGCGGTGGTGGCGCTCGCCCTGGTCGGCGACGACAGCCCGGCCGACCAGTCGGCGGCCGGGCCCTCGGCCTCCGCATCGGCCGTCCCGCCCGAGGCACCGGCGCCCGTGCCCGCACCGGCGCCCACGTCCGTGGAGCCCGCCCCGCTGCCCCCGGTGGTCGTCCCGGCGGCTCCCCCCACCCCGAAGTCGACCACCCCGAAGCCGACCCCGACCACCCGGAAGCCGACGCCCACGCCGCCTCCCCCACCCACGCCCGAGCCGACACCGGCCCCGACGCGCACCCCCACCCCCGCTCCGACGCCCCCGCCCGCCCCGGCGGTCTACGAGCTGAGCGAGCTGCCCTTCGACGTCGCCGGGGACGGCACCGGGCCGGAGATCCGCCTCGGCGGGAGCAGCTGGGTGTGGCAGCGCTACGGCCTGACCGTCGCCGGCCGCGCGTACGCGCGCGGGGTGACCGTGCACGGCGACTCCTCCGTCACGATCGACCTCAACCGCGCCTGCACCGCCTACGACGCCGTGGCCGGCGTCGACGACCTGACGCAGAAGCTCGGCAAGGTCGTCTTCTCCGTCCACGCCGACGGGGTCCGGCTGTGGTCGTCCGGGACCGTCAGGGGCGGCGGCCCCGCCGTGCCCGTCCATGTGAACCTGGCCGGCCGGGAGACCGTGACACTGGTGGTCGAGCCGCACAACCATCTCGACACGGTGGCGCTCGCGGACTGGGCCGAGTCGAAGTTCACCTGTACGTAGCGGTCGAGGTGCCCGGAGTGCCGGTGGCCGGCGCCGGACGGGCGTGCACGGCCTCGGTGGGTTCACCCAGGACGCCGGTCACCGTCAGGGCCGCGCCCCGGGCCCGTTCGGCCTCGTGCCGTTCGGTGCCCAGGGCCTCGCGGGCGACCGCCTCGGCCCGCTCGGCCAGGGCGCGCTGCGGGGCGGGGCGTGGATGGGGGTCGTACAGCGCGTCGGCGGCCGCGAGCAGCCGGGTTGAGCGCGGGAAGTCCCCGAGCCGGGCCGGCAGGGTCACCGCGCCGTCGACGATCGCCGAGGTGACGGCCCCGGCGCAGTGGTCGGCCGGTGCGCGGCACAGGGTGTCGGCGAGCAGCGCCGGGACGGGCTCCGGACCCGGCTCACCGGCGGTGACCTCCGCCTCGAGCATTCCCGGTGCCGCCGTGAACCGGGGGCGGTGTGCCCGCGGACGTGGCGACGCGGCTCGCGTCGCACAACTCCCGCGCGCGGGCGGTGTCGCCCTCGTCCACGGCGATCCGGGCGCGCAGCATGCGCACGAACGCGCGGGCGTCCGCCATGCCGTGGCGCTCGGCCGCGGTGTTCGCCTCGTCGAGCGCGGTCAGGGCGCCCGCCCGGTCGCCCGAACGGGGGGGGAGCGGGCCGTCGGCCCGGCGCGACGGAGGGGGCCACCGGTGGGAGGACTGGACGGACCGTCCGGGTGCCGGCCCGCGTGCTGCGCCCGCCCGGGCCGCGCCGTTCAGCGCGCGGCCAGGTCCGCGCCCTCGCCCCCCGAGGCCACCGCCCGTCTCTGCGGGGCGATTCCCGCCGGTACCGCGCGGGAGCGGGCCGGGGTGCCGGTCCAGCAGGTGCCTCTTCGGGAGAGGAGGCGGCGGAGCCAGAGTTCGAGGGAGACGAGGTCGGCGAGGCCGTCGAGGGGCAGGGGTTCGCCCGCGGCGGCCCCGCGGAGGGCCTTGCGGACGACGCGGGCTTCGATCAGGCCGGCGTCGGCGAGCAGGGGTGCGTCGAAGAGCGTGATGAGGGGATCCGCAGCCATGCGCAGGCCCGCGCGGGCCGCGGCGGTGGTGGTGGCCTGGGTGGGGGCGCCCCAGCCGGGCGGGAGGTCGGCGACCCCGGAGCTCTTGAGGACGGTGCGCAGGATCGCCGCGCGCGCCCCCGGCTGCACGCGCAGGGTCTCGGGCAGCGCGCGGCAGGCGCGTACGACCTGGTTGTCGAGGAAGGGTGCGTGCAGGCGCTGGGAGCGGATCTCGGCGGCCTGTTCCAGGACGCGCAGGTCGGCCGCGTGGCGGGCGAGGGCGGCACGCGCGCGATAGTCGCCGGGCCGCTGGCCGGGGCCCCCTCCGGCGCGGTGGGCCGCGCTCTGGAGGCGGACCGATACTTCCGCCAGTGCCTCGCCGGTCAGCCACCGCGCCGCCGGACCGGGCCCGCCCCAGGCGAGGGCGGCCAACGAGGCGCCCACCGCGCCTTTGGGGTCGTCGAAGCGGCGGTGCATCAGCCGTTCGGCAAGGCCCTCCACTCCCGCCCGGTACGGCGTGCGGGCGAGTCGGCGGGCGGCGCCGTACACGCGCGCGGGGACGAGGACGGAGCCGTCCGCCTTGGTGAGGGCGGCGACGGGGCGCACCAGGTGGCGTCGTTTGCGGTCCATCAGCAGGTCCGCGAGGCGGGCCGGGTGGGCGTCGAGGACCTGGCGGGCGCCGTAGCCCGTGAAGTGGTCGGCGCTGCCGGCGGCGAGGCGGGTGCGGTGGCGTGCGGCGGTCACCAGGCTGGGGCCGGGTTCGTCGGTCAGCGGGCCTTCCAGGTCGGCGTACGGCAGGGTCTCCTCGCCGCCGGTCACGACGACGTGGTGCAGGCGGGGGTTGGCGGCGAGGGTGCCGGCCCGTTGCAGTTCCGCCTCACGTCCGCCGACGGCGAGGTCGTTGAAGGTGACGGCCAGGAGGCGCTCGCCGGCGCCCGTGCCGTGGCCCAGGAGCGTGCCGGGCATGCCGGGCAGGCCGGCGGCGAGGAGCGCGAGCGTCCCGGAGGCGGGGCCGCCGGACAGGTCGGCGCCGATGCCCGGGACGGGCATCCCGCGTGCGGCGCGCCGCTCCGCGGGGCCCATGCCGGGTACGGGGCCGGGATCGATGTCGGGGACGTGCCGGGGTGCGGACAGACGCGCGCGGACCGCCTCGACGAGGGCGTCGCGGATGGCGTCGACCGCGCTGTCCGGATCGGCCGGGACGGCCGCCACGGCGAGCGAGGCGACGGGTTCGTAGCCCGCGACCTCCCTGGCCCCGGCGCGCAGGATGAGCGCGTGCCCCGGCGGAACGCGCCGCACGCCGTCGTACGGGGTGGAGTCGTGCACGGCGGCCGGTACGTCGGGGGCGGCGAGGAGGGCCGCGAGGTGGCCGAAGTCGAGGTTGGCCTCGACGAGGTCGGCCAGCGGCAGCGCGGCCGTCGCGTACGCCGTGCCGCCCGCCCAGGGGGTGTGGAACACCGGTCGCGCGCCCGCGAGGTCGCCGCAGACGGTGATGCGCCGGTCGACCTGGACGATCGCGGTGTAGCTGCCGGGCCAGGCGGTCAGATGCCGCAGTGCGCCTCCGCGCGCGGCGAACAGGCCGACGCGCAGCTGCTCGTCGGTCGCCCCGCAGGTGCCGAGGACCGCGATCCGGGTCCGGGCGTCGGCCCGCACCACCCGCACCTCGTCGGAACGCCAGTCGCCGACCGCCCACAGCGGATCGGGGTCGCCCCACAGGAGTTGGGAGCCCACCGGGTGCAGTGTCTCGCCGTCGTGGCCGATCCGGCCGCCGTCCTCGCCGGCGTACCCGCCGGGGCCGCCGTAGGCCCCCGTTCCGGATGTGCCGGGGCCAGGGGCCGCGGCGGTGCTGCTCCATCCCACCAACCACCGCATCGACGCCTCCACAGGCCGTGGACAACAGCTGCACCGTACGAACGGTTCACATGCTGCCACGAAGAACGCGCCGCAGAGGGAGGTGACGCCGTGCGAGATCCGCGAAGTGCGCCCGTGCGAGCGCCCCCTCGCCACCCCGGAGGGCCGGGTGAACTCCCGTGCGTGGGACGGCGGTCACCGCGTGCACCCCGCGCGTGCGACGCGAATGCGCCCCCGATACGCTCCCCCAGGACGCCCCGCGCGCCCTGGATTTCCATGGTGGGAGGCGTATTCGCCGACGGAACACAGGGTCGATTTTCGGCCAATTATCCTGTGCGTCGGCCCCGTTGAAACGGGCTCGCGCACACTCCGTCACAGTCGCGCCCCCGGCCCGGCGCGTCGGTCCGGGAGGCGGCGAACGCCCCCCGGACCGTTCCACCGCCCGCGGGGATTGTGGCGGCGGTGTCCCCCAGCCCACTGGATCCAGTACAGCGGGCCGACCCACGCACCGCCCATGGAAGCGCTCCCGCGGTGGCCGGACCAGAGCGCACGGACGGGCGCACGGCCACACGTCGGGAGCACGCCGCAACCGTGCGTATGGGGACCGCGCTTGCGTACGGACCACAATCCCGCCATCCGGAAGAATGCCCCTTAACGCTTGGGATGCGGCGAACTACGCTGGGTTTACGAATGCCGCACGGTTATGCCAGCGCGGCAGCCGTCTGTGTCGAGGGGTGGCGCAATGTCCAGGGAGCAACGCGGGCCGAACGAAAAACTCGGCGCCGTTCTCGCCCTCGCGGGAATCAGCAACGCGGGACTCGCGCGTCGCGTCAACGACCTTGGCGCCCAACGCGGGTTGACGCTTCGCTACGACAAGACGTCGGTGGCGCGCTGGGTGTCGAAGGGCATGGTGCCGCAGGGCGCCGCGCCGCACCTCATCGCGGCCGCCATCGGCCAGAAGCTCGGCCGGCCCGTGCCCCTGCACGAGATCGGACTGGCGGACGCGGACCCCGCGCCCGAAGTGGGCCTGGCCTTCCCCAGGGACGTCGGCCAGGCCGTGCGTTCGGCGACCGAGCTGTACCGGCTCGACCTCGCGGGCCGCCGGGCCGGTTCGGGTGGCATCTGGCAGTCGCTGGCCGGCTCGTTCGCGGTGAGCGCGTACGCGACACCCGCCTCACGGTGGCTGATAACCCCGGCCGACAGTTCGGTGGCGCGCGAGGTGAACTCCGCCGAGGCCTCGGGCGCACCGCTCAAAGTCGGCCACAGCGACGTGCGGAAGCTCCGGGAGGCCGCCGAGGACGCCAGGCGCTGGGACTCCAAGTACGGGGGCGGCGACTGGCGTTCGTCGATGGTGCCGGAGTGCCTGCGGGTGGAGGCCGCGCCACTGCTGCTCGGCGCGTACTCCGACGAGGTCGGCCGCGCCCTGTTCGGCGCCTCCGCCGAACTCACCCGGCTCGCGGGCTGGATGGCCTTCGACACCGGTCAGCAGGAGGCCGCCCAGCGCTACTACATCCAGGCGCTGCGTCTGGCGCGCGCGGCGGCCGACGTGCCCCTCGGAGGGTACGTCCTGGCCTCCATGTCCCTCCAGGCGACCTACCGCGGCTTCGGGGACGAGGGCGTCGACCTCGCCCAGGCCGCCCTGGAGCGCAACCGTGGCCTGGCCACGGCCCGCACGATGAGCTTCTTCCGCCTCGTCGAGGCACGCGCCCACGCGCGCGCCGGTGACGCGCAGGCCGCCGGCGCCGCCCTCAAGGCGGCCGAGAGCTGGCTGGAGCGGGCCCGCGACGGCGACCACGACCCGTCGTGGCTCGGTTTCTACTCCTACGACCGTTTCGCCGCCGACGCCGCCGAGTGCTACCGCGACCTGAAGGCACCGCGCCAGGTACGCCGCTTCACCGAGCAGGCGCTGTCGCAGCCGACGGAGGAGTTCGTGCGCTCGCACGGCCTGCGGCTCGTCGTCTCGGCCGTCGCCGAGCTGGAGTCGGGCAATCTGGACGCGGCCTGCGAGCAGGGCGTGCGGGCGGTCGAGGTGGCCGGCCGGATCTCGTCCGCCCGCACCACCGAGTACGTCAAGGACCTCCTGCACCGCCTGGAGCCGTACGGCGACGAGCCGCGCGTGGTCGAGCTGCGCGAGCGGGCCCGGCCGCTGCTGATGACACCGGCCTAGTGACCTGAGTCGGTGGCGCCGCACGGGTTTGAAGGCATTGTCAGTGGCGCAGTGCACTATCGAAGCCGGGAGGTGGTGCAGGTGCGGGCGATCGGCTACGACTGCGACGTGCTGGTGATCGGAGGCGGCATCGTCGGCCTGTCGACGGCGCACGCGATCAGCCGCGCCGCGCCGGGCACCCGCGTGACGGTGCTGGAGAAGGAGCCGGGTCCGGCCCGCCACCAGACGGGCCGCAACAGCGGCGTCATCCACAGCGGCGTCTACTACCGCCCCGGCTCCCTCAAGGCGCGCTACGCGGTCCGGGGCTCCGCCGAGATGATCAAGTTCTGCGCGGAGTACGGCGTCCCGCACGCCGTCACGGGCAAGCTGATCGTCGCCACGGACCGCGCCGAGCTGCCCCGCCTGCACGCCCTGGCCCAGCGCGGCCGGGAGAACGGGATCGCGGTCCGCGAGCTGGGCCCCGCCCAGATCACGGAGTACGAGCCGGAGGTCACCGGCCTCGCGGCGATCCGTGTCGGCTCGACCGGCACCTGCGACTTCGCCGCGGTCGCCCGGCAGCTCGGCGAGGCCTCCGGCGCGGAGCTGCGCTACGGCGCGCAGGTCGTCCGGATCGACCGCCGCGCCGACCGCGGGGTGGCCGTCCGCACCGCGCGCGGGGACGTCGTCCGCGGCCGCGTCCTGGTGAACTGCGCCGGTCTGCACTGCGACGAGATCGCCCGCCTGACCGGGGACGAGCCCGAGGTCCGCATCGTCCCCTTCCGCGGCGAGTACTACGAACTGGCCCGCCGCGACCTGGTGCGCGGCCTGGTGTACCCGGTTCCCGACCCGGCCTTCCCGTTCCTCGGCGTGCACCTCACCAGAGGCCTGGACGGCAGCGTCCACGTCGGCCCCAACGCGGTCCCGGCCCTGGCCCGCGAGGGGTACGGCTGGGGGGTCGTGCGCCCGCGGGAGGCCGCCGCGACGGCGGCCTGGCCGGGCGCCCGGCGCCTGGCCCGCCGGCACTGGCGCCACGGCGTCGGGGAGCTGCACCGGTCCCTGTCCAAGCGCGCCTTCGTGGCGGAGGTACGCCGTCTGCTGCCCGCGGTCGAGCCGCAGGACCTGGTGCGCGCGGCTCCCGGCGTCCGCGCCCAGGCCGTCCGGCGGGACGGCTCCCTGGTGGACGACTTCCTCGTACGACGGTCCCCGCGCGCGGTCCACGTGCTGAACGCCCCCTCCCCCGCGGCGACGGCCTCCCTGCCGATCGGCCGGGAGGTGGCCCGCCGGGCGCTGGAGGCACTGGGGCCCGTGTAGGCGGGCGTCCACCGCGCGACGGTGCCGGGCCCGTCGGACGCATCGGAGGATCGGCGGCCCCGGCGTGCGCCGACCACCCGGCCCCATCCGGCCCCACTCTGTTCGCCCTGCTCGCCCTGACCAGCGCCACCGCAGGGCTCCACCCGTACCAGCGCCTTACCCCAGCACGCCCCCTCCCCCGTCGCCCCGGCCCGCCCCCTTTGCCGTCGCCCGTAAAATCGAGCCCACTGTGTCTGATTCGTTGAGTGCCCCAGAACCCGCCAGGCCCGCCCCCGGTGATCACCACCCCGGCGAGTCCGTCCGTCGTACCCGCGCCAAGGGCGAGCCGCGCTTCCCCGACGGTCCGCGGGCCGATCCCGCCGGGTCGCACTTCGAGCGGCGGATCAGGAGCTTCCAGCCGCGGCGCAGCCGGGTGACGGCGGGCCAGGCCGAAGCGTTGCAGCGGCTGTGGGCGAAGTGGGGCCTGGACATCGACGGGCACGGTGTCGACCTCGCCGAACTGTTCGGCAACGACAACCCGGTCGTGCTGGAGATCGGCTTCGGCATGGGTGAGGCCACCGCCCAGATGGCCGCCGCCGACCCCGCGACGAACATCCTCGCCGTGGACGTCCACACCCCCGGCCAGGGCAATCTCCTCAACCTGGCGGACCGGGGCGGCCTGACGAACATCCGGGTGGCCAACGGCGACGCGATCATCCTGCTCCGCGAGATGCTCCCCCCGCACTCCCTCGCCGGGCTGCGCGTCTACTTCCCCGACCCCTGGCCCAAGAAGCGCCACCACAAGCGGCGCCTGATCCAGCCGGAGTTCCTCAGCCTCGCCGCAACCCGGCTGGGACCGGGCGCGCTCGTGCACTGCGCGACCGACTGGGAGCCGTACGCGGAGCAGATGCTCGAGGTGCTCACCGCGCACCCCGACTTCGCCAACACCCGTGCCGACGGCGGTTTCGCACCGCGCCCCGGCTTCCGGCCGCTGACCCGTTTCGAGGGTCAGGGTCTGGACAAGGGTCATGTGGTGAACGATCTGCTCTTCCGCCGCGTACAGCACGAGGGCCGCCGGGATCACTGACCAGCCGGAATCCCCTCCACCACCGTCCGCTCCCTCGTTAGGGTCGATGCCGTGGCCACCAGTTCCCCGTTCCCACCGCTTCCCCCGCACCCGCCGCACCCCGGCGGCCCGGCCGAGGGCGGTGTGCTGCGGCACGCGCACTGGTGGCAGCACAAGTGGGTCCGCTACGGCGCGCTGATCACGCTGCTCGCCCTGTCGGGACTGGTGATCGTCGGCCTCGTCCGCGAGCAGACGGGCACGGAGGGGTTCCTGGTCGGACTGGGCCTGGCGATCCTCCCGGTGCCCCTGCTCGTCGCCGCGTTCCGCTGGCTCGACCGGGTGGAACCCGGCCCCTGGCGGAATCTGGTCTTCTCCTTCTCCTGGGGCGCGTGCGCGGCGGCGCTGATGGCGATCGTCGCCAACAGCTTCGCGGTGCGCTGGATAGCGACGGCGACGGCCGACCCGGCCCATGCCGACACCCTGGGCGCGACCGTGATCGCGCCGGTCGTCGAGGAGACCGCCAAGGCGGCGGCCGTACTCCTCGTGTTCCTGTTCCGCAGGCGGGACTTCACCGGGATCGTCGACGGGGTCGTGATAGCCGGGATCACCGCCACCGGCTTCGCGTTCACCGAGAACATCCTCTACCTCGGCAACGCCTTCGGCACCGACCAGCTCACCGGGGACGGCGGTATCGCCTCCGTCACCGTCGCCACGTTCTTCGTGCGCGTGGTCATGTCGCCGTTCGCGCACCCCCTGTTCACGGTCCTGACCGGCCTCGGGTTCGGCATCGCCGCGCTGTCCGGGGAGCGTCAGCGCGTGCGGCGCGTGGTGCTGCCGCTGTGCGGGCTGCTGCTCGCGATGCTCATGCACGCCCTGTGGAACGGCTCCGCGACCTTCGGCGAGTGGGGGTTCTTCGCCGTGTACGGGGCGTTCATGGTGCCCGCGTTCGGAGTGCTGACCTGGCTGGTGGTGTGGACGCGCCAGCGCGAGCTGGGCACCGTGCGCGACGAGCTGCCCGCGTACACGGCCGCCGGCTGGCTCGGCCCGGCCGAGCCGTACGCCCTCGGTTCGATGCGGGCCCGCAGGCTCGCCCGGCAGTACGCCCGACGGCACCTGGGCAGGCCGGCGGCGCGGGAGGTGGCGCGGTACGAGGCCTACGCCACGTCTCTCGCGTTCCTGCGGCACCGCGGGCGGCACGGACGGGGCGGCGCCGACTTCGTCGTACGGGAGAGGGAGTTGCTGAGCGAGCTGTGGCGGCGCAGGGAGGTGGCCCGGCCGGCGCTGGAGCACGCGTCCCGGCTGGCGGCCCCGGCGCCCCTGCCGGTCTACGGGATGTACGGCATGCACGGGGGGTACGGGTTCCCGCCCGGGGCGGCGCACCCGCCGCCCGGGCACTACGGGTATCCCGGGTACGTCTCCTCTCCGCCCACCGTGCCCCACCCACAGGCCTCGCCCGCTCCGTACGCCGCGCCGTACCCGTACACCCCCTCCGCCCCGTACCGGTCCTGAGAGGCGGGCCGGACGGGGCACCCGTGGTCCGGGGCCTGTCGTTTGGATCGTGCCGGGCTCGCGACGAGTACGAGTCGGCGCTGTCGACGAAGTTGCCGCCGGCGGCCGCGTAGGCGTCGAGGACGGCGAAGGAGGCCGCCTCGTCCGCGGTCCAGCCGAAGACGTTGCCGCCGAGGGCGAGCGGGAAGACCTCGAGGTCGGAGGAGCCGAGCTTGCGCAGGGAAGTCATGCCTGACGACAACGCCCTGGCCAAAGGCACGCATTCCGCGCCTTTGGCCAGGGCTCACGAACATCCGGGAAACATCCGGGCGTAGACCTCACCGACCCCCGTGACACTTCCCGGAAGACCTCGGGAGACCCGGCAGGGGTCCCGAGGGGACTCTCAGGGGCACCCGGCAGGAGTCCGGGGCACCCGGGGAGCATCTCCGGCGGCGGCTCAGAGGTTGAGTCCCTTGCCCCGGAGCCAGGCGGCCGGGTCGATGCCGGCGCTGCCGCCGCCGGGGTGGACCTCCATGTGGAGGTGGGCGCCGGTGACGTTGCCCGTGGCGCCGACGCGGCCGATGACGTCGCCGGTGGCGACCTTCTGGCCGACGCTGACGCTGATGGAGGACTGGTGGGCGTACCAGATCTCGGTGCCGTCCTCGAGGGTGAGCACGGTCTTGTACCCGTACGACCCCTCGTAGCCGGCGGAGGTGATGGTGCCGCTGTGCACGGCCTTGAGGAGCGTGCCGGTGGGGGCGGCGAAGTCGAGGCCGGTGTGGTACCCGGAGGACCAGTAGGCACCGGCCTGACCGAAGGTCGAGGTGATCGTGTACGAGGAGGTCGGCAGCGCGTACTGCTTGGCCAGTTCGGCGAGGCGCTCGGCCTCCGCCTTCTTGGCGGCTTCCTCGGCGGCCTTCTTCCTGGCGGCCTCGGCCTTGGCCGCGGCCTCCTTCTCGGCCTTGGCGGCGGCTTCGGCGGCGGCCTTGGCCGCGGCGGCCTCGGCGGCCTCCTGCGCCTTGGTCTCGACCTGGGTCTGCTGCGACTCGGCCTGCGCCATGATCCGGTTGCGCAGTGCCTCTCCGGCGTCGGCACCGCTGTCGGTGCTGTCGGCGGCGACGGCCTCGGTGCCGAAGGTGCCGAAGGCACTGAGCGCGGGCGTCGTCTCCTCGGGGGTGTCATCGTCGGAGATGAGGGAACCCACTGAGGGGAGGTCGGGCATGGAGATGGAGACCGGCGACTTGCCGGTGTTGGCGCTGGCCATGCCGGCGCCGCCGACGGCGGCTATGACGCCGACGCCGAGAACGGTGGAGCTGCGGGCGAGTCCGCCGCGCTGCTTGGCGACGCGGTGCTTGCCGCGCACCGGACGAACGGAATCCGCGGTGGGGTTCCATTCCTCCCAGGGGCCCTCGTCGGTGCGGTAGGTGCCGTAGCCGAAGGTCTGCTGGCCGGGCACGGCGGGGGCTTCTGGGGCAGGCCGGTTGGACGCCACGCGGGCGTACTCCTTTCCTTCCGTCGCCTACCGGGTTAGCTGACGGGTTCGGAGCGGGAAGGTCTCCTACGCGCGTATACCGGCCGTGACTGTACGGCGGCTTCCGCGCGATTCACCCCAAGTTGGTGGTTCCCCGGTTCCCTTGCGGGATTCGGCGCGTGCGCACGGAGCCGCCTCTTGTGACGGCTGGGACGACCGCGCTGCGTTATCGAACGTTAATAGACGGGGGGGCGGGATTCCAAGCCGTTCAGCTTGATCAACAACATTCATGGCCTGGACTTTCAGCCCATGACCGGTGAAAAACGGGCGAGTTGACCAGCCACCCGGACGGCACAGGGGTCACCGGGGTTTTGATGGTGACTCAGATGTCATGCGCAGGGCTCCGGGGCGTTCACCGTACGTGACGGGAAAGGTCGCCCTGACACACCGAGGGCCGGAATCCCATGATCAGGATTCCGGCCCTCGGCCTTGAGTAGCGGGGACAGGATTTGAACCTGCGACCTCTGGGTTATGAGCCCAGCGAGCTACCGAGCTGCTCCACCCCGCGTCGGTGTGACACCAGTCTACGCCATGCGGGGGACGCTCAGAACCACGGTCGGACCCGGGGGGACCGGTCAGGGGGTCCGGCGCAGCAGATGGCCGTTGGGCGCCTTCGCCTGCTCCTCGTACTCGGGAAGGACGACGACGTCCGCGCCCGCGGCGGCCAGCAGGCCGCTCCCGTCGGCGTCGGTGACGAAGGTGTCCGGCTCCCGCCAGGCCGTCACGACCCGGCGCACGCCCGCGTCGAGGATCAGGCGGGCGCACGGGGCCGGCCGGGAGGAGCGCCGGGCGCAGGGTTCCAGGCTGCTGTAGACGGTCGCGCCGGCCAGCCGGGGGTCGGCGGGGTCGGTCTTGGCGAGGGCCGCCTCCTCGGCGTGGACGACGGGGTCGCCGGCCTCGCGGGAGTGGCCGCGCGCCAGCTCCGTGCCGTCGGCCGCCACCACGACCGCGCCGACGCTGAACGCGGTCCGCGACGGCGGGCAGGCGGCGGCCAGCTCGCAGGCGAGGGCCAGCCAGTGCCGGTCGGCGGCTGCGGGCAGCGGCCCGGTGCCGGGTGCGGTGGGCTCGTACGACATGAGGACCACGTCCTCGATGCGCCGGGTCCCCACCAACCGCAGGCGCCCGCCCTGATAGCCGCCGGGGCCGAACAGCCGGGGCGCGCCCGGGTCGCCCACGAACAGGGGGGCCAGGACGAGCTGGAGTTCGTCGGCGAGGCCCTCCTGGAGGAGCTGGGTGTGGATCGTGCCGCCGCCCTCGACCATGAGGCGCCGTACGCCCCGCACGTCGTGGAGATGCTCCAGGAGCCGGCGCCAGTCGAGGCCGGGGCCCAGCGGGACGACGTCCGCCGCGAGGCCGAGGACGCCGGCGCGGTCCGCACCGGCGTCGGTCGTGAAGAGGACCTTCTCCCCGCCGGTGTGCCAGAACTGCGCCGCCGGGTCCAGCTCACCGGTCCCGCTGACCGTGATCTTGAGGGGGTACTCCGGTTTCCCGGCGGCCACCCGGGCGGCGCGGCGGGCGGGCGAGTTGACCAGCAGGCGCGGATTGTCGGCGCGGATCGTGCCGGCCCCGACCAGGATGGCGTCGACGGAGGCCCGCACCTCGTCGACCCGGTCGAAGTCGGCCGGGCCGGAGAGCAGCAGCCGGTCGGGGCCGGTGTCGTCGAGGTAGCCGTCGAGCGAGACGGCGGCGGACAGCAGGACGTACGGGTACGGCATCGGCGCGGTTCTCTCCGGGTTCGGTGGCGGTGGACGGACGGAGACGGGCCCCGGCGGCACGGCGGGGTTCGCCTCGAGCCCGGCGGACGGCGGGGCCCGGCGCGAGAGCGGTGGCGCGAGAGGGCTCGGTACGAGAGCGGTGGCACGACAAGGCTTGGTTCAAGTTTGAAACAAAACTACACTGGGCGCATGACGACCCGCTGGCTCTCCCCCGAGGAGCAGCGCGCCTGGCGCGCGTACATCGCCGGATACCTCCTCCTGGAGGACGCGATCGACCGGCAGCTCCAGCAGGAGGCCGGCATGCCCCACGCCTACTACTCCATCCTCGCCCATCTCTCCGAGGCGCCGGAGCGACGGCTGCGCATGACCGACCTGGCGGAGCACCTGAAGGCCACCCGCAGCAGGCTGACGTACGCCGTGACCCGGCTCGAGAAGGACGGGCTGGTGCGGCGCGAGGACTGCCACCAGGACAAGCGGGGAAGCGTCGCGGTCCTGACGGACGAGGGCACGGCGGTCCTGGAGAGCGCGGCGCCCGGTCACGTCGAGACCGTGCGCGGCCTGCTCTTCGACCGGCTCACGCCCGAGCAGGTGGGGCAGCTGGAGGAGATCTTCACGCAGGTCGCGCGGGGCCTCCAGGGAGGCGGCGGCGAAGCCGCGCCCGAGGATCCGCCGTGGCGCCGGCGCTCCTCGCCCTGCTCGGGGACGTCGTGAGCCGGCAACTCCGTCCATGAGCCACCGCACAATCCCATTGCTTCAAATTTCAAGCATGCGGTAGGGTCGCGAACCGTACATCTGATTCAAATCTGAAGCAGAAACCGTGCGCACCGCCCCTGACCCGGAGAACCCGCATGCTCGACACCCCCGCCGCCACCCGGCGTGCCCGCGTCCGGGTACCGCTGCGCTTCCACGACGGCTACTCGGTGGACGCCGAACTCGTCACCTTCCACGGCCTCGCCGACGGCCAGGAGCACGTCGCCGTCGTCCTCGGCGATCCCGGCCCCGTCCCGCTCGTCCGGCTGCACTCCGAGTGCCTGACCGGCGACGTCTTCGGATCCGCCCGCTGCGACTGCGGCCCGCAGCTGCGCGAGGCGGTCGAGCGCATCGCCGACCGCGGCGGAATCCTGCTCTACCTGCGCCAGGAGGGCCGCGGCATCGGCCTCTACAACAAGCTCGACGCGTACGCCCTCCAGGACCGGGGCCTCGACACCTACGAGGCGAACACCGCCCTCGGGCTGCCCGAGGACGCCCGGGACTACACCGCCGCCGCCCAGATGCTGCGCGCCCTGGGCGTCACGGAGCTGGACCTGCTGTCCAACAACCCCGACAAGGCCGAGCAGCTCCGCGGACGGGGCGTCGACGTCCGCGACCGCGTGCCCACCGGCGTCTTCACCACCGCGCACAACGTGCGCTACCTGCGGGCCAAGGTCCTGACGACCCGGCACACGCTGCCCCTGGCCGACCTGACCGAACTCGCCGAGCGCACCGAACTCGCCGAACTCACGAGCCGGGACGCGCCCGGCTCCCTCCCGTCGGCCGGCTCCGGCCGAACGGCCCGTCCAGCGCCGCCCATTGGAGCAGCATGATGGTCTTCGCGTCGGCGATCCCGCCCGCGCGGACCAGGGCGAGCGCCTCGGTGAAGGGCAGTTCCACGACCGTGATGTCCTCCCCCTCGGCCGCGAGGCCGGCCCGCTCCACGCCGGGCGCCGAGCCGTCGTAGGGGGCGGCGAAGAAGCTCAGGCGTTCGGTGACCGAGCCGGGGCTCATGAAGGCGTCGAAGACGTGCTCGACCTCGTGGACGGTCCGGCCGGTCTCCTCCACCGCCTCGCGGCGGATCGCCTCCCGCGGGTCGTCGCCGTCCAGCAGTCCGGCCGCGGTCTCCAGCAGCATGCCGTCGGGGTGGCCGTTGACGTACGCGGGCAGCCGGAACTGACGGGTCAGCAGGACCGTCCGCCGGTCGGGGTCGTAGAGCAGGATGGCCGCGCCGTCGCCGCGGTCGTAGGTCTCGCGCCGCTCACGGCTCCAGTGGCCGTCGCCGTGCCGGTAGTCGAAGGTGGTGCGGCGCAGCACCGACCAGTCGCAGGCCAGCACCTCGACGTCGACGACGCGCACGCGCGCGTTGCCCGTCAGGTCGCGGCCCTGGCGGTCGAGTCCGGTACGGCCGCGGGGGTCGGGGACGTCGATACCCGGCCGGCCCGCCGGGGCGGTCATCGGGTGCCGCCGGCGGCCGGCACGTCGGCGAGGTCCGTGTAGACGTCCTTGCCGTGTGCGCGGGCCCGCTCCACCATCCGGTCCGCGCCCGCCGAGGGGCCGCCGATCCGCAGGACGGCGTCGCAGCGGTCCAGGAGGCGTTCGGCGACGGGGTGGAAGAGTTCGTCGAAGAGCGGATCGCCGGGGCCGCAGCCGCCCGCCGTCTCCAGCAGGGGGAGCGCCAGCGCCTCGCCGGTGACCGGCAGGTGCCCGGCCCGGAACAGGACGAGGGCCGTCTCGTTCATGGCCCGTACGTTCGCGGCGAGCTTCGCGGGGTCGTCACCGGTGCCCGAACGGTACGGGCCGGCGACGAGGATCATCAGGGGCGGGTGGGACACGGGCTCACTCCTCGGCTCGGTGGGCGGACAGGTGTCCTGGACCAGTGGGGGACCGACGCCTCAGACCAGCAGCGTCTCCACGCCGGCCTCACGCAGCGCCCGGAGGGTCCGCGGGCCCGCGGGGTGGGTGTCGGGGACGGCCGCCGCGCCGTCGGTGACGAAGGCGTGGACGGCGTCGAGCGGGGCGACCCGGTTGAAGGCGCGCACGCCCAGCTTCGTCGCGTCGGCCACCGCGACCGTGCGGTCCGCCTGGCCGAGCCCCACCCGTTTCACGGCCGCGTCGTCGAGCGAGAACTCCGACCAGCCGTGCCCGGCGTGCACCCCGCCGATGGACATGACGAACAGGTCGAAGGCGAGGGACTCCAGGGTCCGCAGCGCCAGCGGCCCCACCAGGGACCGCTCGCCGGGCCGCGAGCGGCCGCCGACGACCAACAGGTCGATGCCGGGCCGGTCGGCCAGCCGTACCGCCGCCTGGAGACTGAGCACCGCGACCGTCAACGGCCCGCGCGCGGCGAGGTGTTCGGCCACGTACGCGGTGGTGGTCCCGGCATCCAGCAGCACCCGCGTCCCCGGCTCCACCAGGTCGGCGACGGCCGCGCCCAGCCGGTCCTTGGTCGCGCCCTGCCACGCCTGCCGCGCGTCGAAGCCGGCACCCTCCTCGCGTGCCCGCGCGGGCACGGCCCCGCCGTGGACCCGGCGCACCAGGCCCTGTTTCTCCAGCGCGTCGAGGTCGCGGCGGACGGTCATCTCGGACACCCCGAGCCGTTGCGCGAGTTCGGCGACGGACACCTGCCCCGCGGCTCCCTGGACGAGCCGCAGGGTCAGATCCAGACGGTCGGCGATCCCCATGGGGGCATTTCTATCATCCGAATGTGAGAACGCACATTTTTTTGTTCGTAGCGTCTCCCCGTCGGTGTTCCCGCTCCGCCGGCGTCAGGCGCAAGGCGCAAGGCGTCAGGCGTCAGGCGTCCAGCAGCGTTCCCGGCAGGTCGAACCGCTCGGTCGCGCCGGTGCCGAGGTTCACGCGGGTCACCGAGTCCTCGCCGTGGACGAGCCAGCCCGCCGGCGTGCGCGTGAGGGCCTGGGCCTCGGCGAGACCCTCGAGACGCACGCGGTGCACCTCCCCGCCGGTGCCGGCGTCGACCTCCACGAGGTCGGTTCCGTCGCCCGTCGCCACGGCGACCACGATCGACGTGCCGGTCGCCGCCACCGCGTCGGCCCGGCCGCCGGCCACCGAGACCGCCGTCGCGGCGGCGCTCCGGGTCACGGAGACCCGTACGCTGCCGGACGTGCCCTCGGCCGGGGAGCCGACCACGACCGGGCGGCCGGACGGGCAGGCGAGTTCCGTGACGTCGAGCCCGGCCGGCACGGGCACGACGGTGACCCGGCCGTCGGTCAGCCCTACGACGGTGACCCTGGTGCCGGAGCCGGAGCCGCTGCCCAGGCAGACGGTGTCCGAGGACGGGTCGGAGGCGGCGAGGCCGATCGTGCCCGGCACCCTCACCTCGCGCCGGGTGCTCCAGTCGGCCGGGTCGCGCACCAGCAGCGTGGACTGCGCCGCCCCGCTCGCCGACCTGGCGTCGGGCAGCCCCGCGACCTCGGCGAGCAGCGTCTTCCCCGGCAGGACGCGGCGCAGCCGCTCGTCACCGCGGAGTCCGTCCAGCGTGTGGTCGGCGCGGTTGACCAGATAGCGCCGGTCCGGCTTGCCGCCCTTGCGGGGGACGGTCACCAGCCAGCGGCCGTCGGCCAGTTCGACGATCTGCGGGCTGACCGCCCGGTCGTCGTCGGCCTGCTGGGGCACCACGGCGAGGCTCTCCGCACGGGACCGGTCCGCGTCGACCCCGACGATCGTCACCAGGCCGTCGACGTCCGCGAGCACGAAGGCGGAGGCGCCCTTCCAGTCCGTGCCCAGGTCCACGCCGCCCGGCCCCGAGCAGGCCGTCAGCAGGCCGGCCGTCGTGGCGAGGGCGACGAGCGGGAGGAGCGTGCGCACGCGCGCGTGCGGCCCGCGGCCCGCACCCGGCACGCGCGCGTGCGTCGTCTCGCGGGGCATGGGGGCATTCACGGGATCAACGGGATTCACCGTTCACCAGTCCTTCATCGCATCCGTGGGGGACATCCGGGCCGCCCTGCGCGCCGGGACCAGCGAACCCGCCGCCACCACCAGCACGGTCAGGGCGAGGAGCGGCAGCAGGGTGACCGGCGGCGGGAGCAGCACCCAGCCCTCGACGTACGGCGCCAGGTCGGCGCTGCCGCGCAGGAAGGCCGCGGCGAGCGAGCCGAGGAGGGCGCCGAGTACCGTGCCGAGCAGTGCGGCCACCACGCCGGCCAGGGCCATCTCCACGACGAGCATCGTCAGGACGGCACGGGTGCGGAAACCGACCGCCTTGAGGACGCCGATCTCCTGGGCGCGCTGCCGGGACAGGGCGCCGGTCACGGTGACCGCCCCGACGAACGCCAGCACACCGAGGACGCCGAGCAGCACCCGGCCGACCACCCGGATCATCTCCAGGACGGCGGGCAGGGCGTCGAGCTGCTGCTGGAGGGTGACCGCCGGATAGCCGAGCCGCTGCACGGCCTCCGTCAGGGCGGGCACGTCGGCCGCCGTGCGGGCGACGACGGTCAGCTGGTCGTAGCCGACGGTGGCGAGGTAGTTCTTCTCGGGTTCTCCGGAGCGCTGGGCGGCCCATCCGATCACGGTGGCGTCGGCGGCGTACGCGGCGTCGGGGTTGTCGAGCTGCCAGGTGGGGTCGTACACCCCGACCAGGCGGGCGTGGCCGGTGACGCCGGTGCCCTCGCCGGGGCGCACGAAGCGGGTGGTCTCGATCTCGACGTCGCGGCCCACCAGCTGGCTCAGGTCCACGCCCTGCGAGGTGGCCGGGGTGACGATCTCGCCGGGGCGCAGCGGGAACAGGTCCTCGCGCACGGACTCGGTGACCGGCGGGGTGAGGGCCGGCCGGTGGGTCGTGGCGTACAGCAGGACGGTGTCCCCCGCGTCGGTGAGGACGCCGAACGACACCTGCGCCCGGTGCTGCACCGACTCGACGTGCGGCAGCTTCGCCAGGCGTGCGACCGTACGGTTCGTCAGGGGCGCGGTGCCCGGCCGGTCGGCGGGGCGGTCGACGGTGATGCTGCGGTTGGCGTTGCTCTCCTTGACGCCGGTGTCGGTGACGCCCTGCGCCCGTCCGGCGATGCCGAGCGCGCCGAGGCAGACGGCGGCGGCGACGGAGACCAGCGCGACGAGGCCGAACAGGCGGCGGCGCAGGGCGCGGACGTTGGCCAGCGCCAGAGCGAGGACGCTCATCCCGTGCTCCCCCTCTCCCGCCGCGGGTCCGCGAGTGTGCCGCGGTCCAGCCGGTGCACGACGTCCGCGAAGCCGGAGACGGACGGGTTGTGGGTCACGAGGAGCACCGCCCGGCCCTCGTCGGCGAGCTCGCGGAACAGGCCGAGGAGCAGCTCCTCGCTGTCGGTGTCGAGGTTTCCGGTCGGCTCGTCGGCCAGGACCGCGGGCGGGTCGTTCACCAGCGCGCGGGCCAGGGCCACGCGCTGCTGCTCGCCACCGGACAGCTCGCCGGGCAGATGGCCGGCGCGCTCGGCGAGCCCCACCCGCGCCAGCAGGGTGCGGGCGCGTTCCTCGGCGTCACCGCGCCGGCCGGCGTACGGCAGGAGGACGTTGCGCAGCGCCGAGTGCTGCGGCAGCAGGTTGTACGACTGGAAGACGAAGCCGAGCCGGCGCCGGCGCAGGTCGGCCAGCGCGTCGTCCCCGAGCCCCGAGGTGTCGACGGGTCCTTCGGCGCCCCCGACGACCACCCGCCCGCCGTCCGGCGGGGTGAGCAGCCCGAGGATGTGCAGCAGGGTGGTCTTCCCGGAGCCCGAGTGGCCCACCAGCGCCGTGATCTCGCCGCCTCTCACGGCCAGGTCGACCCCCCGCAGCACGTCGACCCTCCTTCCCCGCAGGGCGTAGGACTTGCCCACGCCCTCGGCCCGCAGCAACGCGTTCACCGAATTCCGCTCACTTTCCGTTCTCCGTGGCCCCGGCCGGCAACCAGCCCATGGCGCCGTCCAGTTGCCGGTCGAGCGTCCATACGCCCCAGGTGGTCTTCAGGTCGCAGGCCTCGTCCCCGCCGCCGACCCGGTACAGGCCGGGCAGTCCGGGACAGCCCCCGTACGGCGTGACGCCGCGCCCCAGCGCCTCGCGCAGCGCCGCGTCGAGCCGGCCGCCGAGCAGCGCGTACGCCCGTACGACCAGCGTGTAGCCGTAGAGGGAGGTGAACCGGTCCGGGTGCAGGGCCCAGCGCTTCAGCGTCGCGGCGTCGATCCACGACGGGACGGCGTCGCGCCGGCCGCTGTCGGCGAAGCCCACGACGACCGTGGCCGCCGCGACGACCCGGTCCGGGGTGTCGGCGGGCCAGCTGCCGATCGCCGGGACGCCGGTGCTGACGCCGGCGTCGGCGCAGGTCAAGGTGGTGCGCTGCCACTGGCCGGCGTTCTGCTCGGTCACGGTGGCCGGGAGCACACGCGGGTCGGCGCACAGCGTGCGCGCCGGTCCGTCCGCTCCGCCGCCCCCGGTGACCGTGCGCAGGGCGGCCCGGTTCAGCCGTTCGGAACCTTCCCGGCTCGCTTCGCCGGACGTCTCCTCCCGCTCCAGCGCGGTCAGCAGTGCGGGGTCCTCGCGCGACCAGCCGGCCAGGGCCCGCAGCCGCTGCACGAAGAGGGAGGCGTCGGGGTTGCCGAGGTAGGCGCCGGGATCGCGCACGGTGCCGTCGTCGAGCCGCTCGCCGTCCAGCCGCTTCAGCACCGGGTCGAACACGGCCGCCGGGGAACCGGCCGCCCTGAGGACGTGCACCAGGTCGTGGAGCTGTTCGTGGGGGAGGGTGGCCGCGCCGTCGCGCAGCACCGGCTCCCAGGCCCGGCGGTCGACGGCGGGCCGCCTCCCGGCGGCCTCCTGGACCAGTACCCAGCTGTAGGTGTCGTCGAGCCGGACCCCCCTGGCCTCGGGGGTGAGGTCCGCGAAGTCGTCGGTGCGGGGCGCGGCGATCCCGGTGAGCCGGGCGGGGACGGGTTCCCCCAGCAGTCGCAGCGAACGGGCCAGGGCACCGGCCAGGTCGAGGCGGCCGCGCACCCGACCGGCCGTCGCGCGCAGCCAGGAGACGGTGGCGGCCCGGTCCGCCGCGGGCAGCTCCGGCAGGCACCCGAGGGCGTCGAGGACCTCCAGGGCCGCCCAGGTGGCGCCGAGGCGGGCCGGGTCCCCGTCGTCACCGAGAGCGGGGTCGACGTACCACCCGCCCGCCGTCCGCAGCCGGTTCACCTCGGCCGCGTCACCGACGCCCAGCGCCTCGCGGGCACCGGTCCGCCACAGCGGGACGAGCCACTCGCGGCCCCACAGCGGGGACGCCTGCAGCGCCTCCCGGCGGAAGGACGCCACCCGCGGCGCGGCCATGCCGGTCCTCGGGTCACGGCCCAGCTCGGCAAGGGTCCGCAGGGCGTACGACTGGGCCTGGGGACCGGCCGGCTCCTGGCGCAGGAACGGGTGGTGGTAATAGCCGTTCCGCTCACTGACCAGCAGGTCGAATTGACGGGCGGCGGCTGGTTCCCGCCGCCCGGAACCGCCGTCCGCGACGGTGCACGACGCCAGGAGCGCGGCGCACGTCACCGCCCCCGCCGCACGGGAGGCGAACCGTCTCCCGCGCCTTTCACCACCGATGGATGTCACGAACGCCCCCGTGCGTCGTTTTTCTCTTTGCGCGCCCTGCCGCATTCACGCGAAGGAAACAGCGGAATACGCGTGCCGGAATTGCGCGGAAAACGTGAAGGGAATACCACACCGCCGGGCCCTGGCGATGTGGCACCCTCATGGATCACATGGCGCGGGCGTCAGGCGGCCCGCGCCGGACGGGCGGTCAGGCCGCGCCCGCGTACGCGCACTTCTCGCTGACCTTGATGGCGCTCGTCACCTGCGCCGAGCCGCAACTGCGCGTCGACACGTACGTGGTGGCGCCGCCGGGGCGCATCTGGCCGTAGGTGTCGGAGATGTTGGCGTTGGTGTTCTTCCACCGCACCTCGCCCAGCGACCGGCTCTTCATCGTGAGCGTGGCCTCGGGGTTCTTGGAGATGGTGAGGGAGACGCTGACACCGTGGGCCTGGAGTTCGGCGCGGTTCTGGATCCACTTGGCCTTGCGCGGGTTGGTGCCGGACATCTTGGTGGACGCCTTCCAGTCGCAGGCGGTCACGTAGAAGCCGCAGTGCCAGGCGTTGACCGAGACCTTGTTGCCGCCCGGCAGCCCCACCGAGGTGGAGGCGGAGGTGGCGTGGGCGGGCGACGCCGTGAGCACGAGGGCCCCGGCCGCGCACACGGCGGCGGCGCCCGAGATCAGACGCGCGCGTATTCCCTTGGTCATTCTATTGACTCCCCGTATTGTTCATTCTTGAATCGTTTTCCCGGTATCGGAAAACCACTCCGACCTGCCCGTTTCCCCCGGGTCGATCGAGTGCCCCGCAATTACCGCATGGCTTGATCATTACTGTCCAACCCAGCTATCCGATTTCCGGCGTGAACCACCCCACACGAAATCGGGGGAACCCGGACCGGGGAATCGGCATCCGGCGGAGCCGACGCGGTCCCGCCCGGTCCCCGCCCGCCGTACAACCCCGCACCCCCGGTGTGAGTCAGCCTGGGCATGACACGCACGTACACGACGGCCCGCCGCACCCGGCGCGCGTTCGTACCCGTACTCGCCGCCTCCGCCCTGCTGACCCTCGGCACGGCGGGCCCCGCGGCCGCCGACAGCGACCAGCTGTGGACGTACTCCGACCCCTACGAACTGATCCTGCCCGGCACGCACGAGGACGGCTCCGCACCCGAGCGGACCGTCACGCTCAAGGTCTCCCACGACAACGTAGCGAACCCGGTCGGCGCCGGACGGCTGACCGTGGACGCCGGCGAGCTGGCGGCCTTCGCGAAGATCACCTGGCCCGCCAACTGCGCGCCCGACACCGCCGTCACGGCCGTCTGCGACGTCCCCACGCTCACCGGCACCGACGTGGTGACCGCCGCCGGACTCGAGGTCAGCGCGCTGCCGGACGCCCCGGACGGCGCCGTGGGCACCCTGCGCTACACCGCCGTCGCCGGCGACCTGACGTCCTACCCGGGCGAGACCCGGGTGACCGTGGGCAACGGCCCCGACCTCGCCCTCAGCCAGTCCCCGCGGCAGGACGGCGTCACGCCGGGCACCCGGATCACCGTCCCCGCCACCCTCTCCAACAACGGCAACCGCACCGCGGACGGCGTCCTGCTCCACCTGTTCGCCTCCCGCGGCCTCGCCTACGCCCAGCGGCCCGCGAACTGCGAGTACCGCGACACGGAGGTCGGCACCGAGGCCCTGTGCGTCCTCGACGAGAAGCTCGCCCCCGGCGAGTCGCTCACCCTCACCAACCCCCTGAAGGCCCGCCGCAACGCCCTGTACGACCGCTACGACTACTCCGTCGAGCCCTACTCGGCCGAGGCCCTGGATGCGGCCCGCGCCGGCGGGACGTGGACCCCGGGCACGGACACCGAGCTGGACCCGGCCCCCGCACGGTCCCTCCGCACGGCCACCGCCACGGCGGCCGTCCCCGACCTGGACCCCCAGGACAACTACCGCTCCGTCATCGTCCACGCCACCAACACCGCCGACCTCAGGCTGATCGGCAGCCGGGTCGAGGGCGCGGTCGGCGAGACCGTACGGGCCGACGTCAAGGTCAGGAACCGCGGCCCCGCCTGGATCGCCTCACTCGGCGCCGGCGAGCCCGTGGCGACGGTCGACGTCCGCGTCCCGGCCGGCACGACCGTCACCGCCCGTCCCGACAACTGCTATGCCCTGACGGCGGACGGCGACTGGGTCGAGGAACAGCTCGGCGCCCCCCGCTACCGCTGCACCACCCCCGTCTTCCTGAACGAGCGCGCCACCCACACCTTCCCCTTCGACCTCCGCATCGACAGCGCGACCCGGTCCACCTCGACGGTCGCCATCGACAACGACCAGTACGAGCCGCCGATCCGCGCCTACGACCCCGACCTGACCAACAACGCGGCCCGGATCGTCGTCAACGGCTGACCGGCCCACGGCCCCCGGGAACGCCGGAGCCCCCGCACCGGAAGACTCCGGTGCGGGGGCTCTCTGGTAGGCCCTGTGGGACTCGAACCCACAACCAATGGATCAAAAGTCCTGGTGTGGCCGTGATGGGTGGTTCCGGGCGCTGCTTCAGCGTCCGGAACCACTAGGTCACAGCGGACCCTACGGAGCAGGCGTCCCACTCCGTGACGGCTCGTGCCAGACCGTCCGCTCACGCATCGCTCACGCAGGACATGGCGCTGACCAGCGGAAGCTCTCGTGTCAGCGATGTTCGACGGCGGACCGTCCGTCGGCCAGGCCCGCGTTGGAGACGTCCGCAGCCGCCGACACCGAGGCACGGGCCAGCAGGGCGGCTCCTGCGAGGACAGCACCGGTGCAGACACCAAGAAACCGCGACATGTTCATTCCTTCCTGGCATCAACAACAGCCGCGCCTCGATCGCGGTTCACCCGCCACCATGCCTGGCCCGATTCCGGCAGCGTGTCGATGGGGTCGTAGTACTGGTGATTGCGATCCAGCGCACCCGGGTCGTCCGCCTCCAGCGGAGTCAGGTAGTTCTTGCTCCAGTGGGTGATGCCCAGTTCGAGGTCGTAGGCGTCGTACTGGTCGACCCAGCGCTTGCCCACGAAGGGAACGTCGCAGACGACGCGGGGAGTGGAATACCCCGGGAGATAGCCCATGATCTGGTGCTGGAGGGACTGTGCCCGGCTGACCGGCAGCCGCCAGTGTTCGGCGTTCGGGATCATGTCGCACATGTAGAAGTAGTACGGCGTAACCGAGGCGTGGTCGCACAGCGCGAAACACAGGTCCAGCAGCGCCCACGGATCGTCGTTCACGCCCCGCATCAGCACACCCTGGTTGCGGACGTCCCGTAGTCCCGCGGCCAGCAGCGCCCTCGCCGCCTCTGCGACCGTCGGGGTCACTTGTTGCGCCGCATTGGCATGAGTGTGCAGAGAGAGCGCGACTCCGCGTGCGGCGGCCGTCCCGGCCACCCGGTGCAGGCCGTCCAGAACTGCCTCAGAGGCCCAGTACTGCGGCAGACCGACAAGTGCTTTGCTGGCCAGGCGGATGTCCCTGACGGTGTCGATCTCCAGGAGCCCGACGAGGAACGACTCCAGGCGCGGCCATGGCAGGTTCGCCACGTCACCGCCAGACACCACGACGTCTCTGATGGACGGCGAGTGGCGCAGGTGGCGCAGAATGGCCTCCGCCCGGTCGGCCGGCCTCAGGCTCATCCGGGTCTTCGTCACCTGAGGCGTCGACGTCCCCACCAGGTCCATCCGGGTACAGTGCCCGCAGTACTGCGGGCAGGTCGCCAGCAGTTCCGCCAGCGCCTTCGTCGGATAGCGCTGGGTGAGGCCCTCGGTCACCCACATGTCCTGTTCGTGGAGCGAGTCACGGCTGGCCATGGGGTGGGACGGCCACAGGGGGTGCCGGTCGGACAGCACCGGCAGCATGTACCTGCGTACGGGGTCCGCGTAGAAGGCTTCGGTCAGCGATCCCCGGCCTCCTGGCAGGGCGTCCGGAACCATGGTGCTGAGCATCTGCGGCGGCAGCAGGACAGGCATGGTGGCCCGCTCCGACCGGTCCCGCTCCCAGTCCTCGTAGAAGCGTTCGTCGAGCAGGTCCCCCATGACGCCGCGAAGCTGGCGCGCGTTCTTGACGCAGTGCGCACGTTGCCACTGGGCGTCCTGCCACTGCTCGGCCGTAATGTTCCGCCACCCCGGGAACCGGCGCCAGTCCGGTTCGACGAGCTCGGTGCGCCGGTAGGCGTACGGCTGTCGAGGGCCGGCCAGGTCGATACCACCGTCCGTGTTCATCAGAGTCATGTGGCAGCCCTCTGGAGGAGTACGGCCTCCTGGCGAAGGCGGTTCTTGTCCGGCTTGCCGGCGCCTGTGAGGGGCAGCTCGTCGGCGAAGGTGATGCTGGTGGGCTCGTAGACCGCCCCCCACTCCTCACGGACCATCCTCCGCAGCTGCTCGGCTTCGACCTCCACGCCCGCTGCGGGTACGACGACAGCGTGCACCCGCTCCACGTTCTCGGAGTCGAGAACGCCGAACACGGCACTCTGGCGCACTCCGGGGTGGGAGTTCAGCAGTTCCTCGAGGTCTCCCGGATACACGTGGTCACTGATGACATTGATCATGTCTCTGAGCCGGTCGACGACGGTCAGATAGCCCTCGCCGTTCAGAAAGCCGATGTCGCCCGTGTGCAGCCAGCCGTCCCGGAGAACCTCGGCCGTCTCCGCCGGCTGCTTCAGGTACTCCCGCATGACGGTCCGGGCACGCACACAGATCTCACCGCTCTCGCCCACCGGCAGGTCCCGCCCGTCCCCGTCCCGGATCGCGACCTCGACCCAGGGCAGGACCCGCCCCGCGGAGGCGAGTCGGTCCGGGCGCGTCAGGTCGTGGTCCTGCGGCGTGAGCACACTGATGCCGCCGGCCTCGTTCTGGCCGTACGTCTGGACGAGGACGAGGCCGAAACGGCGTACGACGTCCGCAAGCCGGGTGGCCGATGCCCGGCAGCCGCTGTAGACGATGCCCCGCAGGCTGGACGTGTCGGTGCGCGCCGAGTCCGGGTGATCCACCAGTTGGTACATCAGCGGTGGGAGCAGGAAGAGGTACTCGATGCGCTCACGTTCGATCGTGGCGAGCACTTCGGCGGCGTCGAAGTCCTCGTGCAGCACGACAAGCCCCCCGGAGAGCAGGGCCCCGTCGGCCAGCATGCCGCCGGAGTACACGAGCGGCGTACACACCAGTACGCGGGGCACCTCGTCACGCCCCTGGGGCGGGTCCGTGTACAGCCCGCCGACCTGCTCGTACGTGGCGACGATGCCCTTGGGGCGCCCGGTCGTGCCACCGGTGTAGTTGAAGACGCAGACGTCGCCCGGCCGGGCCCGGCCCGCGAAGGCTTCCGCGCTCTGTCCGGCGGCCATCGCCAGCAGATCGACTGCCGACCGCATGCGCCCGGGGCCGAGCGAGACAACGTGCTCGACCGGCCGCAGTGCGGTCAGTTCCTCGGCCCGGCCGGAGAAGCGGGGGTCGAAGACCAACGTGTGCGTTTCGACGTCGCGCAGGATGGCTGCCTGAGCTTCGGCCGTCAGGTTGTTGTTGAGGTGATTCACCTGGCAGCCCACCAGATGGGCGGCATAGCGCACGATCATGATCTCGGGCAGGTTTCCGCCCAGCAGCGTCAGTGTCAGGCCGCGATCCAGTCCTAGAGCGCGCAGGGCACGTGCCGTGCGGTAGACGCTGTCGCGCAGCTCGGACGCCTTGATGCGCTGCCGGCCGTGGACGACGACATCGCGGGTGGGCACCTGGCGGAGGGCATCGAGGATTTTCTCCGCGTAGGCACGGAACGGCTGGTGGGTGGTCGTTCCAGGCCTTTCGGCAGCCTCCGGAAGGTCGTCGGCCGCGGCCAGGACCGTGTATGCCGCCAGAGCCGGCTCGGTGGCTTCGCGCAGCGCCCGGCGCCGACCGGTGTCCCGCACGTGCTCATGAGCGTCGGCCAGTGCGGTCCCGTCGTAGTATCCGCCGGTTGCCGTCGCCAGGGTCAGGGCCTCCACGGCCTCGGCGCCCTGTTCGACGGTGGACTCCGCAGCAACCCCCAGCTCGTTCACCATCGCCGTCGGCATGAAGTTGGCGGGATGGACGCAGTTGACGGCGATGCCCTCCGACGTGAGCTCCTCGGCAAGGTCCACGGTGAAGGAGGCGAGGGCGAGTTTGGACCGGCCGTAGGCAACCCAGCCGTGGTAGAAGCGCTCCAGGGCCAGATCGTCGAAGTCGATCTCGAGCTGTGCGGCGGAGCCGACGTTCACCACACGGCCCGCCGACGACCGGCGCAGCAGGGGGAGCAGCTGCCGGCTCAGCAGCACGGGCGCCAGGTAGTTGACCGCGAAACGCAGTTCGTGGCCGTCACGGCTGAGCTCTCGCCCGGCGCCGTCGCGACCCGGGCCCACTCCCGCGTTGTTGATGAGGACATCGATCCGCGATTCCGCGGACCGGACCTCATCCGCGAGCCGCCGGACCTCCGCGAGGTCGGCGAGGTCGGCGACATAGGGACGGGCTGTGGCACCGACTGCCGCCAGTCGCTCGGCGAGTGCGGCCACCCGCTCCGCGTTCCGGCCGTGCACGAGCACGGTGTCGCCGCGCGCGGCCAGCCGCTCCGCCAGGTGGCGCCCCAGACCCGAGGTGGCACCGGTGATCAGCACGATGCGCTGCCCCGGGTGGCCGGTGGTGACGGGGTTCGTGTCTGTTGCCATGCTTCACTCCTGTGCTGGGCTCGGGCCCGGGCCAGTACCTTCTGCGTTCCGCCAGGGCGCGTCCGGCCGTGCTCCGGCAGCCGCCAGGCAACGGCACACGGCCTCCTCCGCAGTGCCGCCAGTGGGGTTCTGGGCGTGTTCGACCAGGCCGTCGGCCACAGCGCGGGCGCGGTGTTGCCCGAAACTGAGGCGGGCCATGCCCGGGCGTGGATCGGACGGCTCGCAGGCCGTGGCCACGCCTGGGGCGACCCGGGCGGCGAACACCGAGGTGGCTTCACCGATCCCAGGCAGACGGTCGGCGACCGCCGCCAGGTCGACGCGGGGGACGTCGTGCGCGTCCATGTACACGACGAGGGCATCCCGGCGCGAATAGAGCAGCCGTGACGAGGCGACCTTGGCCCGGTAGCTGACACCGCTGTCTTCCAGCGCCGTCAGCACCCGGTTCCAGACGGCGGGCGCCTCTTCCGCTTCCTGGATGTGGACGTAGTGACGGACGAGGTCGCTGCCGCGTGGTCGCCCGGCGGAACCGTCGACGAGATAGAAACCGGGCGACAGGGAGGGGCGGCCGGCGGGCAGCCGCAGCACTGCACGCACCGCACCGGTCCCATCCGGAGCGACCGCCTCTTCGTCCACGGCGCCCGCCGGAACGAGGACCCGCACTCCGTCGAGGGTGGCCCTGCGTTCGTCGTCGCCCGTCGGGTCGCCGAGCCGGTCTGCCGGAATCTCCAGGACCGTCGTGCCGTGCGGAACGGCTTCGGCCAGAAGCCGTTGGAAGGGCGGGTCTCCGAGTGTCCGCGGACGCAGTTTGTGCCCCAGGTCCATTCCCGCGTGCAGAACTTCGTACAGCCTGTCTCCCAGGGCCTGGCGCAGGCGCGGCAAGGTGTCAGCCTCGACAACCGTGTCATGGACACGGGCCGTGCACCGCTCCGGGTCCACCTCGATGCCGGTGAGAGCCGCGCGCACACGTGGGTGCAGCGTTGGCGCTGTCGTCACGTCAGTCCTCCAGACCGAGAAGGGCGGTGACAGCCGCCGGGGTGATCAGCACTGTCCGTGCGATGCCGAGCGCCGCACGTTCCACGGGCGACAGACTGGGCCGTTGAGCGGCCACCGCCATGACACGGTCGATCACGTGCCAGCCGGCGAAGCCGACGCTGCGCAGTACCAGATCCCTGCCGAGCCGGCGGCCGACGGCCTGGTAGCCCTCCCGGAAGTGCTCGACCATGGGGCGCAGACGTGTCAGTTCCCGGACCCCGCGCGCCACCACGTCGTTGTCGTCGGCACCGGGAAGCTTGCGAATCGCACGATGGAGCCACTCACCCGTGTACGCCCCGATGTCCCGAGCCGGATCGCCACTGCGCATCTCCTCCCAGTCGAGCAGGTGCAGCGTGCCGTGAGCGAGGACCACCTGGTCGAGCCGGAAGTCGCCGTGGATGGGACAGACCGGTGCGCGACTCTCGTCAGCACGTAGCCGGCGCACCGCCTCGGCCAGCTCCTCGTCCTGCTGGAGCAGCCGCCACAACTCCAACTCGGCGAAGCTCGCCGCCCGGTAACGCTCCAGGGGCAGCGCGTCGAAGTACGGCAGTGGCGGCAGCGGGGGCGCAGCGTCCTCCAAGTCCACTCCTGCCGAGGCGTCGAGGGAGTGCAGGCCGCCCAGCATCTCGCCCACCCGGTAGGCGTGCTTGTCGTCGAAGGCGTCGTCATCGGCCAGTTCGGCACCGCTGCGGGAGTCCGCAAGCAGTTCGAACACGACGACGGCGTCCTCCTCGCTCCAGCCGAGGCAGCGCGGACTGCTCGGCGCCGTTCCGGGCGCGGCTGCCCGCAGTTCCTCGAAAGCGCGGATGGCGGCAAACCGGCGGCGGACGTCCTTGCGCTCCCCTCCCAGCCGTTTGATGAAGACGGGCGCCCCACTGGTTGTCGTCCCTGCCCAGTTGTCGTTGCGACCGATGTGGGACACGACACCGGCATCGTCGAGCGTGCCGAGCCCGAGGCTCTGCAGCAGACCTGCAACGGCGGGTGCGGACTCCAGTTCGACGGGGAGAGCCCGGTATCGGTTGTCAGCACTCATCGTCTGGCCTCCTCGAAGGAACGGCTGGCGGCGGAGTGAGCAGCCGAGGCCGTCACCTCGTGCAGTCCCGCACAGCGCCGCACACGTACGCCGGGAACCTTTTCGAGCGGCCCGGCCAGTGCTTCTGCATCACCGACCACGGCGGTGTCGAGAGCACCCGGGTCGAAATAGGTGGCCGCAGCCGTGGCCACGTCGTCGGCATGGACCGCGGCGAGCCTGTCGCCGTAGTCGGCGAGCCACGACGAGGGATCGGCACCCTCGGCCGCCAGGTTGACGAGGAGCGTCGCGAGCGAGGACGGTGACGCTGCCGCCGTGTTCGCCTGACCGGCCAGGAGCCGCTTCGCGGCGGCCATCTCCTCGGGACTCGGCGGCGACTCGGTCATCGCGGTCAGTTCGCCACGGGTCTCGGCGAGCGCCGCCGCCGCATGCGCCTCGCTCGCGGCGAGCCGGACGACCGTGGCCGGGCTGCCGGCCAGTACCTCGATGGCCGAGGCGGTCAGGTACGCGAAGCCCTTGTCCTCCCGCACGTTCAGGCCGAGTCGAGACGCGATGCCTCCGCCGAAGACGGTGTTGGCGACGTCCAGTGCGGGACGACGCTCGTGCGTGCGGTGCAGAGCGGGGCCGACGAGCACGATCTCGGCCTGCGCGGACCGCGGCCGGTCGATGAGCACCACTTCGTGCTGTGCCACGGGCGCGCTGGCGGGCACGTGGGCCGGGGCCTCGCATCCTTGCCACTCGGCAAGCGCCTCTTCGGCCAGCTGAGCGATCCCGGCTGCCGGGAAGTCTCCGACGAGGACGAGAACGGCACCACGTGGCGAGAGCCTGCTCCCGTGCAGCGCACGTACCCAGGCGGGCTCGACCCCGGTCAGATGCTCGGGGGAAGGCACGTCGCAGGGCAGTGCATCCACGGGATGTCGCCGGCGCAGCAGCGCCGTCATCGCGGTCCAGCGGGCCTCACCGCGGCGGATGCCGACCTGCGCCGACAGACGTGTGCGCGCCTCGACGATCGCACGATCCGAGTAACGTGGCCCGGCCAGGCGGGAGGCGAGCTCCCTCAGCACGGCATCCAGCGCTTGGGCCGGGAGGTAGCCGAACACCCCCAGCGATTCGGCGTCCCTTGCGGAATCGAGTTCGGCCGCCGCCCAGTGAGGGGAGCGCGCCGCTTCCGCAAGGGATGCAGGCGGCAGGAGCACGTCACTGAGGACGTGCATGTGGGCGGCGAAGGACTCGCCGACGTCCGCGCAGGGGATGCGGAGCCGGAGCTCGATCAGGGGGGCACTGACGTCGTGAACCGCGACGAGTCGCAGTCCGCTGGGCAACATCACATCGAGGACGCGCCGACGGCTTCCGAGTTCATGCATCCTGGCGAGCCACTTCCGTCCTGGTCGCGCCGGCCGGCGTGCTGCCGGGGATGAGGTGCAGTACGGCCCGGGACGAAGTGAGCATCGACCGGGCGGCAGCGGCGATCGCGGGGGAGGTGACCGAGCCGATGCGATCGGGAAGTTCGTCCATGAGTGCCGGTCGGCCGTGGATCAGTTCGTACACGCCGACACCACGGGCGCGTGCCAGAAGGTCGGCGTTGCGCCGGTGTGTCCTGGTCGCGAGCCGGACACGCGCCACGGCCGCGTGCGCTTCCACCTCGCTCTCGTCGGACAGCCGGGACAGTTCCGCGTCGAGGGCGGCGAGCACCGTCTCCGGGGCGACGTGCGTGTGGTGGGTGATCACTGCTGCCAGGGTGTCGGGATGGCGAGCGTCCAGGGCGTTGAAGAGGCCGCAGCCCGCTGCCACGTGGACCGCCAGCTGGTCGTCACGGACCAACCGGGCGTGCAGAGCGGACGTGGGCCCGCCGGTGAGGGTCTCGCAGAGGACCATGTGGGCCACGTAGGCGTCCAGGTCGGCGGCGGGGTCGGGGAGCCGGTGACCGACGGCCAAGGCCGGCAGCGGTGCGTGGGGGTCGTCGTGGCGTCCGTGGAGCGTTCGTACCAAAGGGGGCTCGTCGAGTGGCGCCGGTTCGGGCCTGCGGACCCGGGGCAGGTCACCGAAGTGCCGCTTTACGAGCCCTGCGGCCTCGTCGGGATCGAAGGCCCCGGCCACGGCGAGGACCGCGTTGGCGGGAGAATAGTGACTGCCGTAGAAGTCGACGGCGTCGGCCACAGTTGCCGCGTCGAGATCCGCGAGAGCGCCGTAACCGTTGTGGCTGTTGGCGAATGAACGGTAAAGGAGCCCAGGGAGCGGAATCCAGGGAAAACCGCCGTAGGCGCGGTTGTGGATGTTCAGCCGGATCTCTTCCTTCACGACAGCACGCTGGTTGTCGAGGTTCTCCTCGGTGACACGGAGAGAGACCATCCGGTCCGCTTCCATGGCCAGAACGCTGTCCAGGCAGTGCGGCGGCAGGAGCTGGTAGTACTCGGTGTAGTCCTGATGGGTCGAGCCGTTGACGATGCCGCCGTGCCCCTGCACGAACCTCCAGTGCGCCATCTTGGGGTGGCGCCGGCTGCCCTGGAACATCAGGTGCTCGAAGAGGTGGGCGAAGCCGCTGCGACCCTCTGGTTCGGAGCGGAATCCCACGTCGTAGTGCACGCTGACGGCCACGGCCGGGACGGTGGGCAGTGGGTCCAGCAGCACCCTCAGCCCGTTGCTGAGGACCAGTCGTTGCGGGGTCGGCATCGGTGGTTCTCTCCGTAGCGAGCCGGGGCCGCGGCACACGGCCGCGGCCCCGCTCTATCCTTGAGGCTGAGGCGCCGGCGCCGACTCGAAACTTGACGGGATCAGTCGGCGCCGACGCTGCAGCTTCCTCGCAGCGTTACCGCTTGCGACGGGTCAGCAGCCCTCGGCCTTGGTGGCCAGGCTGACCGTGACGGTGAGGGCGATCGGCGAGGTGGCGGGCGCGTCGCCCTCGGGGGCGGCGGCCAGCTCCTCGGCGTCGGTGTAGACGGTGTAACCCTCGAAAAGCTTCTCGGCGTCCATGGGACACCCCTTTCTTCAACAGAAGGGTGATTAACCGGCCTTCGGAAAGTTCCGGAGGGCCGCTTGCGTTCACATTTCTAGCATCGAACAGCCGTCCGTCGGAAGCATTTTTTGAAGAAAGTCGACGCACCTCCGAGCTACCTTTTCAAGGCACGCCAGGGTGCCGAACGGCACGGCCGTCCGGCACACTTCCGAGGTAATTAACCGACTAAGCCAACGGGGTTATGCCCCTATGCACCCGTCTACCATTCGAGCATTCCCGACCCCCGCTTATCGACCTCTTCCGCCACGATGTCCAAGGCAACGGATATCCACCACTCGTCCCAACCCACGAAGGCGCAGTAGTCCCTGATGTGCGCGAGCACGCCCAGGGTGGCGACGATCCCGGCTTCGCCGGGCAGATCACCGCCGTGTCCCTCGACGAAGGAACGGCCCAGCGTCGACCATTGCGCTGCGGGCGCCGCCCCTCCCTTGCTGCGGATGACCCCCCGCAGCTCCGCCAGTTCCCCCAGCACCCATCCGGTGTCCACATACGCCGGGCCGGCAGCCAGGTCCTCGCCGACGAGGAGAACCCCCGCTCTCCCGTCCGGGTCAGGAACGACCAGGCCGCTGCCCGGGTTTCCGTGCAGCAGCACACGTCCGGCCTGGTCCTCCAGAACGGTGGAGCACCAGGCCTGAAGGGTCGTCCGGCGTTCGGGGCCCAACCGCTCGACCACCGCCTGGAGGAGCTGCCCGGCCGTGGGCTGCTCGGTGTCGGCGGGCGGTTCGCCCGCAAGCCACCGCGAGAGTCTTCGCAGGCCGGGATGGGACGCCGCCGCGGCCTCTCCTGCCGGTGCGGCGTGCAGCCGCCGCAACGCCGCCCCGAGTTCCCTCAGCATGGACCGGGCGAGCGGATACGCCTCCCCCGGATGCCGGCTCATCAGCAGCTTGGCCAGAGCGAGAGGTCCACCGGCCTTGTGGACCAGCGTGTCTCCCACCTGCCGAGGAAGGGAGAAGCGCAGAGCACCCTCGGGAAGACGGGCGATGGCCTCGGCGGCCGGTTCGGGCGGGACACGCATGGGGGCCGCGCGGGACGGCCCCGCCGACCTGACCCAGCGCCAACCCCACTCGTCGTCAGGGCAGCGATGGACGGCGGTCCTGGTGAAGCTGGTTCCGTACTCGGCAACGAGCTCACCCTGCTCCTGCACGGTCACTCCTCTGCCCGCCCGTCCACAGCGCCGAGTGACTGCTCCATCAGGGTCAGCAGTCCGGGCAGCTCCGGCGGTACGTAGGCGTCATTGCGGCCCGTGGTGGCGCTGCGCCCGGGCTGCGGTGGGAGAAGACGGACGTTGGGCCGTTCCTGAAGTTCCTTCATGTGCCTGCCCAGCACGGGGTTGTGTATGGCGCCGGGCGGCAACGAAGGTGCGATCCCCACCGGCACCTGGGTGCACTGCATCGCGAGGAGCGCCGGGCTGTCGCCCATGCCGAGGGCGAACCGGGTGATGAAGGAAACCGTCGCCGGATAGACGGCGACGGCTTCGGCCCACTGCGCCCATTCCACGTGCAGCGCCGTGGTGCGCGGCTCGTCGGGCCACTCGTCGAGCGCTGCCACGGAGTTGTTGAGCGCCGAGAGGGCCTCCCGGGTCACGAAGCGCTCCGCGCTGCGTGTGATCACCACACGGCACTCCACCTCGGGCAGGGCCATGTGCAGCCATTTGATCCAGTAGGGCAGGAAGGTGACGCCGATCGCCCCCGTTCCCACGAGAAGGAGCCGTCGCGGGGTGAAGGTGATGGCCTGCTCCTGCTCCGGATGCCGCCGATCCGACGGTGCCGCCTCGGTCACCGGTACCCCAGTTCCGTGACGACCGAACGGACGTCCTCCAGTGCGGCCTCCATTCCGTACCGCATGAGAACACCCGAGGGGGCGAGCACCACCTCGTCCACTCCCGACGACAGATACTGCGTGATGCTTTCCGCGATCTCGGCCGCGGAACCGGTGACGAAGAGCCCTGCCTCCACCACGGCCTTGGCGCCGGCAGCCGGGTCGGAGGGATCGGCCGCCAGTCCGGCGCTCCTCAGCATCGCCGTGTAGTGCGCAGAACTCAGATGCCCCTCGGTGGCCGCCAGGACCAGGTCCTGAGGATCCCGCCCCGGGCGGTCCACGGCGAAGTGGACCAGCGACACCAGGCGCGGCACGGTCCGGTCCTGGCTGCGGGCGCCCTCACGCATCGCAGGCAGAATCGTGTCCCGGAGGTAGGGAAGCGGGGTCAGCCAGCTGATCGCGGCGTCGGCCAACTCGCCGACGGCTCTCGCCATACCCGCCCTGAGCACACCCGCGCCCACCTCGACAGCAGGATGCCCATCGGGGATGACGGGCAGTCGGCTGTGCAGCACGTGGTACGAGCCGTCACGGCGGACCGTCCTGCCGTCCAGCAGCTCACGCACCATGGACAGGTACTCCCGGCTGGCGGTGAGCGGCCTGTCGTAGGCCGAGCCGCGCAGCGAAGCCGTGAAAGCCGCGTCGCCGGGACCGAATCCCACGGTCACGGGCCGGCCCATCAGCGCGGCCACGGAACGAGCCTGCATGGCCGCTTCGTACGGGTGGCGCAGGGGCATCACGGTAACGGCCGTACCCAACGGAATACGTATTCCCCGCCCCGCGAGGTAAGCGAACAACTGGTAGGTGTCGAGCGTCAGGCTCTGTCCCATCCACAACCGCGTCAGGCGCGAGTTCTGCACCAACTCGGCGAAGCTGACGACGTATTCCGGCCGCCCGGGCATGATCGGGAAGAAGAGTGACACCAGCCCGTCGTCCGATGACCGGGGTACCGCCGGGTTCGGCTCCCCGTCGGTGCCGGCCATCCCGTCGCGCGTCATCGGGCCACCTCCCCACCGAGGAACTGCACTTGATCGATGAGGCCGTCCCGCACGCGGTACAGGGCAAGCACGTCCATGGCGGGCGCGCCGTCGGCCACGATCCGTTCGGCGTCGACCACCCATTCACCGTGGTGAATCCGCCCGACGCTCGTCGCCTGCACCCGGACCTCGGCGAACTGCTCGGCGTACACGGCACGCAGTGCCTGCTTTCCCGAGGCAGACACCACACCGTTCGCCAGCAGCTGGACCGATTCCGCGTAGCACGAAAGGAAATCGTTCAGATCCCGGCGGTTGTATGCATCAATCTGTCGCTGTACTGTGCGCACTTCCTGCGCAGCAGATTCTTCGAGCATCGTCCGCTTCCTCTGTCAGGGCGTCCCACTCATTCTCACGGCGCGCAGAAACGCTTCGGGAGAATCAGCCGAGACGTAGATTTCGGACGCCTGCACCATCCCTCTCTTTCCGAGATCGACGGCAACCGGCGGGTCGAGCTGTATGCGCACGTTGACGGTGCTAGCCACCGAGCAGACCACAGCGCGCTCTTCGCCAGGCACCGGACGGAGGCCGCGGCCGCTGATCGACCGCATCACTCGGGACGTCGTCCGGACCGCCTCCCGGGGAACGGCGAGTTCGCCCAGAAAACCGGTACGCAGGACCAGGCGCGAGTCGGAGACGACATGGGGGTGCCTGGCCATGGCCGCCACGGCTCCGAATCCGGCGGCGACCAACAGCACTTCGAAAGCCGCGTGGTAGGGCCGCAGTGGCGCCGGAATCATCACGGACACGAAGCAGGCGACGCAGATCTCCAGCACGGCCAGGATGGCGATCAGTTGTCGTGTCTCCGACGAGTGGGACAGCAACTGAGCCCCGCCCGAAGCCTCGCGCAGGGGTCGGCGTGTCACCCACCCGACGAGCGACTCCGCTAGAAGCCGTACGATCCCCGCCCCGGAAGGCCGGGGCGTCGTGCACCCCTCAGACAGACCCGACACGGTAGGACTCCTTCCTTGCAAGATGAGCAACCCGTGACCACGCCGGTGCCAGACACAGTGTCGGTGTGTCATATGGGTACGTCGCGCAGCCAGTTGTAACAGCCGGGAAAGGCCCGGAAGTCATTGATCGTTTGAAAGGTTTCACGCCGGTCAACCGCGTCCCGGGGCCGAGTCCACCGGTCACGGCATCTCCGCAGGGAGAGCGTCCTGGTCGTCGGCCCAGCGGCCTTGCACCAGGTTCCGGTATGGCTCGCACCCTTCCATCAGCTCCTCGTGCCTGCCGGCGTCGAGCACCCGCCCCTCGTCGAGCATCACCACGTGGTCCGCGGCCTGCACCGTTGACATCCGGTGGGCGACCACCAGGACGGCCCGCTCCACGGCCAGCGCCTCCACCAAGTGCTGGATGCGCTGTTCATTGGCGGCGTCGAGCTGCGAAGTCGGCTCGTCCAGCAGCACGACCCGCGCGGGGGAGAGGGTGATCCGGGCCAGGGCGAGGCGCTGACGCTGGCCGCCGGAGAGGTCGGTCTCCCTGCCCAGGACCGTGTCCAGGCCGTCCGGGAGCCTGCGTACCTCATCCGCCAAGCCCACTGCGGCCAGCGCCGCGAACAGCTGTGCGTCGGTCGGCACCTCGCGCTGGCCCAGAGAGAGGTTGTCCCGAACGGACCCCTCCAGGATCGTGAACTTTTGGTCCAGGTAGGCGACGTCGGTACGCAGCCGATCCAGGGGCCAGCGATCGACGGAGCGACCGAGCACCTGCACCTCGCCTGCCTCCTGATGGACGAACCGCTCCACCAAGTGCAGCACCGTGCTCTTGCCTGCGCCGGACGGACCAACAAGTGCGGTCACACCTTGCGGAGGCGCGGTGAAGGTGACTCCGTTGAGGACTTCCCGCCCGGGATGGCGGAAGCGAACGTCGCGAAAGGCCACGGACGATTCAACGGGGGCATGCTCCGCGCCCTGGGCTGTTCCGGGGCCCGTCGGCTCGGGTTCGAGTTCCAGGATCTTCTGGAACCGGTCGCGGGCTGCCATCCCGGTCTGCAGCTGGCTCATGCCCATCGCCACGACCGTGACCGGGGAGATCATCTGCAGCAGGTAGAGCAGGAAGGCGGCAAAGGTGGAGACGTCCACGGCCCCTTGCGTCATCCGGTAGCCGCCTCCCAGAACGACGCCGACCAGCGCGACCTGCTGCCCCAGCATGACGACGGGCGTCACGAGTGACTGAAAGGCGGCTCCGCTGATCGCGGAGTCGGCCGCGCTACCGGCGGCCCGGGCCAGCCGGTGCACGACAGCGGTCTCCGCCCGGTTGGCCTTGAGCACCGCAAGTGCACCGAGTTGGGCCGTGAACTGTTGGCCGAGAGCGCCGACGGCCTCCTGCTGGGCCGCGTAACTGCGACGCGCGCGGGCGATGACCACCGCGACGACAGCCCCCGCTGCCGTGAACGAACCGACCGTGACGAGAAGCAACAGCCAGTCGAGGATGCCCATGATGACGAGCGTGGCGATCACATGTACGGCGCTGAATGGCACGTGAACGACCCCCAGGTCGACAACCTCACGCAGGAGCGCGGCATCGGAGGTCACCCGGGCCACCAGGTTTCCCTCCCCCTCCTTGCGCACGGAGGGCAGCGGTAGCCTCATCACATGGGTCATGAGACGTACACGGAGGCCGAGGAGCATCTGTTCGCCGGCTCTGGCGAGCAGGAAGGCGGACAGCGCCGACGCGACGGCGGACAGGACCGCCAGCAGCGCCATGCCCAAGGCGGGGACAAGCACCGACCGGTGCGCGGAGAGGGAAGCGACCAACTCGCGGACCATCAGCGGCACCGACAGCGCCGCAGCCGCCGACCCCAGCGCCAGGAGCAGGGACACGGACACGACCAGCCGACGGCCCTGCAGAAGCTCCGGCAGAATGCGCAGGCTTCCTCTCGCAGGCCCGGGCACCTCCGGACCATCCCCATCCACTAATTCGCGCGGCATAGGCACTTCCCCATTTCCCGGCCGCCCGCCCTGGAGACGGCCGACCGTAGATAAGCCGACCGGCCTACTTTTGTAACAGCCACTGGCCTCCTTCGGTGCAGGAAGGTTGATGACCGTTGACAGCCATCAACTCCACGTGAGCGACCCGCCTCCCGACCGCTGGGCAGAAAGCGCTTCCAATCAGCCGGAACCTATGCTTCAATCGCATTGACCACGCGTTGATTGCAGGTGGCCCGGTGAGAGCCTTACAAGGAAAGATCCGGCCATCACACAGATCTTATCCGGGCATTAGGGGGAAAGATGCCTAGACCGGAAACACCAATAGATCCTTCGGCAGGACCCGTCGAGCGATTTGCCTATGACCTACGGCAATTACGCAAGGCTGCGGGTAACCCTTCCTACCGCGAGATGTCCGCAGCGGTTCATTTCTCGGGAACGACGCTCTCCGAAGCCGCGCGCGGCAAGCGCCATCCCTCACTGGCCGTCACGTTGGCCTACGTACAAGCCTGTGGGGGAGATCCGGAGGAGTGGCGTGAGCGGTGGCTCGCCGTGGAGCAAACCCATGCCGCGGCCACCCGCCAGGAAACGCTCCGCGACGCGGAGGCTCCGACCGCCTCCAGCGTGAGCCCCGTAGCCCATCAAAGGACCAGGATTCCCCCGCGGGCGATCGCCATGGCCGCGTCTGCGGGTGCCATCGGGGGGATCCTCACCGTGGCGTGCGCGACCGTCGCCCTCTCCTCGTGGCGCGCATCCCTGCGAAGCCACCTCGAAGGGCCGGTGCGCGTCCTGGAAGCAGCCCACCGCAGATGACGCCACGGCCGCCCGGCCCGCAGTGAGGTCACATCGCATACGGCGTGACCTCACTGCCCGTCTCAGCGACTGACGACTCACAGACGCCTCCCGAACTGATCGCATCGGCCGCGAGCTCGGAGTCGACGTACCGGCCGCCAGCATGAACAGAGCGGATCACCGCCGCGAGCTGACGTGCGGACGCCGTCTTCGGCAGCATGCCGCGCACGCCGGCGGAGAGCGCCCGCTTGAGACTGTCCGACTGAGTGACCGCCGTCACGATCACGGGGCGGCACTGCGGGAGCTCCCCACGCAGAGCGACGGACACCTCGACTCCGTCGGCGCCCGGCATGTGCAGATCCAGCACCGCTACGTCCGGACAGTGGGCCCTCGCCATGGCCAACGCTTCCGTTCCGGACGATGCCGTCGCCACCACACGCAGGTCCGGCTCCATGGACAGCAACTCGTTCAACGTGTTCAGAAAAAGGTGTTCGTCATCGGCCAGAAGAACCCGGATAACCCGGTCTTCTTCTCTCTCACTCACCTTTGCCCTCCGCACTCATTCGGCCAGTCGTTCGCACATCTGACGAGAATTCCACGACTCGGGAGAACACTCCGTCACGCCACACACCGAGGGAACTCGTGCCACGACCCGGAAGATTCCTCCGGGGCGCAGCTCAGCGCGAAGGGTGCCACCGTGACTCGCAAGCCGCTCCACCAACCCGAGAAGCCCCGAGCCGTTTCCGGTTCCGTTACCAACAATGGCTCCATCGTTCTCCATCATCAGTTCCGAAACCAGCGCACCGGCCTCTGTGACAGAACGCAGCCGGATCACGCAGTGACCGGCGCTGGAATGGCGCAGGATATTCGTCGTCCCCTCGCGAATCACCCAGCCGAACATTGAAGAGGTAGTTTTCGGCAGCACTTCCGTACAGGTGTCCTCGATATCGCAGATAATTCCGGCTGCCTGTAATACGTCTTTGGCACCTGCGATTTCAGTGTGCAGGTCAGCCTCGCGGTAACCGCGCACCACCTCCCGCACCTCCCGCTGAGATTCCCGAGCGATGCGCTGCACCTCGACCAGCTGCTCGACCGCGGCCGACGAGCCCCGCCGCACCAGTTCCACCGCCAACTCGCCTTTGAGGGCTATGACGGTCAAGTTCCTTCCGAGCACGTCGTGCATGTCCCGGCCGATCCTCAACCGCTCCTCGGCCACCGCAAGTCGGGCCTGGGTCATCCGCGCGCTGTCCAGCTCCCTGACCGCGTCCAGCAGCCACACCGAGAAGCGTGCGGCGAAGGCCATGACAAGCCCGCCTGCCAGAGAGGTGAATGCCCAGTCCAACGTGGTCCGCCAGGGAAACGACAGCGCGGGCATCACCAGCATCAGCGTCACAGCGGCCCAGACGACCAGCTGGACGACCCGCCGCAGAGGGACGGTGAGCCCCAACGGCACCGAGCCGAAGATGATCGGTCCCAATACAGCCGGAGCCAGCAGCCCTTGGGCCGGAAGCGCCTCGCTTCTGCCCAGCATCAAGGCCACCGCGACGGTCAGGACCGAGAAGACGGTGCTCGCCACGATGAACCGTGACGGCCGTGCCCAACGGTCCAGCGCGGTGTCCAACGCACGAGAGCAGGTCACCCCGGTGAGTACGGCGTGGAGCGAGATCAGCGCTGACAACCCGGCACGCGACCATCCGGGACCCTGAGAGAAGGCGATCTGGCACGCGACACCGATCAGTTCGATCAGAGCGACGAAGTGAAAAGTCCACCGCGTGTACAGCTCGACGCGGGCAGAGGTGCCCTTGCCACTCCACCAGGTCAGCGCACCACGCCAGGCCCCACTCCCCACCCCGTGCCACTTCACCCGCGGGGCTCCCAGCGGAACCAACGCCGCACTGCCAGCAGTGAGAGCCCGGTCCACACCAGTGCGAGAGCGAGGAACCTCAGGGTTTCTCCCGCACCGACACCGCCCACCCAGCCGGCCCGCAGAAGCGCCATCACCGGGGACAACGGAAGGAACTCGCACACCGTCGCCAGGCGCTCCGGCATGACGTCGAGGGGAATGAACATCCCCGAGCCCATCAAGGACACGAGCATCACCGGCAGCGGCGTCACCTGGGCGGCCTCGGCCGACCTGGTGATCACCGAGGACGCAGCGGCCATCGATGCCGTCATGACCGTACCCAGCAGCAGGCCCGCGATCAGCAGATCCGGTCGCGACGGCATGGACAGCCCAAGCAGAGCCGCTCCCCCGACGACCAGCACCCCGCACTGCAGCACGGTGATGGCCACGGCGGGCAAGGCCGATCCCGCAAGGATCTCCGGATCGCTCGCCTCCCCCGTACGCAGCCGCTTCAGTACCAGTTCCTCGCGCCGAACCACGTAGACACCGACGAGATTCGCGTACACGGCGAACAGCAGCACGAAGCCCATCGCCCCCGGGAGCAGCACGGTTCCCGGCGAGAGTCCCGTCCTCGACAGGTCCATCTCCTTCACGGCCGACCACAGACCGACCGTGAGCAGCACGGGCGAGGCGAGTCCCATGAACAGAGCCGACTTGGCCCGTAGCAGAAGGGTGAGCTCGGCCCGGCCCAACGCACCCATGCGTGCCATCACCACTGTGCTCATACGCCGACCTCTTCCCGCACCCTCTGCTTCCGCGCAATGTCCAAGAACGCCTCCTCCAGCGAGGCCGACCGTGCGTCCAGACCAGTCAGCTCAACCTCCCGCTCCCTCGCCCACAACAGGAGGTCGGTGAGCGTCTCCTGCAGCCGGGTGGTGCGCACCTCCGCCCACTGCCCCGTGACCGCCACGGTCACCGAGGAGGGAAGCAGGTCCGCCGTGGTACCGGCGGGGAGCAGAAAGCGAATGCGTGCCGGGCGGCTCGCCGTCACCTCGGCGGGCGTTCCGGCGGCGACGATCCGGCCCTCGTGCATGATCGCTATGCGGTCCGCGAGGTTCTCGGCCTCGTCCAGGTAGTGCGTGGTCAGCAAGATCGTCGTGCCCTGTCGCTGAACCTGCCGGACCAACTGCCACGTCTCCTGTCGGCCTTCGGGGTCCATCCCCGTGGTCGGCTCGTCGAGGAAGAGCACCTCGGGCCGACCGAGCAGAGCCAGGGCCAGATCGAGCCTCCGCCGCTCGCCGCCGGACAGCTGCTTGACGCGTACGTCGGCGCGTTCGCGGAGCCCCACCAGGTCCAGTGCCTCCGCCACCGGACGCGCCCCGGACACACACCCGCCCCACATCCGCAGGGTCTCGGCGACGCTCAGTTCGGAGGGAAAGCCACCTTCCTGGAGCATGACGCCGATCCGCGGCCGCGCTGAGCGCCGCTCGCGGCAAGGGTCCATACCCAGCACCCGGACCCGGCCCTCGGACGGCGCGGCGAGCCCCTCGATCAGTTCGACCGTGGACGTCTTGCCGGCACCGTTGGTACCCAGCAGCGCGAAGATCTCCCCACGCGCCACAGAAAAGTCCACACCCCGCACCGCTTCGAAGCTCGCACCGCCCTGCGCGCCATAGCGCCTACGCAGGCCGCTCACCTCGATCACCGGTTGCTCGATAGTCATGCACTCAGTGTTTCGCCCCTCTGTTGCAGGCAGCAGTGATGTTTGTCATGAGTCAGGAGTCCGTTGTGACTGTCAGCCGCCCAACTGCCCCGCATTTGTCCAGGGCAGGAGCCCTTACCGTCAGAGGGTGACCTCACCGAAGGAACCCACTCGATGATCCGCCTTCTCATTGCCGATGACGAAAACCTCATACGCGGCGCTGTCGCCGCGCTCCTCTCCTTAGAGGACGATCTGACCATCGTGGCTGAAGCCGCCACAGGGGCTGAGGCCGTGGCGATGGCCCTGCACCACAAGCCCGACGTAGCGGTGCTCGACCTCCAGATGCCAGGCAAGGACGGCGTCGAGGTCGCTCGGGAGCTGTCCCGCGTACTCCCGGCCTGCAAGGCTCTCATCGTCACCAGCCACGGTATCCCTGGACATCTCAGACGTGCCCTCGGCAACGGAGTCAAAGGCTTCGTGGGCAAAACCGTCTCCGCCCGACAACTCGCCACGATCATCCGCATCGTGCACGCAGGACGTCGGTACATCGACCCCGACATCGCCTCGGAGGCGATCAGCGCGGGCGAGTCCCCGCTCACCCCCAGAGAGGCAGACATCTTGTCCATGGCTGCCGACGGCGCTCCGATCGAGGAGATCGCCGACCGGGCAGCACTGGCTGCGGGAACGGTGCGCAACTACCTCTCCGCCGCCACGACCAAACTGGGGGCGGAGAACCGCCATGCAGCCGCGCACCTGGCACGGCGGCGAGGATGGATCTGATCCACATCCCCCTCGGCCACGCATCGCTCACGCACGGTGGTGGGAAGTCCCCACCTAGGCGTTCGACCACCTTCGAGGATGCGGTCACTTCTGTCGGCTCCGCTCAGTCGTTGGTGTCGGAGACGCCGGTCGAGCCGCCGTCGGACGGCTGCTCGGCACGGGAGCGGATGGTGGCGATGGACTTCCGGGAAACGATCAGCCCGTCGTCGGCGGGCTGCATGGCGGCGTTCTCGGGCATCGTGCACTCCTGCTCTCTTGGCTTCCCCCCGCTGGGCCGGAGCGAGAGGTCGTGAGCAGACCCGCTGTGCCAGCTGCAGCCAGCGGGGCTGGAGCGGTGCCCGCCCACCTCGGGGGAAGCAGGCAGGCGTCGTACCGCCCGAGGACCTTCGGTCGACCAGGCGGAGTCTGTGGGTGCTACAGGCAGGCCCGCAGGCCCTCCAGGACACGCGAAAGCAACGCCATGTCCGGCTCGTTGGCCTCGGCGGCGGCTCGCCCCTCGGCGTGCCGCTCCCTGAGCAGTTCGCGCCGCGCGGCCTCGGCGCGCAAGACTTCGGTGCGGATATCCGCCAGTGCCAGATCGGTTTCCGTCCGCAGCCGTACGAGGTCGGCGGGCGTCAGGCGCAGGACGCGGAGGATTGATCGTGCCCTCGGTGCGGCGGGGTACGGCTGGACCGCGAAACAGCCCAGAAGGCGGCGAAGCCGATCCCCAGGTCGCGTCCGGCAGCTGCTGATCCGTCCGCCCAAACAGCCCCCGATCCGCGGGCCACGAGCGCATCCGCTCACGCATCGCTCACGCAATGGCTTGAGAACGAAGCAGCGCCCGACCCGACCGAAGCCGACTCAGGCGCTGCGTAGCAGGTCAGAGGGCGTTTACCTCCCCCGCCACCGGTAGGCCCTGTGGGACTCGAACCCACAACCAATGGATTAAAAGTCCACTGCTCTGCCAATTGAGCTAAGGGCCCAGGCGATGTTGCCTCCCCGAGCATAGCCGGACGTGGCCGTATCGCCGATCGGGTATCGGGACACGGCCGCGCCGGGCGGCGAAGACCGGTCACGGATCGACCGGCTCCGCCGTCACCTCCGCCGCCCCGCGGGGCACCGCCCGCCCGTCGGCGGGCCTGAGGAACCAGTGCCGCGCCGAGGCGAACCACCACACGGCCGCGAAGCCGAGGACGACCAGGACGGCCACCGGGGCGTAGTTGAAGGTCTCCGAGGTCACCGGCGAGACCTGGGGGAGCATGAACAGGACGGTGATGACGCCCACCCAGATGACGGAGATCACGCCGATCGTCCGGGACCACCGGCCCAGGTGCCAGGGGCCCCGGGCGAAGTCGTCGCCCTTGCGCAGCCGCAGCAGGGTCGGGATGACGTAGGCGATGTAGAGGCCGATGACGGCGATGGAGGTGACGGCCGCGTAGGCCGTGACGTTGATGAGGTAGGGCAGGCCCAGCAGCAGCGCGCCGCCGGCCGCGAGCCAGACCGCCGCCACGGGGGTCCGGGTGCGCGGGCTGACGGTGCGCCAGAGCCGCGAGAGGGGCAGGGCCCCGTCGCGGGAGAAGGCGTAGATCATGCGGCTGTTGGCGGTGACGGAGGCCATCCCGCAGAACAGCTGCGCGCCGATCACGACGAGGAGCAGCAGTTCCCCCGCCGTGGCGCCGAGTGCGTCGAGGAGGATCTGGGCGGGCGGGGCGCCGGTCGGGGAGCCGAGGGCGCCGTCGTAGGACTGGATGGCGAAGGTGAAGCCGAGGAGCAGGACGAAGCCCGCTATCCACGAGGTCCAGATGGACCGCACGATGCCCCGGGGGCCCGCGGTCGACGCGTCGTGGGTCTCCTCGGTCATGTGGGCGGAGGCGTCGTACCCGGTGAAGGTGTACTGGGCCATCAGCAGGCCGAGGGCGACGACGTAGACGCCGCTGCCCCAGCCGGTGTTGTTGACGAACTCGCCGAAGACGAAGGAAGCCGAACGGTGTTCGTCCGGTACGAAGGTCAGCGCGCCGACGATCACGGCCACACCGAGGACGTGCCACCACACGCTCACGCCGTTGAGGAGCGCGACGATCCGCACCCCGAAGGTGTTGAGCAGGCCGTGCAGCACGAGGATCCCCGCGAACAGCAGGATCGTCCGGCCGGGCGTGACCTCGAAACCGAACTGGAGATTGAGCCAGGCGCCGAGGAAGGACGCGGCGCCGAAGTCGATGCCGGCCGTCACGGCGACCTGGCCGAGCACGTTGAACCAGCCCGTGAACCAGGCCCAGGCGGCCGCGCTGCGGGGCGGCGCCAGCCGGTGGGCCCAGAAGTAGAGGCCGGCCGAGGTGGGGTAGGCCGAGCAGATCTCGGCCATCGACAGCCCGACGAACAGGGTCATCAGGCCGACCGCGACCCAGCCCCAGGTGATCACGGCGGGGCCGCCGGTGTTCATGCCGAACAGGTACAGCGTCAGGCAGCCCGACAGGACCGAGATGATCGTGAAGGAGACCGCGTAGTTGGAGAACGCCGACATCCGGCGCGCGAGAACCTGCGTGTATCCGAGCTGGGCCAGCCGTTCCTCGTCCGAGAGGCCGCCGGTCGCCGTGCCGTCATCTGTCATGCCCCCAGCAATTCCCTCGCCGGGGGCGTGACACACGTCACAACTTGACCAGAAAGAACCCCTGCGGGTTCCGGAGGATCCCTCAGAAGAGGCCCTTGTAGCCCTGCCAGCCGGTGGCGGTCCTCACCCGTGCGGAGAAGGTGCCCCTGCCGGTCCCGGGCATCCGCCACAGCACGCCCGCGGTGTCCCGTGCCACCAGGTCGGCCTTCCCGTCCCCGGTGATGTCGCCCACGCCGACGAGCGCGTTGTAGGAGGCACCCCAGTCGGCGTACAGCTTCACCCCCGGGGCGAAGGTCCCGTTGCCCCTGCCGAAGAACCGGTACAGGTTGTTCGCCTTGTCCTGCGCGAGGAGGTCCCCGACACCGTCCCCGTTCAGGTCACCGGCCCCGACGACCTTCTTGTACGCCTTCCAGTTGGCGTACAGCTTCACGCCGGAGGCCAGCCGTCCCGCACTCGTGCCCTTGTAGAGGTACACGGCGCCGGTGGAGGCCTTGCGGGCGATCAGGTCGGGACGGCCGTCACCGCTGACGTCCCCCGCAGCGGTGAGGACGTCGAAGGTGTTCCAGCCGGTGCCGAGCGACAGCCGGGAGCCGGAAGGGGAGTACGACACACCGCACTTGCCCGTGTAGCGGCGCAGTTCGCCGCCCGGCATCCGGACCAGCATCTCGGCGCACCGGTCACCGGTCAGGTCGCCGAAGGGGACCGCGACGGTCCCGGCGGGCCAGCCGCCGGTGGACACCTTCCAGTCGAAGGTGCCCTTGCCGTGGGTGTAGTGCAGGCTCAGGGCGCCCGACGCGTTCAGCGTGACCAGCTCGCCGTAGCTGTATCCGCCCTGGTCGTGGTGGCCCTGGCGGCCGCCGGAGAGCCCGATCGCACCGCTCGTGGTGTACGTGCCCGCGCCCTCGGTCGCCGTCGCCGTGAGCGTCCAGGTGAAGCGGCCGTTGTAGGGGACGGCGCCCGCGTCCGTCCGGCCGTTCCAGTGGGCGTCGGGCGCGGTGCCGGTGCCGCTCTGCGTGTGCACGCGGTGGCCCTGGGCGTCCTTCACGGTGAAGGTCCAGGCGGCCGGCTTGCTCAGCTGCCAGGTGCTGTTCCACCAGTCGTCCCGGACGTGGACGGAACCGTCGTCGACCTCGGCCTCGACCGGCGCCAGCGGCTGCGACGGCACCCCGCTTTGCACCACGTGCACGGTGCTGTCCGGGTCCACGTACGCGATGTCCCCGCCGAACTTGTCGACGGACCAGGTCTGCCGCCGCTGGTCGGCGGTGTTCCCGGCCGGCAGGTCGGCGATCTCGCGGGCGGCCGCCGCCGTACCGGTGTGGAAGTCGGTCAGCATCAGCTTGCCGGCGGCGCGGTCGTGCCGCACCAGGTAGCCGTCGCCGACGAGCACCGGCCCCGACGGCACGGCGACGTTCTTCCCCGCCGTACGGTCGAACACGCCGGCCGCGCCCGTGGGACCGCAGTTCCAGTAGACCCAACGGCCCACCACCTGCAGTTCCTTGACCGTGCAGGGAGCGCCGGTGGCCAGCGTCTCCACGGTCTTCTTCTGCTCCAGGTCGTAGGCGGTGACGGTGCCGTTGCCGGCGCCCGGCGCGTACAGCCGCGAGCCCCACACGGAGGCGGCGGTGACGGCGCGGGTGAGACGCACGTGCTGCACGTGGTAGGGCTGCACGGAGTCGACGTACTGCCTGCCGGTCGAGGCGGCCTCGTAGACGAAGTAGCGGCCGGTCACGTCGACGTACCTGCCGCCGGTGACGAGGGGCTCGGAGCCGGAGTGGTAGCCGTTGTCGGCCGTCCGGATCTGGGCGCGCTCCTTGCCCTCGTACTCCTCGGAGTTGCCGAAGAAGACGCCCACGTCGCCGTTCCCGGCCGCCCGCAGCGACACGCACGTACCGGCGTCGCAGGGGGTCCGCGACAGGTGCGCGCCGGTCGCGTACTCGCCCGCGTAGGCGCGCGTCTCCCGTGCGCCCACCGTGGACCCGTCGGCCGCGACCGGCCGGTTGGTGACGTACGGGTCGCCGTTCGGCGCGCGCTCCACCGTGGTCAGGACACCCCCGGCGAAGTCGATCCCCCACACCCCGCTCGTGGTCAGCGGCAGGGGTGTGGCGTCCGCGGCGGCCGGGCCCGCGGTGATCAGGGAGCCCGCGCCGAGGGCGACGAGGCTCGCGAAAGTGAGTGTGATCCGGGCACGCCGGGCCAAGGGTCCCTCCCAGGGGATACGAGAACGGCATGGCGGCGGCGGTTTCCCCCTCCGGCCGCTCTGTCCATGCCAAGCAAGGGAATGCTAACAACCGGCTCGGAGGCGGCGGTGGGGAAACAGGGCCCCGCTCCCCCTCGGACACGGAAAAGGGCCCGTACGACTCCTGGAACCCAAGGAGTCGTACGGGCCCTTCCCCTGATGCGACGGCGATCGGCGGTCAGCCGGCCAAGTCGACGTCAGCCGTTGCGCTTCCAGCGCGGCTTGTCGTCACGGCGCCCGAAGGAGCCACCGCCGGTGCCGGTGCCACGGTGGTCGTCACGGCGGGCGCTCGGCCGCTCGTGGCCGCCGGCGCGGAAGCCGGTGCCCGGACGGTCGTCGCGGCGGTCGCGGTTGAACGGACGGTCGCTGCCGCGGTGCCCACCGCGCTCGTCGCGGCGGAAGCCGCCCCGGTCGTCACGGCGCTCGAAGGAACGGCCGCCGCGGTCGTCACGGCGCTCGAAGGAACGGCCACCGCGGTCGTCACGGTCCCGGTTGAAACCACCGCGGTCGTCACGACGCTCGAACGGACGACCACCGCGGTCGTCGCGGTTGAAGGAACGGCCACCACG
>NZ_JBICUZ010000003.1:628020-690261 GCF_043198675.1 Streptomyces sp. NPDC048734 | reverse complement strand
TCCGCGGTCGTCACGGTCCCGGTTGAAACCACCGCGGTCGTCACGACGCTCGAACGGACGACCACCGCGGTCGTCGCGGTTGAAGGAACGGCCACCACGGTCGTCACGGTCCCGGTTGAAACCACCGCGGTCGTCACGGCGCTCGAACGGACGGCCGCCGCGGTCGTCGCGGTTGAAGGAACGGCCACCGCGGTCGTCACGGTCCCGGTTGAAACCAGCGCGGTCACCGCCACGGTCACCGCGGTCGTCCCGCCGCTCACGACGCTCGTACGACGACGAGGTCGCCGGACGCTCCTCGCGGACGGGGCGGTCGGCGTCCCGCGCGACGGGCTGCGCCGGCACGGACACCTCGGCCAGGGCCTCCGACCCGACGGTCCCGGCGGTCTCGCCGGTCGCGGCCACCGCGGCCTGCGCCTCGGCGATCGCCGTCTCCGGGTCCTCGCCACGCTCGCGGGCCACCCGCGCGACCAGTCGGTCCGCCTCCTCGCGCAGCTCGCTCGCGCGCCGCTGCGCCCGCTCCAGCTCGCGGGTCAGCTCGGCGACCTCGCGCTCGGCCTGCTGTGCGGCGTTGCCCGCCGACTCGGCCTGGACCTCGGTCATCGACCGGGCGCCGGTGATCTCGGCGACTTCCGGCTCGAAGGCCGTACCGCCCTGGATGATGTGACGCCCGGCGTCGACGCCCGCGTCCTCCATCAGGCGGAAGATCTGGCGGCGCTGGTGCGGCAGCGAGAGCGAGACCACGGTGCCGGTGCGGCCGGCGCGGGCCGTGCGGCCGGCACGGTGCAGGTAGTCCTTGTGGTCACCGGCCGGGTCCACGTTGAGGACCAGGTCGATGCCGTCGACGTGGATGCCGCGGGCGGCGACGTCGGTCGCGACGAGCGCGTTGACGTAGCCCTTCTTGAAGTCCTCGAGCACGCGGGTACGGGCGCCCTGCGTCATACCGCCGTGCAGCGCGTCGGCCTTCACACCGGAGTCGCAGAGCTGCTCCGCGATGCGGTCGGCGCCGAGCTGGGTGCGCACGAAGATGATGGTGCGGCCCTTGCGGGAGGCGATCGCGGCGGTGACCGGCGCCTTGTCCTTGGGCTTCACGATCAGGATGTGGTGCGACATGGTCGTCACGTTGCCCTGGGCGCTGTCGACCTCGTGCGTGACGGGGTTGTTCAGGTAGCGCTTGACCAGCGTGGAGATCTCGTTCTCCATCGTGGCCGAGAACAGCATGCGCTGACCGCCCTGCGGGACCTGGTCGAGCAGCTCGGTGACCTCGGGCAGGAAGCCCAGGTCCGACATCTGGTCGGCCTCGTCGAGGACGGTGACCTCGACGTTCTCCAGGGAGCAGGCGCCGCGGTTGATGATGTCGCGCAGTCGGCCCGGCGTGGCGACGAGGACGTCCACGCCGCGCTCGAGGGCGTAGATCTGGTTGCTCATCGACGTGCCGCCGCAGACGACCTTCATCTTCAGGCCGAGGACGTCGCCGTACGGCTGGAGCGCGTCGGCGACCTGCATCGCCAGCTCGCGGGTCGGGGTGAGGATGACGGCGCGCGGCTTGCGCTTCTCGGTGTGGCCGCCGGCCAGCGTGGCCAGTGCCGGCAGACCGAAGGAGAGGGTCTTGCCGGAGCCGGTGCGGCCGCGGCCGAGGATGTCCTTGCCGGCCAGGGCGTCCGGGATGGTCGCCGCCTGGATCGGGAAGGGGGAGGTCACGCCGTTCTGGGCGAGCTTGCGCACGACGCCCTCGGGCAGCCCCAGGTCCGCGAAGGACGGCTCGGGCGCCTTGTCGGCCTCGACAGCCTCGACGGTCTCGGTGGTCTCCACGGCGTCGACGGTCGCGGTGACCTCGACGGCCTCGACCGCCTCGCTGTTCTCGGACACGACGACGTGATCAGTACGGGAAATGGACATGCGAATGCGAAACCTTCCGGAGTCTCGTCGGCACGCGCCCGTCAACTCCGTGTTCGCATTCGACCGCCTCAATGCGGTCCGTCACGGTAAGGGAGAGTACGCGCCACACGGCGCGCTCTGTGGTGGCGCCGGGCAAATGGGATCAAACGATCTACCACCATACGCACTCCGTACCCCTGAAGGCAAACCGGTCTGCGTAGACGTGGGTCGCACACCACTGTACGGCATCTACGCCGGTGCCCCGGCCTCCGGCGCCGGTTCCCGCTCGACCAGCTGCGGCACCGGCTCCGCGTCCGCCGACGCGGACGGCTCGGCCACCGTCGGCTCCGGCGACGGCGACGCGGGAGGCTCCGGCGACGGGGGCGGCTCCGGGTCCGCCGAACGCGTCGGCGTCGGTTCGTCCCCCGGCGGCTGCGGCATCCCCGGCCGTTCGCTCCGGCCGGGCCCGGGCCCCTTCGAGGCCGCCGCGCTGCGCCCGGCCGACGGCGAGGCCGCGGGGGAACCGGACCCGCCGCGGCCGCCCTTCGTCCCGTCCGCGCCGTCCCCGCGCCCGCCGCCGGCGCCCGCGCCGGACCAGTGCCCGCCGGTCCGGCCGCCGGACCCGCCCTCCGGCGCGCCGCCCCCGCGCTCCCCCGCCGAGTGGGAGGGCCGGGCCCGGTCCCCCTCCCCGTCCCCCACGCTCATGCAGCCGGCGGCCGCGGCGGCGGCCAGCACCGTGACGGCCAGGCGAACGGGTACGTACAAGGGGCGCACGGGGCCACCTCCGGGGGCAGACGCAGGAGTCACACCCCCAACTCCCGCCACCCACCGGAAGACACGCGCCTCGCCGCGCCGGCGGCTCAGCCGTACCCGAGCGCGTGCAGCCGGGCGTCGTCGATCCCGAAGTGGTGAGCGATCTCGTGCACCACCGTCACCTCGGTCTCCTCGACGACCTCCTCCCGCGTCCCGCACATCCGCAGGGTCGGCCCCCGGTAGATGGTGATCCGGTCAGGCAGCACGCCCGCGTACCACTCGCCGCGTTCGGTCAGCGGGGTCCCCTCGTACAGCCCGAGCAGCTCGGGATCGTCCGCCGGCGGCTCGTCCTCGACGAACACCGCCACGTTGTCCATCAGCCGCGTCAGCTCCGGCGGGATCCGGTCCAGCGCCTCGGCGACCAGTTCCTCGAACTCCTCGCGCGTCATCTCCAGCACGAGGACCATTCTCCGGTACGACAGCGCCGTACGGCGGGTGCGTCCGCATGTCCGGGCACGCACGTGGGCATACGCGACGAATGGCCCGCGTCCGTGTCCCCGCCGCAGCCCTGCACACCGTGAACCGTCTCCGCACCGCCCGCCGCCCCGCCGGCCCCGTCCCCGAACTCGCCGCCCGGCCCCGCCCCTGGGTCCGCGCCCTCGGCCTCACCGCGGTCGTCCTGCTGGGCGCCTGGCTCGGACTGCTGGTCGTCGGGAACGTCCGGGTCCCCGTCGGCCCCATGAACACCACGATGACGCTGCGCCCCGCCCTCGACGGCGGCACGAAGATCAACATCTCCCCGCTCGGCGCCCTCCACCTCGAGAGCCACACCGCCCCCGTGCGCCTGGACGTCAACGTCGACCAGCTCGACCCCGACCGTTCCCAGGCCCTCGTCGACCACCCCGAACGCCTCTCCGGGCTCCAGGAGGAGGTCACCGAGGACATCGAACGCGGCACCCTCGACCTCGCCGTACGCTCCTGCGTCGCCGTCGTCGCCGGCGCCACCGCGCTCGGCCTCGCCGTCTACCGCCGCCCCCGCCGCGCCCTCGCCGCCGGCGGCCTGGCGCTGGCCCTGCTCGCCGCCTCGGGCGCCACCGCCTACGTCACCTGGAACCCCAAGTCGGTCCTCGAACCCCGCTTCTCGGGCCTGCTCTCCTCCGCCCCCTCGGTCGTCGGCAACGCCCGCAGCATCGTCACCGAGTTCGACGTCTACCAGCAGGAACTGGCCCGCCTGGTCACCAACGTGACCAAGCTCTACGACGTCACCTCCACCCTCCCCGCCTACCAGCCCGACCCCACCACCGTGCGCGTCCTGCACGTCTCCGACATCCACCTCAACCCCGCGAGCTGGAAGATCATCGCCTCGCTGGTGACGCAGTACAGGGTCGACGTGATCGTCGACTCCGGCGACACCATGGACCACGGCACGGCCGCCGAGAACGGCTTCCTCGACCCCGTCGCCGACCTCGGCGCCCCCTACGTCTGGGTCCGCGGCAACCACGACTCCACGACCACCCAGGCCTACCTGCGGAACATGAAGAACGTCCACGTCCTGGACGACGGGCGGGCGGTGACCCTCGCGGGGCTGCGCTTCGCCGGCATCGGCGACCCCCAGTTCACCCCCGACCGCTCCACCGTCCCGGGCGCCGAGGGGACCCAGGAGGAGGCGGGCGACCGCCTCGCACGGGCGCTCCGCGCCCAGCGGGCCGCCGGCACCCCCGTGGACGTGGCCGTGGCCCACGAGCCCTCCGCCGCCCGCCGCACCGACGGCGAGGTCCCGATGGTCCTGGCCGGCCACCTCCACCGGGCCGGGACGGAGGTCCTCGACAAGGGCACCCGGCTGCGCGTCGAGGGCTCCACGGGCGGCAGCGGACTGCGTGCCGTCGAGGGCGAGTACCCCGACCCCATCGAGGCGTCGATCCTCTACTTCGACCGCGACTCCCGCCGCCTCCAGGCCTGGGACGAGATCAAACTGGGCGGCCTGGGCCTGACCACGGCCGAGGTCAGCCGTCACCTGCCGAAGGAGAACCGGCCGGGCGCCTCCCCGACGCCCACGCCGTCGTCCCCCACCCCGACGCCGGCTCCCACGACCCCCGCGCCCTCCGGCTCCCGCCCCCGCTCCTGAACCGTTTTGGCGATACCTCCTGCCATCCCATATGCTTCTCACGTCCCCGACGCGCTGCGAAGCGCCCAGGCGGGCCGATAGCCCTCATCGTCTAGCGGCCTAGGACGCCGCCCTTTCAAGGCGGTAGCACGGGTTCGAATCCCGTTGGGGGCACGCAACACCGTGTGCGACACTGTCGTACACACAGCTTGGTCCTGTGGAGCAGTTTGGAGTGCTCGCCACCCTGTCAAGGTGGAGGCCGCGGGTTCAAATCCCGTCAGGACCGCTGGAGTTCCTCGTGGACTCCGTGGCTGGGTAGCTCAGTTGGTACGAGCGATCGCCTGAAAAGCGATAGGTCGCCGGTTCGACCCCGGCCCCAGCCACCACACAGGACAGGGCCCCGATCTTCGGATCGGGGCCCTGTCCGTGTGCCCCGCGACCGCGCCGAACGGGCCCCCGGCGCCGCCCCGGGCAAAAGCACTCGCCACGTTTTTCTCCGGGATGAGATCCTGGACCCCGTATGTCTACGCACCCCGCCCCCGCCCTCGGCGCCCTCGCCCCCCGTCTGGCCGAGCTGTCCCTGCGCGACGCGCACCGGCTCGGGCGCAGGCTGGAGGGCGCGCGCAAGATCCGCAAGCCGGAGGCACGGGCCGCCGTCCTCTCCGAGATCGAGGCGGAGGTCGCGTCCGCCGAAGAACGGATGGACGCGCGGCGCACCCGCCTGCCCGCCGTCACCTATCCCGAGCAGCTGCCGGTCAGCCAGAAGAAGGACGTGATCGCGGAGGCGATCCGCGACCACCAGGTCGTGATCGTCGCCGGTGAGACCGGGTCCGGCAAGACCACCCAGATCCCGAAGATCTGCCTGGAGCTGGGACGCGGCGTCCGCGGCATGATCGGGCACACCCAGCCCCGCCGCATCGCCGCGCGGACGGTGGCCGAGCGGGTCGCCGAGGAGCTGCGGTCGCCGCTCGGGGAGGCCGTCGGCTGGAAGGTGCGCTTCACCGACCAGGTGAACCCGGACGCGACCTTCGTGAAGCTGATGACGGACGGCATCCTGCTCGCCGAGATCCAGACCGACCGCGAGCTGCGCGCCTACGACACGATCATCATCGACGAGGCCCACGAGCGGTCCCTCAACATCGACTTCCTGCTGGGCTACCTCGCCCAGCTGCTGCCGCGGCGTCCGGACCTGAAGGTCGTCATCACCTCGGCCACCATCGACCCCGAGCGGTTCTCCCGGCACTTCGGCGACGCACCGATCATCGAGGTCAGCGGGCGGACGTATCCGGTCGAGGTGCGCTACCGGCCGCTCCTGGAGGAGGAGTCCGAGGACGCCGACCGCGACCAGATCACCGCGATCTGCGACGCCGTCGAGGAGCTGATGGCGGAGGGGCAGGGCGACATCCTGGTCTTCCTCTCCGGCGAGCGGGAGATCCGCGACACCGCGGACGCGCTGGAGAAGAAGAAGTATCGGTTCACGGAGGTGCTGCCGCTGTACGCCCGGCTCTCCCACGCCGAGCAGCACCGGGTGTTCCAGCGGCACACCGGCCGCAGGATCGTGCTCGCGACCAACGTCGCCGAGACCTCCCTCACCGTCCCGGGCATCAAGTACGTCATCGACCCCGGCTTCGCCCGCATCAGCCGCTACAGCCACCGCACCAAGGTGCAGCGGCTGCCCATCGAGGCGATCTCGCAGGCCAGCGCCAACCAGCGCAAGGGTCGCTGCGGCCGTACCTCCGACGGCATCTGCATCCGGCTGTACAGCGAGGACGACTTCCTCGCCCGCCCGGAGTTCACCGACGCCGAGATCCTGCGCACGAACCTCGCCTCCGTCATCCTCCAGATGACCGCGGCCGGGCTGGGCGAGATCGAGAAGTTCCCGTTCATCGACCCGCCGGACCACCGCAACATCCGCGACGGCGTGCAGCTCCTGCAGGAACTGGGCGCGCTCGACCCGGCGCAGAAGGACCCGCGCAAGCGGCTCACCGAGACCGGCCGCAAGCTGGCCCAGCTGCCCGTCGACCCGCGGCTGGCCCGGATGGTCCTGGAGGCCGACAAGAACGGCTGCGCCCGCGAGGTCATGGTGATAGCCGCCGCGCTGTCCATCCAGGACCCGCGCGAGCGCCCGGCCGACAAGCAGACCCAGGCCGACCAGCAGCACGCCCGCTTCAAGGACGAGACCAGCGACTTCCTCGCCTACCTCAACCTGTGGCGGTACGTCCGCGAGCAGCAGAAGGAGCGGGGTTCGTCGTCCTTCCGCCGGATGTGCAAGCAGGAGTACCTGAACTTCCTGCGCATCCGCGAATGGCAGGACATCTACACGCAGCTGCGGACCGTCGCCAAGCAGATGGGCATCCACCTCGACGAGCGGGACGCCGCCGGTGACAGCATCCACGTCTCGCTCCTCGCCGGCCTGCTGTCCCACGTCGGGATGAAGGACGTCAAGGACGGCAACAAGAACGAGTACCTGGGGGCCCGGAGCGCCAAGTTCGCGATCTTCCCCGGCTCGGCCCTGTTCAAGAAGCAGCCCCGGTTCGTCATGTCGGCGGAACTGGTGGAGACGAGCAGGCTCTGGGCGCGCGTCAACGCCAAGATCGAGCCCGAGTGGGTCGAGCCGCTCGCCGGGCACCTCCTGAAGCGGACGTACAGCGAGCCGCACTGGGAGAAGGACCAGGCCGCGGTGATGGCGCTGGAGAAGGTCACGCTGTACGGCGTGCCGATCGTCGCCCAGCGGAAGGTGAACTACGGGCGGATCGACCCGGAGGTCTCGCGCGAGCTGTTCATCCGCAACGCGCTCGTCGAGGGCGACTGGCGCACGCACCACAAGTTCTTCGCCGACAACCGCAAGCTGCTCAGCGAGGTCGAGGAGCTGGAGCACCGGGCCCGCCGCCGGGACATCGTGGTCGACGACGACACGCTGTTCGACTTCTACGACCAGCGCGTACCGGAGCACGTGGTGTCGGGTGCCCACTTCGACTCCTGGTGGAAGCACAAGCGCCATGAGCAGCCCGACTTCCTGGACTTCGAGCGGGAGATGCTCATCCGGGAGTCGGCGGAGGCGGTCACCAAGGCCGACTATCCGGACTCCTGGCGGCAGGGCCCGCTGAAGTTCCGGGTCACCTACCAGTTCGAGCCGGGAGCGGACGCGGACGGCGTGACCGTCCACATCCCGCTCCAGGTCCTCAACCAGGTCACGGACGAGGGCTTCGACTGGCAGATCCCGGGCCTGCGCGAGGAGGTCGTCACCGAGCTGATCCGCTCCCTACCGAAGCCGATCCGGCGCAACTACGTGCCGGCGCCGAACTTCGCGCGGCGGTTCCTGGACCAGGCGGTGCCCCTCCAGGAGCCGTTGACCGTGGCGATGGCCCGCGACCTCAAGCGGATGGTCGGCGTCCCCTTCGAGGCGGAGGACTTCGACCGGTCCCGTCTTCCCGACCACTTGAAGATCACCTTCCGGATCGTCGACGAGCGACGCCGCAAGCTGGCCGAGGACAAGGACCTGGAGGCGCTGAAGCTGCAGCTGCGGCCCAAGGCCCGCCAGGCCATCTCGCAGGCCGCCGCGGCCACCGCCGAGCGGCAGGGCGGCGAGTCCCTGGAGCGCTCCGGCCTGACCGACTGGACCATCGGCGCGCTGACCCGCGTCTTCGAGACCCGTCGGGCCGGCCAGCCGGTGAAGGCGTACCCGGCGCTGGTCGACGACGGCGACACCGTCTCCGTGCGCCTCTTCGACACGGAGGAGGAGCAGGCGGAGGCGATGTGGAAGGGCATCCGCCGGCTGATCCTGCGCAACATCCCGGTCAATCCGGCGAAGTTCGCCTCCGACAAGCTGACGAACGCCCAGAAGCTCGCCCTGTCCGCGAATCCGCACGGCTCCGTCCAGGCCCTGTTCGACGACTGCGCGACGGCCGCGGCGGACAAGCTGATCGGCGACTTCGGCGGGCCGGCCTGGGACGAGGAGTCGTACCGCAAGCTGTACGAGAAGGTGCGCGCCGAGATCGTCGACACGACCGTGCGGACGGTCGGGCAGGTACAGCAGGTCCTGGCGGCCTGGCAGTCCTGTGAGCGCCGCCTGAAGGGCGTACGCAGTCCCTCCCTGCTGGCCAACCTGACCGACGTACGAAAGCAGCTGGACGCGCTCGTACGGCCCGGCTTCGTGACGTGGGCGGGCCTGCGCCGGATGCCGGACCTGATGCGCTACCTGGTGGCCGCGGACCGGCGTCTGCAGCAGATGCCGACCAACGCCCAGCGGGACACCACCCGCATGGAGAAGGTCCACGAGATGCAGGACGAGTACGCCTGGCTGCTGGAGCAGCTGCCCCCGGGCCGCCCCGTGCCGTCCTCGGTGCTGGACATCCGCTGGATGATCGAGGAGCTGCGGGTCAGCTACTTCGCCCACGCGCTGGGCACGGCGTACCCCGTCTCCGACAAGCGGATCGTGAAGGCGATCGACGCGGCCGCGCCGTGACGGACCGGCCACGGAGAGTGAGTTCGACCAGGCGGGCCCCGCTCCTGTAGAGTCTCGTCTCGCAGCACAGCGCAACACCAAGTGCCGCAAAACCTGGTCCTGTGGAGCAGTTTGGAGTGCTCGCCACCCTGTCAAGGTGGAGGCCGCGGGTTCAAATCCCGTCAGGACCGCATGGATCGAAGAAGGCCCGCACCCTCAGGTGCGGGCCTTCTTCGTGCTCCCCACCCGGCCCCCCGCCGGCACGGAGGCCGCGCCCGCGGCGGAGCCGCCGACGGGTCCGGCAAATCCCGTCAGGACCGCACAGGCCGAAGAAGGCCCGCACCCCGGGTGGGAGCCCTCTTCGCGCTCCCCACCCACTCACCCCGCCCGCCGGCCCGGCCGGACGCCCCCACGCGGCCTTGACGGCGTCACATTCGGCCGGTACTCCAGAAGTTCAGGGCCGCGCTTCCCGCGGGCTCCACTGGAGGTGGCGTATGGCGGCATCGACCGGGCACGCGACGCGGGCGCTGCTCCGTGCGCACCTGTCGGCCGCGTCGTCCTACCGGCACCTGACCCGCCACTGCCCCGTCTGCCGCCGTCTCCAGCGGCTGGTGATGGACGGCGCACCGCCGGCCGCGGAGAAGTCCCCCAAAGCGCGGCGGGAGGCCGACGAGGACCAACGGCCGTACACAGCCTGACGCTTGACGCTTGCACTAGCGCACCCGAGGCTGCGGCAACAAGGCCAGTGGCATGTGACGGGTGTCACTGCATGAGTTTCGGGAAGGTGGGTTCTTACCCGCTTCCTACAACTCTTCAATTTAATATGTGCAATTGCACCACTCTGCAGGACACCTCCGCAGATCCCCCCACGGATCCCCCCGAGAGCCCCCGCGGCGGATCCGACGGCCCCCCACAGGGCGCCCCAGACTTCGACAAGCTCGCTCACAGAACGCCCTGATAGGCATGTCCAGGGCACAAAAAAGATCGCGCCGGACTCGGCGGAGTCCAGCGCGATCGACGACGCACCGTGTGGGCTACGGGCCTGTTGGGGCAGGACCCGCGTCGCTTGGAGCAAGGATGCGGACAACTCGGCAGATTGGGGGACCTGCGGTGTTGTTGCCCGGTACTTCAGTGGCTCAGGCCTCGCTGCGCTGCTGCGGAATACCCGCGAGCAGTGCGCGAACCTCAGCCTCGCGGTAACGGCGATGTCCGCCGAGCGTGCGGATCGACGTGAGCTTGCCGGCCTTCGCCCACCGCGTGACCGTCTTAGGGTCCACACGGAACATGGTGGCGACCTCAGCCGGGGTCAGCAGCGGCTCAGCATCAGGGGTGCGAGCGGTCATGAGCGGCCTCCTCGGGAGAACCGAACCTTCTCGGTTCTTTCCTCTAAATTCTGCACCTTGACCCGCGTTGCCCGAAATGGCGGACGCGAGTCGAGTCGGTTATAGGACGAACGGCTTGTCCTCGGCACTACAACTACACCATCCGTCCAGCCGCGTCGGCCAAACCGATGGAATTGCCCCCCAGGTGTTCATCGGCGACGGAAGCCGATGGACCGTGCCATAGCGGACAGTCACGCCAGTGTGACGATCAGTCACACGACGATCAGGAGTCACCAGACCCCCCAAAGCGCGCAATACTGAGATTCCCCCCACGATGGATCACAAGTGGACGGACGGAGCCCTCCCCGGACTCCTTGTCCTATTTTGGCACGAGGAGAGGCAACCGGCGCAAGGGCCGCGTACGTGCGGTCCGTCACCCTTGCGGCAAAAGCCCGGATCAGGACCTACGTCCCGTCAGTTCCGTGAAGTGCGGCTGACCGTACGCTGTTCGAGGGCATGTGACCGTGACGCAGGTCACGGCGGCGCATCCGTCGCCGCTGCCACTCCGTCAGTTCGCCGAGCGCCGGTCCCGCACCGACCGCCAGCGTTCCGCGAGCCGGGCGTACGCCTCACCCGCCGCGGGGCCGTCCCCGCGGCGCAGGGCCTCGATGCCGGCGGCCACGTCGGCCGCCGAGCGGTCGCCCTCCAGATCACCGGCCGGCAGGGCGTGGACGAGCCCGCCGTAGTCCAGCTCCACCAGCGAACGCGGGTGGAACTCCTCCAGCCAGCGGCCCACGTCCACCAGGCCCTCGATGAGCGGCCCCTCGTCCATGGCCTCCTTGAGCGCGCGCAGGCCCCGCGCCACCCGGCGGCGGGCCTGCACCATCGGCGTGCGGTAGCGCAGTACCGGGGCCTGCTCGGCGGTCCCCTTGTCGTACTCGCGCTCCTCGTCGGCGAGGAGCACGAACCAGTGCAGCGGGATCTGCCAGGTCGCCGTGCGGATCCAGGGGCGGGCGTCGGGGTTGCGGACCAGCCAGCGCTCGTAGTCCTGGGCGGCCTGGAGGCGGACCAGGGGTGGCAGGACCGCGTCCAGGACCGGACCGGGCAGTTCGTCGCCCAGCTCTCCCAGGGCCTGCCAGCCACGCAGCCGGGTCCGCCAGGGACACACGCACACGACCCCGTCCACGTCCGCCACGAACGCCTCGCCGCTCTCGTGCACCGGGACCGCGACCGGCGGGGTGGGCAGCAGGTCGACCAGCGAGCGGCGCAGCTCGTCCTGGTAGGTGGGCAGGTCGGGACGGCGGGCATAGCGCGCCCAGTGGCCGCGCTCCGGCTCGGGGAAGGCGGCCAGGGGCTCGTACACGCGCAGATAGGCGGCGTACGGGACGATCACCGAGGACACCTGGGGCACGCCTGCTCCCTCCCCTGTGGACCGGCCGGGAAACCTTCCGCGGCCCCTGGCGAGGAGGCCGGAGAAGATGCGAACCGTCACACGGCCGTACTCCGCGAGAGGGTGATCCGCATCACGGAGCGTGCGGCGGGCGGCGCAGGCTCTACGCTCATCCCACAGGCCCCGCAACCCGTACGGGAGCCCCCGTCCCGCCCGCCGCTAGTTACCCAGGAGTCACCACCGTGACCGACGTATCCGGCGCCCCTGATCACGTGCTGCACACGCTGTTCCACTCGGACCAGGGTGGTCATGAGCAAGTCGTGCTCTGCCAGGACCGTGCCAGCGGCCTGAAGGCCGTCATCGCCCTCCACTCCACCGCCCTGGGCCCCGCCCTCGGCGGCACGCGCTTCTACCCGTACGCGTCCGAGGAGGAGGCCGTCGCCGACGCGCTGAACCTCGCGCGCGGGATGTCGTACAAGAACGCCATGGCGGGGCTGGACCACGGCGGCGGCAAGGCCGTGATCATCGGCGACCCCGACACGATCAAGTCCGAACAGCTACTGCTCGCGTACGGCCGTTTCGTGGCCTCTCTCGGTGGGCGGTACGTGACCGCCTGCGACGTCGGCACCTACGTCGCCGACATGGACGTCGTGGCGCGCGAGTGCCGCTGGACGACCGGGCGCTCCCCGGAGAACGGCGGCGCGGGCGACTCGTCGGTGCTGACCGCCTTCGGCGTCTACCAGGGCATGCGGGCCAGCGCCCAGCACCTGTGGGGCGACCCCTCGTTGCGCGACCGCAGGGTCGGGATCGCGGGCGTCGGCAAGGTCGGCCACCACCTGGTGCAGCACCTGCGGGACGAGGGCGCCGAGGTCGTGATCACGGACGTGCGCGAGGACGCCGTACGCCGGATCCTCGACCGGCACCCCGAGGGCGTGACGGCGGTCGCGGACACCGAGGCGCTGATCCGGGTCGAGGGCCTCGACATCTACGCCCCCTGCGCGCTGGGCGGAGCGCTGAACGACGAGTCCGTGCCGGCGCTGACCGCGCGGATCGTGTGCGGAGCGGCCAACAACCAGCTCGCCCACCCGGGTGTGGAGAAGGACCTCGCCGACCGCGGGATCCTCTACGCGCCGGACTACGTGGTGAACGCCGGCGGGGTCATCCAGGTCGCCGACGAGCTGCACGGGTTCGACTTCGAGCGGTGCAGGGCGAAGGCCGCGAAGATCTTCGACACCACGCTCGCCATCTTCGCACGTGCGAATACGGACGGGATTCCGCCGGCCGCGGCGGCCGACCGGATCGCCGAACAGCGCATGCACGAGGCGGCTCAGGCGCGCGGTTGGTGAGCACGCTCCGGTACCCGCCGGGGGAAAGTTCGAGAGAACTCTCACTCTTCCCGGCGGGTCGCCCGCCGATAAGTGGTTAAAATCGCCACTGACCAGCGAGGACAGGGCGCCTCGAAGGTTCTGTGCACACGCGCGTGCTACGGGCGACGTACCGTATGGGTTCGGGCTCAGGTACCGTGGAAGCCCTACGGACCGGACTCTCCGCGGAGAGTCCGTTCCGGACCATGAACGCGTGTCAAGACTCTGGGGCCGTCGAGCCCCGTCGTTGAGGGGGTCGAGCCATGGGGCGCGGCCGGGCCAAGGCCAAGCAAGCGAAGGTCGCCCGCCAGCTGAAGTACAACAGCGGCGGGACGGATCTCTCACGCCTGGCCGAAGAGCTGGGCGCATCGCCATCGAACATTCCGCCGAACGGTCAGCCGTTCGAGGACGATGACGATGAGCAGGACGACGACCCGTACGCACGGTACGCCGAGCTGTACGGGGGCGACGACGACGACGAGGACGAGGACTCCTCGCACCAACACCGTCGCGGCGCTTGACCTTGCTTCGAGCACTCACCCGGTCGGTGACTTCGGTCACCGACCGGGTCTTGTGCTGCGCACAGGGTCCCAGCCCGCGTAGGCGCTTCAGCCCGCGTAGTCCCCGACCAGGGCCGCACCGCTCGTGTGCTCCCCGCGGTCGGTGATCTCGCCGGCGACCCACGCCTCGACCCCGCGGTCGGCCAGCGTGGTCAGCGCCACGTCCGCCGACTCCTCCGGGACGACGGCGATCATGCCGACGCCCATGTTCAGGGTCTTCTCCAGCTCCAGCCGCTCGACCCGGCCGGTCCGGCCGACGAGGTCGAAGACCGGGCCCGGGGTCCACGTGGAGCGGTCCACGATCGCGTGCAGTCCGTCGGGGATGACCCGGGCCAGGTTGGCCGCGAGTCCGCCGCCGGTCACGTGCGAGAAGGCGTGGACGTCCGTGGTGCGGGTGAGGGCCAGGCAGTCCAGCGAGTAGATCTTGGTCGGCTCCAGCAGCTCCTCGCCGAGGGTGCGGCCCAGTTCCTCGACGCGCGCGTCCAGGGAGAGGCCGGCCTGGTCCAGCAGGACGTGGCGGACCAGCGAGTACCCGTTGGAGTGAAGACCGGAGGCCGCCATGGCGATCACCGCGTCGCCCGTGCGGATGCGGTCGGGGCCCAGCAGCCGGTCGGCCTCCACGACGCCCGTACCGGCGCCGGCGACGTCGAAGTCGTCCGGGCCGAGCAACCCCGGGTGCTCGGCCGTCTCGCCGCCGACCAGGGCGCAGCCGGCCAGGACACAGCCTTCGGCGATGCCCTTGACGATGGCGGCGACCCGCTCGGGGTGGACCTTGCCGACACAGATGTAGTCGGTCATGAACAGCGGCTCGGCGCCGCACACCACGATGTCGTCCATGACCATGGCGACCAGGTCGTGACCGATGGTGTCGTAGACGCCCATCCGGCGGGCGACGTCGACCTTGGTGCCCACGCCGTCGGTGGCGGAGGCCAGCAGGGGGCGCTCGTAGTTCTTGAGGGCGGAGGCGTCGAAGAGACCGGCGAAACCGCCGAGGCCGCCGAGGACCTCGGGGCGCTGGGTCTTCTTCACCCACTCCTTCATGAGTTCCACTGCGCGGTCGCCCGCTTCGATGTCGACACCCGCTGTTTTGTAGGACGCCGCTGCGTAGCTGGCACCAGTTGTCTCAGACATGGAGATGAGAACTTTCGTGTCGTACGGCAGGTATGACGGGGCCGTCTACGGGCGGCGGATCGCGTCGGCGGCGGCCGTCGCGGCCGGGCCGGCGGCCAGCTCCGTCTCCAGGAGCTGCTTGCCGAGCAGCTCGGGGTCGGGCAGGTCCATCGGGTACTCGCCGTCGAAGCAGGCGCGGCAGAGGTTCGGCTTGGCGATGGTGGTCGCCTCGATCATGCCGTCGATGGAGATGTAGGCCAGGGAGTCGGCGCCCAGCGAGGTGCCGATCTCGTCGATCGACATGCCGTTGGCGATCAGCTCGGCACGGGTGGCGAAGTCGATGCCGAAGAAGCAGGGCCACTTCACGGGCGGCGAGGAGATCCGGATGTGGACCTCGGCGGCGCCGGCCTCGCGCAGCATGCGGACCAGGGCCCGCTGGGTGTTGCCGCGCACGATCGAGTCGTCGACGACGACCAGGCGCTTGCCCTTGATGACTTCCTTGAGCGGGTTCAGCTTCAGGCGGATGCCGAGCTGGCGGATGGTCTGCGAGGGCTGGATGAAGGTCCGGCCCACGTAGGCGTTCTTGACCAGGCCGGCGCCGAAGGGGATTCCGGAGGCTTCCGCATAGCCGATGGCCGCCGGGGTGCCGGACTCCGGGGTCGCTATGACCAGGTCGGCGTCGGCCGGGGCTTCCGCGGCGAGTTTCCGGCCCATCTCCACACGGGAGAGGTAGACGTTCCGGCCGGCGATGTCGGTGTCCGGGCGGGCCAGGTAGACGTACTCGAAGACGCAGCCCTTGGGCTTCGCTTCCGCGAACCGGGAGGTACGCAGGCCGTTCTCGTCGATGGCGACGAACTCGCCCGGCTCGATCTCGCGGACGTACGCGGCGCCGCAGATGTCGAGGGCGGCGGACTCGGAGGCCACGACCCAGCCGCGCTCCAGCCGGCCGAGGACCAGCGGGCGGATGCCCTGCGGGTCGCGGGCGGCGTAGAGCGTGCCCTCGTCCATGAAGACGAGGGAGAAGGCGCCGCGGACCTGCGGGAGGACGGCGTGGGCCGCCTCCTCGATGGTCAGGGGCTTGCCGTCCTCGTCGACCTGGGCCGCGAGGAGCGCGGTGAGCAGGTCGGTGTCGTTGGTCGCCGCGACGCGCGGGGAGCGGCCCTCCTGCTTGGGCAGGTCGGCGACCATCTCGGCGAGCTGGGCGGTGTTGACGAGGTTTCCGTTGTGCCCGAGCGCGATGGAACCGTGCGCGGTGGCACGGAACGTCGGCTGGGCGTTCTCCCACACGGAGGCGCCGGTGGTCGAGTAGCGGGCGTGTCCGACCGCGATGTGACCCTGGAGCGATCCGAGCGAGGTTTCGTCGAAGACCTGGGAGACCAGACCCATGTCCTTGAAGACGAGGATCTGGGAGCCGTTGCTGACCGCGATTCCCGCGGATTCCTGGCCTCGATGCTGGAGGGCGTAGAGCCCGAAGTAAGTGAGCTTGGCGACCTCTTCACCGGGAGCCCAGACCCCGAAGACGCCGCAAGCGTCCTGGGGTCCCTTCTCGCCGGGGAGCAGATCATGACTGAGTCGACCGTCACCACGTGGCACGTCATCGAGTGTAGGCGAGGACGACCACTGGTCCGAATTGGGGATACCCGCCGGTAACTCGATCTTGAGCGTCCAAGGGCCACCCCGGTCGCCTCATCCATGCAGGTCAGAAGCGGTTTCCGGTGATCGACCCGCCGGGCGGGCGCGCCGCGTCGGCCGCCGTCCGGTGGCCGGCTCCGCGGGCATGAGTGAGGTGTCGCACACCATGGGGCGTCCGCCGGGTCAGGACATGAGCGGCAGCAGCTCCGCGAGGTCCGCCCGCTCCCCGCTCGCGGCGACCTTCGCCTCCTCGACGGCCGCCTTCCAGGTCAGCCGGCCGCAGGCCAGCCGTACCCAGGTCAGCGGGTCGGTCTCGACCACGTTGGGCGGGGTGCCACGGGTGTGCCGGGGCCCCTCGACGCACTGCACGACGGCGTACGGCGGGATCCGCACCTCGGTCGCCCCGCCGGGCGCCCGGACGGCCAGGGCGTCGGCCAGCAGTCGGGTGGCGGCGGCGAGGGCCTGGCGGTCGCAGGGGACGTCCAGGCCGGGGACGGCCGCGTTCAGGTCGTCGGTGTGGACGACGAGTTCGACGGTGCGGGTGACCAGGTAGTCGGCCAGGGGCAGCGCGCCCGCGTTCGTCTCCAGCACCCGGGAGCCGGGATGGGCGTCGAGCCGCTCGACGAGATCCCGCTCCACGGCCGTGAGGTAGGCGCCCGGGTCCGGATGGTCCGCGGCCAGCCGGCGTGTGAAGGCGTCGATGGCCGGGGCGTTCACGGACGTCGCGAACGGCCAGTCGAGCAGGGTGGCGTCCGGCTTCGCCGGCTCCGGCAGGTCGAGCGACCGCCCCACCGCCGTGACGGCCATCCCGATGTGCGCGGCCAGCTCCCGTACGGTCCACTCCCCCAGCCGTGTCGGCAGCGCGAGCTGCTCCGGGGTCAGGGCGGCGACGGCCTGCCGCACGTGGCCGAGCTGGGCCAGCACCGCGGCACGGGTCCTGACGGGGTCATAGGTCCTGGTGCGCTTCTTGGCCGGGGGCATGGCGGGAAGCCTATTGCGTACCGGTCCGGGGTCGCCGTCCTTCGGGGGCCGACAGCCGCCCGAGCGGCACGCCCAGAGGTCCGCCGGCCGCGTCGGGCCGCCGCCGTGGGCGTCCGCGAGGGGGGAAAGCGCCGGCCGCCCGCCCCGCCTCCGGCCGCCGCGGAGACGGCCGCGAGGCCGCTCGCGGAGGGCGGTCGGCACGCGTGCCGAAGGCCGCCGCCCAGGCGTTCGGAGAAGCCTGGGCGGCGGCCTTCGGATGGTGGTGCGGCCGGGCGGCGCGCCGCCTACGCGAGCAGCGCCGGGATGGTGTCCTCGTGCGCCCTGCGCAGGTCCTCCAGGGAGAGCGCGAACTCGCCCTGGACGTCGACCGTGTCGCCGTCGACGACACCGACGCGGGTGGCCGGCAGGCCGCGGGCTCCGCACATGTCGGTGAAGCGCAGTTCCTCCGAGCGCGGGACGGCGACGACCGCGCGGCCCGCCGACTCCGAGAAGAGGAACGTGAACGCGTCCAGGCCGTCCGGGACGACCAGGCGGGCACCCTTCTCCCCGAGCAGCGCCGACTCGACCACGGCCTGGATCAGGCCGCCGTCGGACAGGTCGTGCGCGGCGTCGATCATGCCGTCACGGGACGCGGAGATCAGGATCTCGGCCAGCAGGCGCTCGCGCTCCAGGTCGACCTTCGGGGGCAGGCCGCCGAGGTGGTCGTGGATCACCTGGGACCAGGCCGAACCGCCGAACTCCTCACGGGTGTCGCCGAGGAGGTACAGCAGCTGGCCCTCCTCCTGGAAGGCGACCGGGGTGCGGCGCGCGACGTCGTCGATGACACCGAGGACGGCCACGACCGGCGTCGGGTGGATGGCCGCCTCGCCCGTCTGGTTGTAGAGCGAGACGTTGCCGCCGGTCACCGGGGTGCCCAACTGCAGGCAGGCGTCGGCGAGTCCGCGGACGGCCTCGGCGAACTGCCACATGACGGCCGGGTCCTCGGGCGATCCGAAGTTCAGGCAGTCGGAGACGGCGAGCGGTTTGGCGCCGGTCGTCGCCACGTTGCGGTACGCCTCCGCGAGCGCGAGCTGGGCGCCGTGGTACGGGTCCAGCTTCGCGTACCGGCCGTTGCCGTCGGTGGCGATGGCGACGCCGAGGCCGGTCTCCTCGTCGATGCGGATCATGCCCGAGTCCTCGGGCTGGGCGAGGACCGTGTTGCCCTGCACGAAGTGGTCGTACTGGGACGTGATCCACTTCTTGGAGGCCTGGTTCGGGGAGGACACCAGCTTCAGGACCTGGTCCTTCAGCTCCTCACCCGTGGTCGGCCGGGGCAGCTTGTTCGCGTCGTCGGCCTGGAGGGCGTCCTGCCAGTCCGGGCGGGCGTAGGGGCGCTCGTAGACCGGGCCGTCGTGGGCGACCGTGCGCGGGTCGACGTCGACGATCTTGCCGCCGTGCCAGTAGATCTCCAGGCGGTCGCCGTCGGTCACCTCACCGATGACGGTGGCGATGACGTCCCACTTGTCGCAGATCTCCAGGAAACGGCCGACCTTCTCCGGCTCGACGACCGCGCACATGCGTTCCTGCGACTCGCTCATGAGGATCTCCTCGGGCGAGAGCGTGGAGTCGCGCAGCGGTACGTCGTCCAGCGTCACGCGCATGCCGCCGGAGCCGTTCGACGCCAGTTCGCTCGTCGCGCAGGACAGGCCCGCCGCGCCGAGGTCCTGGATGCCGACGACGAGCTTCTCCCGGAAGGCCTCCAGGGTGCACTCGATGAGGAGCTTCTCCTGGAAGGGGTCGCCGACCTGCACCGCCGGGCGCTTCGACGGCTTGGCGTCGTCGAAGGTCTCCGAGGCCAGGATCGAGGCGCCGCCGATGCCGTCGCCGCCGGTCCGGGCGCCGTACAGAATGACCTTGTTGCCCGCGCCGGACGCCTTCGCGAGGTGGATGTCCTCGTGCCGCATCACACCGATGGCACCGGCGTTGACCAGCGGGTTGCCCTGGTAGCAGGCGTCGAAGACGACCTCGCCGCCGATGTTGGGCAGGCCCAGGCAGTTGCCGTAGCCGCCGATGCCGGCGACGACGCCCGGCAGGACGCGCTTGGTGTCGGGGTGGTCGGCCGCGCCGAAGCGCAGCGGGTCGACCACGGCCACCGGCCGCGCGCCCATCGCGATGATGTCGCGGACGATGCCGCCGACACCGGTCGCGGCACCCTGGTAGGGCTCGACGTACGACGGGTGGTTGTGCGACTCGACCTTGAAGGTCACCGCGTAGCCCTGGCCGACGTCGACGACGCCCGCGTTCTCGCCGATGCCCACGAGCAGGGCGTCGGACTGCGGGGCCTTCTCGCCGAACTGGCGCAGGTGGACCTTGGAGGACTTGTACGAGCAGTGCTCGGACCACATGACCGAGTACATGGCGAGTTCGGCGCCGGTCGGGCGGCGGCCGAGGATCTCCACCACCCGCTCGTACTCGTCCTTCTTCAGGCCGAGTTCGGCCCAGGGCAGCTCGACGTCGGGGGTAGCGGCCGCGTGCTCGACCGTGTCCAGAGGCGTCCGGCTCATGCGTTGACCAGCTTCTTGAGGATCGAGGTGAAGAAGGGGAGGCCGTCGGTGCGGCCGGAGCCGATGAGCGGCTCGACGGCGTGCTCCGGGTGCGGCATGAGGCCGACGACGTTCCCGGCCTCGTTGGTGATGCCGGCGATGTCACGGAGCGAACCGTTGGGGTTCAGGTCCAGGTAGCGGAAGGCGACCCGGCCCTCGGCCTCGAGCTTGTCGAGGGTGTACTCGTCGGCGACGTACCGGCCGTCCATGTTCTTCAGCGGGATGTGGATCTCCTGGCCGGCCGTGTAGTCGGCCGTCCAGGCGGTGTCCGCGTTCTCCACCCGCAGCTTCTGGTCGCGGCAGATGAAGTGGAGGTGGTCGTTGCCGAGCATCGCGCCCGGGAGGAGGTGGGCCTCGGTGAGGATCTGGAAGCCGTTGCAGATGCCGAGGACCGGCAGTCCGGCCTTCGCCTGCTCGATGAGGGGCTCCATCACCGGCGAGAAACGGGCGATGGCACCGGCGCGCAGATGGTCGCCGTAGGAGAAACCGCCGCACAGCACCACGGCGTCGACCTGGTGGAGGTCCTTGTCCTTGTGCCAGAGCGCGACCGGTTCGGCGCCCGCGAGCCGGATCGCGCGCTGCGTGTCCCGGTCATCGAGGCTGCCCGGGAAAGTGACGACGCCAATACGAGCGGTCACTTCGCGGCCTCCGCGACTTCCTCCACCTTGACGGTGAAGTCCTCGATCACGGTGTTGGCGAGGAAGGATTCCGCAAGATCGTGGATGCGGGCGAGCGCGGCCTCGTCGACCGGTCCGTCAACTTCCAGTTCGAATCGCTTTCCCTGACGTACGTCGGAGATGCCTTCGAAACCCAGCCGCGGCAGTGCGCGCTGCACCGCCTGGCCCTGGGGGTCGAGGATCTCCGGCTTGAGCATGACGTCGACTACGACGCGTGCCACTGGCACTCCCGGTGTTGTGGTGCTGAGCAGGTTCCTGCGTGTGTCTTCAGACTACCCGCACAAAATTTCTACGCGAGTAGAGTTGTAGGAAACTACGTGAGCACGATCACGATCGGGTACCGGATCAGGTGGTGGAGCGGGTCCCTCACGGAAAATTCCGGGAAAGATCCGTGATGCATCCCGGCCGCCTATTGCGCTGGGACACGCTGACAGATTTAGTCGAGCTTCACATTCGATTGCCGGGCACTGTACAAATGAAATGGCAATAGCCGATACTTTGCCCCATAACAGGCGAACAGTCGACATCTCCGTGACGTCTTGGCACGTCATCGCGGAGCTGTCGCACGAAGGGACCGATTATTCGTGGCGCAGAAGGTCGTGGTCACTCTCTTTGACGACATCGACGGCTCGGAAGCGGCGGAAACGATCGCCTTCGGACTCGACGGCAGGTCGTACGAGATCGACCTGAATGAAACCAATGCCGAGAAACTGCGCAAGGCGCTCGCGCCCTACGTGGAGGCCGGCCGCAAGCGGTCCAGGTCCGGCAAGGCGTACAAGCAGACGGAGGTCGCCCCCGACCCGGCGGCCGTCCGCGCCTGGGCCCAGGCCAACAAGCTGGACGTGCCCGCGCGCGGCCGCATCCCCAAGAAGGTCTACGAGGCGTTCGCCGAAGCGCAGTGAGCCGGCGGGGCCGGCCCGAGCACGGGTCTGCGGGGTCCGCCGGCGGACCCCGGAGGCAACCGACTTGCGCTACCCCCCACATGGTCGGCTAATGTCTGGAGCACGCCAGCGGGACGGGGCCGAAAAGCCCAGGTCACCGAGGTCGTGCGGGTGTAGTTCAGTAGTAGAACATCCCCCTTCCAGGGGGAAGGCGCAGTGTGCAATTCCTGTCACCCGCTCTGCACCACCGCCCCGATCCCCCTTGTGGATCAGGTAGGCTGGTGCCCGCGCCGACCGGTGAAAGCCAGTCGGATGCAATGCGGACGTAGCTCAGTTGGTAGAGCGCAACCTTGCCAAGGTTGAGGTCGCGAGTTCGAGCCTCGTCGTCCGCTCCATCCCGAAGGCCCCGGTCACCGACCGGGGCCTTCGGCGTATCCCTCTTTCCCTCTCGTCCCTCTCGCTCCCGTGCCCTCCCCTCTTCGTGCTTCACGCCGTCGCTCCTGACATTTGTCATGCGGAGCGATGACAAGGCGCACTGCCGCAGGCGGTCCACCGACGGGACGCTGGAGTCATGGAAGCCAGGAACACGGAAGAACACGTGATAGAGGTCACCGACCTCCGGCGTGTGTACGGGGGCGGGTTCGAGGCGGTCCGCGGGATCTCCTTCCACGTCGGACGCGGCGAGGTCTTCGCACTGCTCGGCACCAACGGGGCCGGCAAGACCTCCACGGTCGAACTGCTCGAAGGGCTCGCCCGGCCCGACGGGGGACAGGTCCGGGTCCTCGGTCACGATCCCTTCACCGAGCGGGCCGCCGTACGGCCGCGGACCGGGGTGATGCTCCAGGAGGGCGGCTTCCCGTCCGAGCTGAGCGTCGCCGAGACCGCGCGGATGTGGGCGGGCTGTGTCAGCGGGGCCCGGCCGGCCGCGGAGGCGCTGGCGCTGGTCGGGCTCGCCGGGAAGGCCGGCGTACGGGTGAAGCAGTTGTCCGGGGGCGAGCGGCGCAGGCTCGATCTGGCGCTCGCGCTGCTCGGGGAGCCGGAGGTGCTGTTCCTCGACGAGCCGACCACCGGGCTGGACGCCGAGGGCCGTCGGGACACCTGGGACCTGGTGCGCGCCCTGCGGGACGCCGGGACGACGGTCCTGCTGACGACGCACTACCTGGAGGAGGCGGAGGGCCTCGCCGACCGGCTGGCCATCCTGCACCGGGGGCGGATCGCGGCCTCCGGGACGCCCGCCGAGGTGACCGCCGAGCAGCCGTCCCGGATCTCCTTCCGGCTGCCGGAGGGGTACTTCGTGGGCGATCTGCCCCCGCTGGACGCGCTGGGCGTGTGCGACCACGAGATCGACGGACGGCTGGTGCGGCTGCGGACCCGGGAGTTGCAGCGGGCGGCCACCGGACTGCTGGTGTGGGCCGAGCGGGCCGGGGTGGAACTGCGGGGGCTCGACCTGCGGTCGGCCTCGCTGGAGGAGGCGTTCCTGGGCATCGCCCGGGAGGCGTCGGAGAAGAACGAGGAGGTCGCGGCATGAGCGGGGGGACGGTCAGGAGTTCGGTGGGGGACGCGGCCGGGGGACCCGTGGGCGCCCCGGTCAGGGGTGCGGTGACCACTCCCGTGAGCCGGATGGCCGCCCTCGCCCGCGCCGAACTCACGCTGCTGGGGCGGAGCAGGGCCACCGTCGTCGCCGCCGTCCTGGTGCCGCTCGGGCTGCCGTTCAGCCTGCGGCCGGTGGTGGACGACATGAACGTCGAGGACTCCGGACTCAGCGTCGGGCTGGTGCTGCTGCCCGCCGCGATCGGGTTCTCGCTGCTGTTCGGGGTGTACTCGGCGCTCACCGGCATCTACACCGCCCGGCGCGAGGAACTCGTGCTGAAGCGGCTGCGCACCGGCGAGCTGCGGGACGCCGAGGTGATCGCCGGTTCCGCGCTGCCGGTGTTCACCATGGGGCTGGTGCAGTGCCTGGTGCTGGCGGTGGGCTGTACGGCCTTCCTCGACGTGCCCGCCCCCGAGGCGCCCCATCTCGCCGTCCTGGGCGTGCTGCTGGGCCTGCTGATGTGCTCGGCGCTGGGAGCGGTCACCGCGAGCGTGACACGGACCGTGGAGAGCGCTCAGGTGACCACCCTGCCCTTCGTGCTGGTGTCGATGGTCGCCTCCGGGGTGACCGTCCCGCTGGAGCTGCTGCCCGGCGGGCTCGCCTCCGGCTTCGAACTGCTGCCGCTGAGCCCGGTGATCACCCTGGTCCGCGGCGGGTGGAGCGGTGACCTCTCGGCGTACGAGGCCCTGGGTGCGCTGGCGACGGCGCTGGCCTGGACCGTGCTGGCGGTGTTTGCTGTACGGCGGTGGTTCCGGTGGGAGCCGCGGCGCTGACGGACCGGGGACACGGGGGAGAGACGCAGATGCGCGGGACGGCAGAGACCGGCTTTCGCGGGACGGACGTGCTCGGGGCGGGTGGCTGGTGGCGGCGGAAGAGTTCGCCGGCGAAGATCGAGACCTACACGCGCTGGTCGTTCCACTTCTTCGCGCTGGCCGAGTTCACGGCCGGGGGCGTGCCGTTCGGCAGCGGCGTGTGGCGGGGGTCCGCGCTGTGGCTGCCGCTGGTCCTGGCCGCGCACTGCGCGCTGTCCGCGGTGACGGCGTCGCGGGCGCTGGACTGGACGCGGGGCCGGCGGCCCCGGCCCGTGCGGCTGATGGTGGCGTTCGCCGTCGTCACCGCCGCGGTCGCGGCGACCGCGTTGTGGACCGCCGAACACGGTCCGGACGGTCCGGCCGGCAAGGCGGCGGCCACCGCCGCGGGCGGGGTCTTCGGCGTCGCCCTGGTCTTCGCGGCGGGCGTCACCGCCCTCGGTATCCGCGGCTGGCGGCACGCTCTCGCGGTCGTCTCCGCTCACTCCGCGGGCGCGGGGGTCCTGGCGCTGCTGCTCGGCGCGCCCGGCCCGGCCGTCCTGGTCTCGATGGCGGCGGTGCTCCTCGGCGGCGGCCTCATGGCCACCACCTCCGTCTTCTCGGTCTGGCTCCTCGACACCGTCTACCAGCTGGACGAGGCCCGCGAGACCCGCGCCCGGCTCGCCGTCGCCGAGGAACGGCTGCGGTTCGGCCGCGACCTGCACGACGTGATGGGCCGGAACCTGGCGGTGATCGCCCTCAAGAGCGAGCTGGCCGTGCAGCTGGCCCGCCGGGGGCGCCCCGAGGCCGTCGAGCAGATGATCGAGGTCCAGCGGATCGCGCGGGAGTCCCAGCGGGAGGTGCGGGACGTCGTACGCGGGTACCGGGAGGCCGACCTCGGCATCGAACTCGTCGGTGCGCAGGGGGTGCTGACCGCGGCCGGGATCGCCTGCGAGGTGCGCGGGGAGTCCGGCGGGCTGCCCCCCGAGGTGCAGTCGGCGCTCGGCTGGGTGGTGCGGGAGACGACCACGAACGTGCTGCGGCACGGGAACGCGGGGCGGTGTGCGGTGGAGGTCCGGGTGACCGGCGGGAAGGTGGTGCTGACGGTGGAGAACGACGGGGCGGACCGGGCGGAGGGCGTCGGGGCGGCCGGCGCGGGGTCCGGCGGCGGGTCGGGGCTGGCCGGGCTGGCGGAGCGGCTGCGGAAGGTCGACGGGACGCTGGAGGCGGGCATCGCCGGGGCCGGGGTGTTCCGGGTGGTGGCCGAGGTGCCGCTGACCGTGGAGGACGTCGTGGTGGGCGGGGCCGCCTCGTGAGCGGCGTGGTGCGGGTGCTGCTCGCCGACGACGAGCACCTGATCCGGGGCGCGCTGGCCGCGTTGCTCTCGCTGGAGGACGATCTGGTGGTCGTCGCCGAGGCGGCCACCGGGCCCGAGGCCCTGGCGATGGCGCGGGCGCACCGGCCGGACGTGGCCGTCCTGGATCTCCAGATGCCGGGCGCCGACGGTGTGAAGGTCGCCACATCGCTGCGGGCCGAACTGCCCGGCTGCCAGGCGTTGATCGTCACCAGCCACGGCCGTCCCGGCCATCTGAAGCGGGCGCTCGCGGCGGGTGTGCGCGGGTTCGTCCCGAAGACGGTGAGCGCACAGCGGCTCGCGGAGATCATCCGTACCGTGCGGGCCGGAAACCGTTACGTCGACCCCGAGTTGGCCGCCGACGCGATCGCCGCCGGGGACTCCCCGCTGACCTCGCGCGAGGCGGAGGTGCTCGAACTCGCCGCCGACGGGGCACCCGTCACGGAGATCGCCGAGCGGGCCGCGCTGTCGCCGGGGACGGTGCGCAACTACCTGTCGTCGGCCGTGTCCAAGCTGGGGGCGGAGAACCGCCACGCGGCGGTACGTCTCGCGCGTGAGCGGGGTTGGGTATAGTTGCTCTCGCGCCACGGCGCACTGCGGACGTAGCTCAGTTGGTAGAGCGCAACCTTGCCAAGGTTGAGGTCGCGAGTTCGAGCCTCGTCGTCCGCTCCGGATCAAGCCCCCCGGTCTCAACCAGGGGGCTTTGTCGTGCCCGGGCCGAAGGAAAGACCCGGGCTCCGCTACGACCAGCTCGTACCCGTCAACCGCTCGTACGCCTCGGTGTACTTGGCGCGGGTCGCGTCCACGACCTCCTGCGGCAGCGCCGGCGGCGGCTGCTCGCCTGCACGGTCCCAGCCGGAGGCCTGCGAGGTCAGCCAGTCCCGCACGAACTGCTTGTCGTACGACGGCTGCGCGCGGCCCGGCTGCCAGGTGTCGGCCGGCCAGAAGCGGGAGGAGTCCGGGGTGAGGACCTCGTCGGCGATGACGAGCGTCTCGCCCTCGAAGCCGAACTCGAACTTGGTGTCCGCGAGGATGATGCCCCGGTCGCGGGCGATGTCCCGGGCCCGGCCGTAGACCGCGAGGGTCGTCTGGCGCAGCCGGGCGGCGGTGTCGGCGCCGACCTGGCGGGCGACCTCCTCGTAGGAGACGTTCTCGTCGTGGTCGCCGACCGCGGCCTTGGTGGCCGGGGTGAAGATCGGGGCGGGCAGCTCGGAGCCGTCGACCAGGCCTTCGGGGAGGGCGAGGCCGCAGACCGTGCGGGACTCCTTGTACTCGGCCAGGCCCGAGCCGGTGAGGTAGCCGCGGGCCACGCACTCGACCGGGACCATCTTCAGCGACTTGCAGACGAGGGTGCGGCCGGCCCAGTCGGCGGGGGCGCCGGCGGGCAGCTCGGTGCTCAGGACGTGGTGCGGGACGAGGTCGGCGAGCTGGTCGAACCACCACAGGGAGAGCTGCGTCAGGACGCGGCCCTTGTCGGGGATCTCGGTGGGCAGGACCCAGTCGAAGGCGGAGATGCGGTCGCTGGCGACCATCACGAGGTCGCCGGCCTCGTTCCGGTACAGCTCGCGCACCTTGCCGGTGTGCAGATGCACCAGGCCCGGCACCTCCAGGGGTTCGGGCTTTTCTACGAATCCGGACACGGTTCCTCCCCGTGGTTCTGTCTGAGTGGCTCGATTGTCCCGTACATCGGGATCGGCCGCGGACAGCGGGGGTCGGGGGCACGGCCGGGCGGGGCCGGACGGGCGGGCCGGCCGGCCGGCCGGGAGGCCTCAGCCGCGCTTGCAGATGCGGTCCAGGAGGTTCGCCGTGGCGCGCTGGACGCGGGGGTCCACATGGCCGGGACGGTCCAGGGCCGGGGACCAGGCGAAGGTGCCGGAGGCGAAGACCAGGGCGCCGGAGGGGGCCCGGTAGAGGGAGGTCTCCTGGTGGCGCAGGACACCCCTGCTGTCGGTGTAGGGGGAGTGCGCGAGGAGAGTGCGTTCCTCGTGGGGCGGCAGCGGGGTGCGCGGGAAGTAGCGGTCGGCCTCGCCCGCGACCAGGCCGTCGATGCCGTCGCCCTCGTGTGCGCCGGTCGCCTCCCACAGCCAGTGACCGGCGTTGCGCACGATCAGGGGGTGGGGTTCGGGGACCCGGCCCGCGTACTGGATGCCCACCAGTTGCTGTTCGGCGCGGGCGATCTCGCGCCACAGCACAGGCCGGCCGGGGCCCTTGCGTTTGCGGCAGGTCAGCAGGCGGCCGGGGGCGCCGGACGGGGAGGGGCCCAGCTCCACCTGCCAGTACAGGGTGTTGGCGGAGAGGAACACGAGTGAGGTGCCGCTGTCGCGGGCGAGTTCCACGGTGCGGCGCATGGCCGTCGACCAGTACTCGTCGTGGCCGGGGAAGACCAGGCCGCGGTAGCGGGTCGGCTGGACGTGGCCGGCGTGCAGGTCGCGGGCGTCGGCGTAGGCGAGGTCGTAGCCGTAGCGCTCGGCCCAGCGGATGACGTCGTAGGCGTGGCCGACGTGCAGGGGGAAGCCGGCGCCCGCGTACGGACGGTCGAAGGAGACGGTCGTCGCGGCGTCGGCCTCGCCGAGGAGGCGGCCGTCCTCGTCCCAGGCGTGGTAGAGGCTGGCGCCGGTGCGGCCGTCCTCCGGGTAGAGGTTGTAGGCCTGCCAGGTGATGTCGGGGAGCAGCAGGAGGAGGTCGGCCGGGCGGTTGTCGCGGACGGTGAACGGGATGTGGGAGCGGTAGCCGTCGACGGTGGTGAGGACGGCGACGTACGCCCCGACGTTCCAGTACGACGGGACCTGGAGGCGCCAGGACAGCCACCAGTGGTGGCAGGAGACCGTGCGGTCGGCCGTCAGGGGCGAGGGCTGGACGATGCCGGGGAGACGGGGACTGGTGGTGATCTTGGCGGCGCCGTCACCGTCGTAGTGGCCGATGCGGTAGATGTCGACGCTGAATTCCTGGGGCGGGTCGACGGTGATGTGGAAGTCGATGGCCTCGCCCGGGGCGACCGCGCCGGTGGAGGCGAAGCCCTTGATCTGACGGCGGACGTCGTCGGCGGAGCGGGGGCCTCCGCCGGAGCGGGGGGACGGGATTCGGGGGGCCTGCTCCGGGGTGGCGGCGGGGGCCGGGTCGACGTACCAGGGGACGACCTGGCCGCTGTCGTCGAAGTAGGTCTCGCTGCCGCGCAGCCACGGGAGGGGGCCCTGGCCGAAGGGATCCGTCACGGCGTGCGCCAGCGCTCCCGATTCCCATCGGCGGATGTGCTTGTGTCCCATGGTGCTTCCCTCCCTCTGACCCCCGTATTGCCGGTGCGTGTGTGCGGCCTGTTCGCGTGCGGTGCGGATACGGCCGTGCGGGTGCCGGGCGGGTGCCTGTGGTCGGCAGGCGGTGCGCCCGGGGCGTGCGCGTTGCTGGGTGTACGGGCGTGCCTGATTGCTCGTGTCCCGCCCGGGACGTGGCGCGGTACGACGATTCGCGCTTTTTGTGCGGTTGTCCTATGTCGTCGGCGCTTGCCATGAGCGGGATCGGTCCCAGCACATCACACAACGCCCGTAGACGGTCACTATTCGTGGTGAATTGGCTGAAAGTGGAACTAAGTGCTCCGCCGGGGGCTGCGGTCGGCCTTCCGGCCGACCCTCGTCAGCCGAGGCGTACGGGCTTCTCCGGGCGTATGCCGACTTCCACCAGCCAGGTGCGCAGCGGGATCGCGTCGCCGTCCTCGACCAGGCTCAGCACGCGGGACGTCAGGTCGGACACGCGCTCGCCGTCGACCAGGAGGGTCGGACCGTCGAGCCAGTCGAGGCCGGGGGTGGCGCCCACGATGTCCATCGCGGCGCAGCACACCATCGCCGTGACGTGGTCGGCGAGCAGTTCGCGGTCGGTGCGCGGGGGCTGGAGCGGGAAGAGCGGGAGCGCGCGGTCGTCCCAGAGCGCGGCCTCGGGCCCCTGGCCGGCCGGTCGCCCTCCCGACCCCGACGGCGTGCCCTCGGCCTCCTCGCGGGCGACCTCGGCCCCCAGGCGGGCGGACAGGGCGGCGCTTCGGGGGTTCTGGGGGAACTCGTCGTCCTCGTCCGCGTCGCCGAAGGGGGTGCGGGAGGCGGGGGCGGGACCCGGCTCCCCGTCCCGGGCGGGGCCGGTGAGGTGGTCCAGCACGCGCGCCAGGGTGGGGCCGTCCGTGGCCGGGGTGGCGCGGCGGACGCCCAGGGCGTCCAGCACGCGGTGCAGACGGGCCGCGTCGGTACGCCACTTGCGGTCGACGACCTCGTCCGGATACTCCTGCCAGGCGACCGGGGACCAGTCGGGGCCGGTCTCGGCCGGGCCGCCGTGGAAGAGGCGGGCGGCGAGGAGGGACGTGGCCTCGTCTACCGCGCCGGGCTCCTCCAGCAGATCGCAGGCGGGGCGCTCGCCCAGCCGGGAGGCGAAGCCCTCGGCCAGGCGGTCGCGCCGGGACAGCTCGGTGAGGGCGGCGACCACCCCGACGTCGAGCCGGGAGGGCCAGCGGCCCATCCGCCAGGCGGGCAGCGCCACGCGGGTGAGGAGCCGGTCCCAGCCGGCGTACGCCAGCCCGACCTGCTCCTGGGCGACGATCCGCAGCCCGTAGTCCACGCTCTGGGCCCGTTCGGCCGCCGCCGCGGCCACCCCGCGCTCCATCTCCGCCGCGTGCGCCTGGCAGCTCCGCAGCAGCAGGCGGGCGACCTGGCCGACGCCCGCGCCGAGCAACCGCACGCCGGGGCTCCGGCCGCGGTCGGCCGACGCGGCCACCGCGGCGTCCAGCCCGCGCACGAAGCGCCGGGCCGCCGCTATGTCGGGGTGCGCCGAAGGGCCCGTACCGGCGACGACCGGCGCGAGGACGGCGCGCAGCTCGCCCACCCGCATCCACCACAGGAACGGGGAGCCGATGACCAGGACCGGCGCCGTCGTCGTACGGCCGTGGGGGTGGTGGCCGGGGCCGGCCATCTCGTCGCGTGCGCGGGGCGCGGGCGGGCCGTGGGCCGGGTGGGTGCGGTCCTCCAGCCAGCTGTCGCAGTCCGGGGTGAGCGCTATCGCGGAGGGCGCGGGGACGTCGAGACGGTCGGCGAGGTCGCGCACCAGCCGGTACAGGTCGGGGGCCGCGCTCTCGGCGATCGCGACCGTGGGGGTGACGGCGGGCCGGGCCCGGGCGACGACCAGGGCGATCACCCCGGCGGCCAGCAGCACGAGGACCGCGAGCACGGACGTCGCCCAACGGGCGACGTCCCAGCCGTGGCCCACGAAGCGGCCGCTGGAACCGCCCGCGAGCAGGATCACCGCCGCCGCGGCGGGCAGCAGCGCGACGGCCAGCGCCCGGCTGCGGATCCGCAGCACCGCCAGCGCCCTCGCCCGTGCCCCCTGGGCGCGCGCCTCCACTCCGATACCGGTCACGCCGGACCTCACCCCCTCCCCTCAGTGCAGGCCGTCCCGGCTCTCCTGGTCTTGCTCACTCCCCCACTGTGGCAGTCGTCACTGACATCGCAATGCCGGTGGGCCAAGTGCCGGAACGCTTGCGCCGCACCCTAGTTGGCACGTCGGCCTCCGTCAGCCGGATGGAACAGCGCTCACCCGATGGAATGGCTTTGGGGAAAGGTGCACGTCTGCGGGCACGGAACAGGCCCCGGGTCCGACGGACGTTCCCGTCCTGGACCCGGGGCCTGGAAGTGCCTGCCGGGAGCTGTGCGCCCGCCGTGGATCAGCCCGCCTCGGCCGCCGCCTTCGCCGCGATGTCCGTGCGGTGCCGGGAGCCGTCCAGACCGATGCGCGCGACCGCCCGGTACGCCCGTTCCCGGGCCTGGGCGAGGTCCGCGCCGGTCGCCGTGACGGACAGGACGCGGCCGCCCGCGCTGACCACCGTGTCGCCGTCGCGCCGGGTGCCGGCGTGCAGCACGTACGCATGCGGGGCGTCCTCGGCGGCCACCTCGTCGAGGCCGGTGATCGGGTCGCCGGTGCGCGGGGTGCCGGGGTAGTTGTGCGAGGCCACGACCACGGTGACGGCCGCCTCGTCGCTCCAGCGCAGGGGCGGCAGGTCGGCGAGGTCGCCGGTGGCGGCGGCCATCAGCACGCCCGCCAGCGGGGTCTTCAGGCGGGCCAGGACGACCTGGGTCTCGGGGTCGCCGAAGCGGGCGTTGAACTCGATGACCCGCACGCCGCGGCCGGTGATGGCGAGTCCGGCGTAGAGCAGGCCCGAGAACGGGGTGCCGCGGCGGCGCATCTCGTCGACGGTCGGCTGGAGGACGGTCTCCATCACCTCGTCGACCAGCTCGGGGTCGGCCCAGGGCAGCGGGGAGTACGCGCCCATGCCGCCGGTGTTCGGGCCCTCGTCGCCGTCCAGGGCGCGCTTGAAGTCCTGGGCGGGCCGGAGCGGCACGACGGTCTCGCCGTCGGTGACGGCGAAGAGGGAGACCTCGGGGCCGTCGAGGAACTCCTCGACGACCACCCGGCCGCAGGCGGCGGCGTGCGCCTTCGCGACCTCCAGGTCGGCGGTCACGACGACACCCTTGCCGGCGGCCAGGCCGTCGTCCTTGACGACGTAGGGCGCGCCGAAGGCGTCGAGGGCCGCGGCGGCCTCGGCGGGCGTGGTGCAGACGTAGGAACGTGCGGTCGGCACACCGGCCGCGGCCATCACGTCCTTCGCGAACGCCTTGGAGCCCTCCAGCTGCGCAGCCTCCTTGGAGGGACCGAACACCGGGATGCCCGCCGCGCGCACGGCGTCGGCGACCCCGGCGACCAGGGGCGCCTCCGGGCCCACGATCACGAGCTGCGCGCCCAGCTCGGTGGCCAGCGCGGACACGGCCTTGCCGTCCAGGGCGTCGACCGGGTGCAGCTCGGCCACCTCGCCGATGCCGGCGTTGCCGGGGGCGCAGTGCAGCGCGGTGACCGCGGGATCGAGGGACAGTGAGCGGCACAGGGCGTGTTCGCGGGCGCCGCTGCCGATGACGAGGACGTTCACGGGGTCAGCCTAACCGGCCCGGCTCCGGGTGCTTGTGCGGGCTTCCGAGGGACGGGGGGCGAGGTGTTCGTAGGTTCCTCCGAAGCGGGGCCGTGGGCTGGGGCGAACGCGGGCCGGGGTGCCGTGTCGGCCGGGGTGCCCGTGAGGTGGGTGGCCGTGAGGTGGGTGGCCGTGACCGGGAGCCTCGGCCGGAGCGGGCGGCCGTAACCACGGGTGGCCTCGGCCGGGGCGGGCGCCCTTCGGGCGGGCGCCCGCTACTCGTTGGTGAACTCGTCCACGACGGTCGCGCCCAGCTCACGCACGATCAGGTCGTGCCCGGAGAGGGCCGACTCGTTGAGGTCGGGGTCGTCGTCCTCGGGGATGTCGTCCTCGATGGCGACGTGCTCGGGGGCGGCGGTCCGGGGTCTCGGGGCGGCGTGGGAGGAGGACGGAGGCGGGGCCGACCGGGCCTGCGGGGGGCCGGGGGGAGGAGAGGCGTTGGAGGTGTGGGGGGTCGGCGTGCCGCCGCCCGCGCCGGCTCCGGGAGCCGGGGCGGGGGCTCCGTAGCCACCGCCGTAGCCGCCCGGAACGTGGGTGCCGCCGGGGCCGGGCGGGGCCGGGGGGCCGCCGAAGCCGCCGGCCGGTGGGGTCGCGGAGCCGCCGGACGGGTCGACGAGCGCGTCGACCTTCCACTGGACGTTGAACTGCTCGGCCAGCGCCTGCCGCAGCACCTCCTCGCTGCCGCTGCTGACGAAGTTGTCGCGGGCGCCGGAGTTGACGAAGGCGATCTGGAGCGTGGTGCCGTCGAAGCCCGCGACCTGGGCGTTCTGGCTGAGGAGGATCCAGGTGAAGCGGCGGCGGTTCTTGACCGCCTCCAGGATGTTGGGCCAGAGCGTGCGGGGGTCGGGGCCGCCGACGGGCGGGGCGTAGGCGGCGGCCGGAGCGGCTGCGGGTCCGGCCGGTGCCGGGGCGGACGCGGCGGCCGGAGCGGGGGTCGCCAGGGGGCGTCCACCGCCTGCGGGCGTCGCGGTGGGCCAGCCGCCGGGCCTGCGACCGCTGCCGACGGCGGTGGCGGTGGGCCAAGCGCCGGGGGCGGGGACGGGGGCGACGACGGGGCTCGCCTGGGCCGGGGCGACCGGGGCCGCGGCGGCCGGGGCGGGGGCCGCGGGCGCCTGCTGGGGCGAGGGGGGTGTCTGAGGAACCTGGGCCGCATGAGGGGTCTGGGCCGCGGGACCGCTCGGAGCCGCCGGGGCACTCGGAGCCGGGGGACCGCTCGGAGCCGCCGAGCCGCGTACCGCGGCGCGGGCGGCTGCCGCGCCACCCCCCGGCGGGACGGGGGCGGCAGCCGGCGGGACGGGGGCGCCGTACGCGGCCGGGGCGCCCGCCGCGTGGGCCTCCGCCCCGGGGACGTACCCCGCGGCGGGCATTCCGGCGGGGGCCGCGCCCGCGGAGAAGTTCACGCCGCGCTCGATCCGGTCGAGGCGGGCCATCACCGACCGCTCGTCGCCGTAGGCCGCCGGGAGCAGGACGCGGGCGCAGATCAGCTCGAGCTGGAGGCGGGGCGAGTGGGCGCCGCGCATCTCGGTGAGGCCCTGGTTGACGAGGTCGGCGGCGCGGCTCAGCTCGGCGGCGCCGAAGACTCCCGCCTGGGCCTGCATCCGCTCGATGACGTCGGAGGGGGCGTCGATGAGCCCCTTCTCGGCGGCGTCCGGGACCGCTGCGAGGATGACGAGGTCCCGGAGCCGCTCGAGCAGGTCGGCGACGAACCGCCGCGGGTCGTTGCCCCCCTCGATGATCCGGTCCACGACCTCGAAGGCGGCGGCCCCGTCCCCGGTGGCGAACGACTCGACGACGGAGTCGAGCAGCGAGCTGTCCGTGTATCCGAGGAGGGAGGTGGCCATGGCGTACGTCACACCGGTCTCGCCGGCGCCCGCGAGGAGCTGGTCCATGACGGACATGGAGTCACGCACGGAGCCGGCGCCGGAGCGCACGACGAGCGGCAGGACCCCCTCCTCGACCGGGATGTTCTCCTTCTGGCACACCTCGCCGAGGTACTCCCGCAGCGTGCCGGGCGGCACGAGGCGGAAGGGGTAGTGGTGCGTCCGGGACCGGATGGTGCCGATGACCTTCTCGGGCTCGGTGGTGGCGAAGATGAACTTGAGGTGCTCCGGCGGCTCCTCGACGACCTTGAGCAGCGCGTTGAAACCGGCCGGCGTGACCATGTGGGCCTCGTCGATGATGTAGATCTTGTATCGACTGCCGGCGGGCCCGAAGAAGGCCTTCTCCCGCAGGTCACGGGCGTCGTCCACACCGCCGTGCGACGCGGCGTCGATCTCGATGACGTCGATGGAACCGGGGCCGGTCCGCGCCAGGTCCTGACAGGACTGGCACTCGCCGCACGGCGTGGGCGTGGGGCCCTTCTCGCAGTTCAGGCAGCGGGCCAGGATGCGCGCGCTGGTCGTCTTGCCGCATCCGCGCGGTCCGCTGAACAGGTACGCGTGATTGACCCGGTTGTTCCGCAGCGCCTGCTGCAACGGGTCGGTGACATGCTCCTGCCCGATGACCTCGGCGAACGACTCCGGGCGATAGCGGCGGTACAGCGCGAGAGACGACACGCATACGAGGTTATAGGCGCCCACCGACAACCGGCCCCGCCCCGGAACGCGAACGCCCCCCACGCACCCGCCAGAGCCGACCTACCCTTGCTGCCTTCCGGCCCTGGGGGAGTTCAGTCAGATAGCGCCGCGTGAGGGGCTGCGCCCACAGTACCCGATGGCGGCGGGCGGGAACGAGTTCGCGAGCACTCCTCAACGTCTTGTATTGTTTGCCGCGGAGGATTCGCCTAGAGGCCTAGGGCGCACGCTTGGAAAGCGTGTTGGGGGCAACCCCTCACGAGTTCGAATCTCGTATCCTCCGCCAGTGCCTCACCGGGCACGATGTCGAAGGGCCCCGCTGTTTACAGCGGGGCCCTTCGACATGCTTGTTCTCGGTTGTAGTGATCGGCGTGGACCTGAGCGGACGGCGTGCATTCGCCGGCGCCTCTGACGAGTCCCCCGCTGGGCGTCTGGCCACCTCTGGTTTCCTCGCCGCCGAAGCCTCCGCCAGAAACACCCAGGCGGCCTTGGTTCCACAGTCCGTGACCTGGAACCCCCACTGTCCCTGGGTCAGCTCGTTCACGATGTGCAGGCCCCGTCCGCGCCCAGTCGGCAGCCCACTCACTGCCTCCGACGTGGTGGCTTCCGGCGAGGCCACGGCAGCCAGGTAGAGGTCCGCAGGAGGCAGAGGTCTCCCGTCGTGGATCCCGCAGATGTGCCTCCCGGCGACAGAGCGAAGGTGTGCCTCGTAGGGGCCGCAGGCGTGCTCGTGCGCGTTTGCCACGAGTTCCGAGACCGCCAGGACTCCGTCACTGATGACCTCGTCGGAGAGGCCCAGATCTTTGAGAACACCTCGCAGAACCGAGCGGGCTTCGCCCGTCGGGTTGATGGTGTGGTCGGTCCAGCGGTACACAAGAACGGCAGACGGCGCACTGATCATCGGGCGGTGGACTCCCTGCGAGTGACGTCGGTGGCCTGACTACCAGGACCGCGGCATCGACCTTCTGCTCAGCGGGCAGTCCCCGTTGGGCGAATTGCCGGCCGCACCCTCCGCCCCGCTCCTGGATGGCACCGCCGTGTGCCTGGTCGATGTCGCTGCCGCGGTCCGACGCGCTCGCCTTGCCGAGCGTGCCCCCGGACGATGGGACCCCAAGGCGATCGGCGCCTGCATCGGTCGGGCTGCATGGCACCGCAAGCACGCCCTCGACCCGTCTCACCGGCCGGACGTCATCATCGACAACAGCTGGCCCGAGATGGCCTGGCATCGCTAGACCGGCTGGAATGCCGGTGATCCCCGATGGCGCTCTCACCCGCTCGACACCACGGACCGGCCGGTCAAAGATTCCGTGGATCATGTCGGGCAGTGGATCAACGAGCAGTGCAGCGCGCACCGGGCCGGCCAGCTCCCCCTGAGCCGTGGTTGGGCTTCGTGATCCACAGCGCCTCGTCAGGCGAAATGTTCCCGGCTGGTGAGCACGTCCGAATCCACCATCCGCAGGTTCGCCACTCGCCTCTGCCCCGCAAGCGCGGAGGCAGCACGCGCCAAGGTGGCCAGGGGGCATGATCCTGCCTCGCCCGTCGGGACCAGTCACTTGCCGTACGCCTGCTTCCAACGCGTCCGGTGGCGAGAGTCGCCCTGTCCTTGGCCGTTCACCTCACTTAGTGACGGCAGAGAAGCCCCGTTGTTCCACAGCCCGAGGTGATCCCGGTGCACGGCGAGGATGCCGTGCTGCAGAGCGAACTTCTCGGAGGGACGGCTGAACCGCGTAGTCGTGACGAACACGGCCAGGTCTGCCCCGAAGTGCACCTTGGCACCCAGCAGATCGCGCAACTCCCGGCTCGCGATCGTGCTGTTCGGCGCATAGCGCTTGCACTGGATCACCATGGTCCGCCCGTCCGGGAGACGGCCGACGACGTCGGCGCCGTTGTCGTTCGCACCGCCCACCCGCCGCACCTGCGTGCAGCCATCCCGTCGGCACAGGCTTGCGACCAGCTCCTCGAACTCCGTGCCGGTCATCGCGTCCACCTCTGCGAGAGTCCGGTGCCCTGCCTTCACCGCCTCTTCCTGCTGCCAGAGACGGTCCCGCCCGCGCACGAGCCGGTCCGTACGCCACAGCCACCAGCCCGCCGCACCGACGCCGCCGAGGACCGATGCACCTGTGAGGTACGGCCACACGGCCGACCAGAACACCACCAGCAGGACCAGCACCACACCACCGCCGACCGCCAGCACCTTCAGCCGCGCCGCCCGCCTCCTGCGGGCAACCGCACCACGTCTACGCCCAGCCACGATCGAAGCCCCTCCCCCACAGGTCCGTGTACGGCAGTCTGAGCAGCCTGAGGCGGCGAAAGAAGGGCGCGAGTCGGCCATGGCCGGATTGGGCTGCCAGGCGGGGCGGTGTGGTCCCGGTAACGGTGAACGACGCGACCGCCTCGACGTCGACGGCAGCGGTCTCTGCAGCTCTTTCCGGTGGTTACAGGATTGATCGACTCCGTGGAGGCCGACTGTGCCGCAACACTCGCGGCGTGGCCGACACACCATCGCACGCACCGGACGGCGCCGGCCCGTCCCCGGAGAATGAGGCCGGGCAAGCAGGAAAGGCGGCTGGCACCGGCCGCGTGCGGTTCTCCCTCGTGCGCTGGGTGCTCGCGCCTCGAACGACACTGCAGGCCCGCCGCCTGGTGGCTGAGTTCGGACCGGGGATGGACGCCCGGACCGCCTGGGTGATGGCACGGCTGGCTCGGCACCCGGACGAGGTCCCGTACGCGATGTGGCACCTGAACGGTGAGGAGCAAACCGGCTGATTGCTCAGGCAACTGAGCAGGGTCCAGCGCCCCACAGGCGCTCGCTCCGCCTCTGAAGCAAAGATTTCTCGGCTGTCGGCCGTTGAGTTCGGCGCGGCACATCGCGCAGTACATGGCCGCATGACGTCCGTGCCGACGCATCGACTGACCGCATCCTGCGCACAGACCCAACTATGGACTGGCTTCTTCTCCGGCTGGCGCAGCGCGGGCAGAAACCACTCGGCATGAATGCCGTCGCAGTGGCCTGCTCCCTCGGACAGAGGGCAGTGGCGATCGCTGCTGGGCACGCGCTTCCAGACCTGGAGGCAGCGACATCCACCGCGGATGACCATCTCCTTGCCGTCGGTTATGTCCTTCCACGGCATGTCGTCCACACCGGCCCACGGCGCCGCCCGGTCGATCAACGAAGCAGCACGGTCCTTCGCCACCCACAGGGGCGTGATCTCATGCTGCACGGCGTTGCGAGACCTGCGGTGGACGCTGCTGGGACTGATGTGGTCGTACTGGATCTCCCAACCGATACGGATGCCCGCGGGGTCAGTAACGAGGGCCGACTACTTCACTGCGCCCTTCGGCCCCTAGGCGCTGCAGGTGTCCGTGCCCAGGCCGATCGTCGAGCGAGTCCGCGAGGCCCGACGAGGTCGGCTGCGGGGCCTCCGTGACGACGTGGTCGAACTGCTAGGACCTTTCACTCTGCGGGAGACCTCTGACGGCCACTTTGCCGATGGAACGCATGTGGCCACCAAGTGGGCGTCAGCGCTCAACCAGCAGGACCGGGGAGGCATTGAAGAGCGCTGGTAGCTCCTCAGACGCGCAGCAGGCTCGTCGGCTGGCGACCAGGTTCGGGGGCGGGCATGAGCGTCCGCACCGCCAAGGTGACGGCACCACTTGGCTGAACCCCGCCCGAGAGCCCGTCGCAGATGCGGCCGTCGCACACCTCTCGGCCGTGGCTGATCAGGGCCGACCTGGTCTCAGTTCCGGCCTCATCCACTTCCGACATCTGCGGCATTCTGCACGGTATGACAGGGGCGCCGCCTGCCGTGCCGCCGAAGGGTTCTGCTTCCGTGCGACCGAAGCCGCCGACGCAGAGTCGTACGGCTGATCAGCAGTGCACTGACCATCCACGTCCGCCCCGCAGCCCGGTTCATGTCGCACGCCGGCCCAGAGGGCCGGGACACTTGCCCGGCCCCCTGACGTCGCACTCAGCTTCCGGCGATCGGTCCTCAGTCCCATCGCCTCGCGAACTCAGCTCCGGCCAGCAGGTCGCCGGTCCGCACGATCGGATCATCGATCCCCATGGCCGCCATCACATCGGCGGTAAAGGCCACGTATCTCCCCTTCACCTTCGTGACACGGCATGGGAAGCGGTCCGCTCTCACCAGTCCAGACGCCTTCGATGCGTCGACCCCGAGGAGATCTGCCACCTTACACAGGGGCATTGGCTCGGCCAGCCACTGCGACAGTCGCCTTGCGCTTGGGCTCACTCGGCTTCCTTCTGCGGTCTGTCGAGTTCGTCTGACTCACCCTCCGGCATCTGCTCCGACCCCGAGGCGAGGAACTCGTTCAAGAGCCCGAGGCGGTGCAAGGTAGCGCCCACGCGTTCGCCGCCGATGCGCCCCCACGACAAAGGGTCCATCTCGTCGACCACCTGGATGTCCGACTCGTCGCGGATGGGTGAGTAGCCGTCGTCAAATCGGCTCACACGGTCTACAAGGCTGTGCGGATCCGTCGTGCGCTCGGCCGGATCAGCCCGTTCCACCGACCAGCCGGCCGCATTGGCGGATCGGACGACCTCGTCACGGACATCGTCGCTTTCGGTCGCCAGCGCCAGACCGTACAGCGCACCGAACACCATGGCCGACCTCACCTCGGCGACGTCGACGCAGAGCCTCCTCGACACTCTCCCGGCCGACTTCCGGAGGTAGGGGATGACGAAATACAGCGCGAGCAACTGGCTACGCTGAGCCAAGTTCGGCAGGTCACTGCGGGCATCGCGGCCTACGCACCGCCACAGCGCGTCCCGAAGAGCAACGTCGGTGGCATCTCGCGCCGCCGCCTCCTTCGCCTCCGAGAGCGTGAGGTGCTCACCCACCGAACACCTCTCCCCGGGCGCATGTGGACAGACCAACTGTCCGCTGAGCAACTGCGAAACCTTTAGCTCGATCGACCTGAAGACGTCTGTCGAAGGCAGTAGGGACACGGCCCCTCCTCTTGTGGTTCCGCCAACGACAGGAAACTCACCACCTCGAAGGGCAACTATCCGCGCCAGCCGCCGCATGCGCTGGTGGGGGTGAACGACACGGGGTGATCGAGTGAAGCGATGTGGCCCGGCGCTCAGCGGTGGGAACACTCCGGGATCAACCATCCGCATCCGGAGCGTGACTGGTTCGGCGACCCCGGTAAGGGCGCTCACACCGGGAGTATGGTCTCATGTATGGCAACAAAAAAGGTCACGGTGACGATCCCCGAAGATCTCCTCGACGAGATCCGCGCCGACGCGGCTGAGCGGGGACTTTCGGCATATGTAACCGAAGCACTGCGATTCAAGCGCGATCGGGATCGGCTACTGGAGCTGGTCGACTGGCTGCAGGAGGAGCACGGGCCGGTCACCGGGGACGAGCGCGCGGCGGCCCTCGCGGAACTGGACGATCTCGACGCCGAGCACGAGCGCCGCCGCACCGCCGGAGGACACGATGCCGGAGAGGCCGCGTGAAGAAGCGTGCCGGTGGGCACAGGCAGCGGCCGCTGCGCGTCTTCGTACTCGACTGCGAGGCCCTGTCCCTGGCCGTGCGCGGCGACCGGAAGATGATCGCCTGGCTCGACCTCGCGGCCGGGGGTGAGGCCGAGGTGGTGACGTCTCCGATGACGCTGGTCGAGGCGTACGACGGCAGAACCACCGAGCAGCGCTGGGACTGGGTGCTCTCCCGGCTCAAGGTCGCCGACGTCGGAAAAGACGAGGCCCGCGAGGCCCGGCGTCTTCTGGCTGATGCCAAGCTGCACGGCCACAAGTACGCGATCGATGCCGTGCTCGCTGTCATCGCACGCCAGCCGAAGGGGCAGGTCACCGTCTTCACCTCGGACGCAGACGATCTGGAGAAGCTTCTCCCGGACACCATCGTCGTCAAGAAGGTATGACCCGGCGCCCTGGTTTCAGTTCTGGTCTCGTTCATCCCTGTCCAGCACCGTCCACCACTCTCCCAATGCCCCACTCCGCCACAGGTCAGGACACCCTCGATCGCCGCCGAACCCCCAGACGAACAGTGGGAAAGCGTGTTGGGGGCAACCCCTCACGAGTTCGCATCTCGTATCCTCCGCCAGTGCCTCACCGGGCACGATGTCGAAGGGCCCCGCTGTTTGCAGCGGGGCCCTTCGTCGTTGGCCGTCTCAGTTCCCGTCTCAGTCTCCGTCCCAGTTCGCCTTCGGGAGCTCCCGAAGAGCGTCGCCGGCCTGCCGCGCGACCTTGCGGAGCATGGTCCCCGTCACGTGCGTGTACCGGACGCGCACCCGGGCCGCTCCCTCCGCGTGACGACGCTGCCGCACAGCGGCGGACGGCCACGGACGGCCGCGGACGGCCGCGGACGGCCGCGGACGGCCGCGGACGGCCGCGGACGGCCGCGGACCTCAGCGGAGGCGAGAGGCACACCGGCCCGAGGCACCGCCCTGCGCCTCGGGAGCCCGCTCAGCGGGTGACGCGCACCGGCTTCGTCTCCGTCACCTGGTCGATCTCCGAGGCGCGTACGGTCACGCTCATCTCCCAGGTGCCGGGGAGGGGCAGGTTGACGGCGTCGGCGGCCCAGTAGCCGCCCCGGTCGGTGAGCTTCGCGTCGAGCGGGCCGATGTCCTGGCCGGGCAGGCTGAAGGACATGCGGAGTTCGGGGACGGTGGCGAAGCCGCCGTCGGGGCCGTAGACCACGGCCTGCACCGAGTTCTCGCCGACCCGGCCCGGATCGAGGGTGATCTGCACGCTGCCGCGGGCGCCGGGGGCGTCCGGACCGCTCATGTCGAAGGGGACCGTGGTCACGGAGGCGACGGGCAGCCCGATCGACTGTCCGGACGTCGCCGCCTCCGCCTCCGCCCGGCCCGGGAGGGTGCCCGTCAGCACGGTCGTCAGGCCCAGGACGACGACGGAGACCGCGACCTCCGCGAGGACCGACCGGCGCAGGGCGCGGCGGCGCGCGTCCTCGGCCGGGGTGCGGGCCGGGGCGATCGGGGTGCCGTCGCCGGACGGGGGCCCGTCCGGCGGGGCGGGAGCCTGCGCGGGCGTCCGCCCGGACACCCCCTCCTCCGTCGCCGGAGCGCCGACCGCCGCCGCCACCTTGGTCGCCGCCTTCGCCTCCGTCTTCGCCGCCACCGTCTTCGCCGCCACCGTCTCCTTCACCTTCGCCATCTCCGTCGTCCCGCCCTTCGTCTCGCTCTCCTCCACATCCGGCGTCTCCGCCTCCCTCACACGCGCGCGTGCCGCCTCCGTTCTCACCAGCCGTCCCGTCCACTGCCGCGACCAGGCGCCCGCCAGGAGCAGCAGGCCCACCGCCCCCAGCTTGGCCAGGAGGGTCCGGCCGTACGTCGTGTCCGTCAGGGCGTCGAGGGTGCCGAGGCCGCGCCAGGCCTGGTAGACGCCGGTCACCGCGAGGACGGTGACCGAGGTGGCGGCCAGCCGGGAGAAGCGGGCGGCCACGGCGGCCGGGAGGGTGCCGTGGCGGAGCAGGGTGAGCAGGGCGGTGAGGCCGCCGAGCCACACCGCCATGGCCAGCAGGTGCAGCACCGAGGAGGTCATCGCGGCCGGGACCTGGATGCCGGCCGACGCGTGTTCGGCGGCGGCCCAGGTCAGGCCGAGGCCCACGGCCAGGACCAGGCCGGTGGCGAGGGTCGCCCGGGTGGGCCGTTCACGGCCGCGCCGACGGAGCAGGACGGCGGCCGCGGCCAGCAGGAGCAGCCGGGCGGCCAGGGCGAGGCCGGGCCGGCCGGAGAGGGTCCGGGTGAGGCCGGAGGGGTCGAGGGCCTGCGCGGGACCGGCGCCGGTCTCGTAGGGGGCGCGCAGCAGGAGCAGCAGGACCGTCGACGCGGTGAACGTCCACCAGCCGGCCACGAGGAGCCCGCGCAGCGGCCGGACGTCCGGCGGGCGGCACAGGGCGACGAAGGCGGCCGTCCCGATGAGCAGGGCGGCGGCGCCGTACGCCAGCCAGCGGCCGAGTTTGTGCAGGCCCGCGGTGGCCGGGTCCTCCACGGGGCCGCCGGGGACGGCGGCCGGGGTCGGGGAGGGCGCGCCGATCGAGAAGGTGAAGGCGCCGGCGATGGGGTGGCTGTCCTCCGACACGACCCGCCAGGTCACCGTGAAGGTGCCGGTGCCGAGCCGGGCCGGGAGGGTGACGCGGGCGGTGTCGGACCGGCCGTCGGCGTGTTGCGCCTCGCCCGTCTCGACGCGCCCGTTGCGGGGGTCGAAGACGCGGAAGGTGTCGTCGATCAGGCCGACGGACTCGGTGAAGGTCAGGGTGATGCTGCGGGGAGCGGTCGTGAGGACGGACCCGTCGGCGGGGTCGGCGTCGCGGAGGGCGGCGTGGGCCGACGCCTGGCCGGCGCTGCCGAGGAGGAGCAGGACCAGGGTGGTGCCGAGCAGCACCAGTCCTCGCCACCGCCGGGCGCCCTTGCCCCGGCCGCCCCGTGCACCACGCCGTCGCCCGCCGTCGCGGCCGACGGACACGGCGTCGCGCCCGACGGCCACACCACCGCGCCCGTTCACGTCATCGCGCCCCTCGACCACGTCACCGCTCCGTACTTCGGACTGGACTCCCGTGCCTGGAGATACGTACGGACCGTGAGGCTGTCCTGCTCACCCCATGAGGCTGTCCTGCTCACCCCGTGGGGCGGGTCGGCACCCCGCCGTCCACCACCGGGTCGTGTCCGGTGGTCCGGGAGGTGTGCGGGGAGGCGAGGAGGACGCAGGCGTGGCCGACGTCCTCGGGGCTGCCGGTCCGGCCGACCGCGACCGCCTCGCGTCGGCGCCGTACGCCCTCACGTCGGCGCCGTACGCCCTCGGGCCGCGCACCTGCCGGGCCGGGCGTCGGCCGGGCCGGGCGTCGGCCGGGCCGGGCGTCGGCCGGGCCGGGCGTCGGCCGGGCCGGGCACCTGCCGGTCACCGGCGAGGCGCCGGCGCTCCCCCTGCGGGAGACGGCGGGCGGCGGCGGCCTTGGAGGCGGCGTGGTGGGCGTGGCCCTCGGGGGCCGCCACCGCCGAGGCGGTGTGGGTGACCGGGCCGCCGCCCGCGCCCGTGACCGGGGGCGTCCGGTCCGCCGGTGAGGTCAGGGACGGCACAGTCGCGCGATGTGGGCGGCCCGGTCCGGGTGACGCGCCGTCAGGGCGGCGGCGTCCCCGTGTTCGTAGGCCGCGTAGGTGAAGCCGGGGGCCATGGTGCAGCCGAAGAGGGCCCAGGCGCCGCCGGACGTCACCCGCGCGCCCATCCAGGTGCGCGCGGGGACGGTGAGCTGCGGGTGCTGGCCGCCGAGGACGTCCGGGCCGAGCACGGCCGTGCGGGAGGTGCCGTCGGGGGCGAGCAGCAGCAGTTCCAGCGGGTCGCCGAGGTAGAAGTGCCAGATCTCGTCGCCGGGGAGGCGGTGCAGGGCGGAGAAGTCGTCCGCGGTGAGCAGGGCGACGATCGCGGTTCCGGCGGGGGTGCCGTCCGGCAGCGCGGGTCCGGCCCAGGTCTGGCGGAACAGGCCGCCCTCGCGGGGGATCGGCTCCAGACCGTAGTGGGCGACGAGGTCCTCGGGGGTCACCCGGGGAAGGCTACCTCCCGCCTGAGGAAGGCGAGCCGGGCCGTCTTCTCCGGCAGGTACACGTCCGGCAGGTCGATCTCCGGGAGGGTGACGACCGGTCCGGGCTCGAAGCCCTGGCGGAGGAAACGGGCGAGGGCCTTCTCGTTGCGCACGTCCGGGTCGACCACCACCCGCCGCCGGTCCAGCCCCACCAGCACGTACGCCGCGAACACGCCCATCAGCGCCGACGACCAGCCCGGCCGCGCGCCCCGCTCCCCGGCGGGCGCGAGCAGCACGTGGACGCCGATGTCCCCGGGCTCGACCTCGTAGCACTCGCCGACCCGGTCCTGCGACGGCTCGTACGTCTGGAGCACGGCGACGGGCTCGCCGTCCAGCTCGGCGAGGAAGGCGTGGTGGGTGTCGAGGCCGGCCATGTGGGCGTAGACGTCGGCGACCTGGTCCTCGGTCAGGCCGTTCATGCCCCAGAACACGGCCCGTTCCTCACTGACCCAGCCGTGCACGACCGCCGCGTCGGCCTCGGCGTCGAGGGGCCGGATGCGGACGGTGCCGAAGCCCCCGGCCTCCTCCACGTGGAGGTAGTGGACGTTCACGTCAGTCATCGTTCTCCTTCGTCAGGTGCGCCCAGTCGGTGACGACCGGGGCCAGCTCGCCCGTGAGCCACAGGGGGAGCTGATCGTGGTGGTGGGGGCTGTCGGGGTGGCCGGAGGCGCCGTGGGGCACGATCCAGCGGCTGTCCTCGCGGCGGGCCAGGTCCCAGACGTAGCGGGCGGCCGGCCCGCGGGCGGCGAGGTCGGTCCAGCCGGGCACGGCGGAGGTGCACAGCACGCAGTCGTGGTCGCCGGAGAGGGCGGGGGCTTCCCCGGAGGGGTCGGGCAGGGCCCGCCACGGGGCGAGGCGGTGGGTGTCGCCCCAGCGCGCGTCCGGCTGCCCGGCGACCTCTTCGAGGGCGACCTCTTCAAGGGCTTCCCGCACCAGCTTCGGCCGGTCGATGCCGTACAGCTCCTCGGCGCGCAGGAGGTGTTCGAGGGCGTAGCCGATGCGGGGGACGAGGGCCAGCCAGGGCAGGAGGACCTCGGGGTAGGCGGGCGGGGCGGTGAGCGCGGCGAAGGCGGGCTCGGCGGCGAGGCGGCGCACGAGCGCGCCGCGCACGGCCGCGAACCGCCCCGCTTCCCGGCTGTCCGCGTCCATCCGGCGGTCCCAGCGCAGGAGCCGCGCCCGCAGGTCGGCCGCCGCGGGACTCAGGCCGTCGAGGGCAGCCAGGTGGTCCAGCAGGGCTGCGGCGGAGGCGAGGTGGGTGTCGGTGTGGATGGCCGGCATGTCGGACGACGACCACTGCCGGCGCCGGCCGAGCAGCGCGTGGATGCGGTCGGCGCGGTGCGGCGGGGCGAACTCGACGCCCAGGCCGGCGGCCGGTCCGCGCTGGTTGGCCATGACGGCGACACCGTCGGTGAGTCCGGCGCGGGGCATCTCGTGCCAGCCGGTCCACTCGTGGCCGGGCTCCCAGGCCGGCACCGGGCGGATGCGGTTGGCCCGCGCGCGCACGGGCACGCGGCCCGCGACCCGGTGCAGCAGGCCGCCCTCGGTGTCGGCGGCCTGGACGACGTTGACCGGCTCGGCCCAGAGGTCGAGGGCGTGGTCGACGTCGGCGACCCGGCGGGCCCGCAGCAGGGGGAGCAGGGCGGAGAAGCCGAGGTCGCCGGTGACGCGGGGCGGGTGGCGCAGGGCGAGCGCGAGGGGGGCGCCGTCGTCGGTGCCGCCGGGGCTTCCGTCGTCGAGGCCCTCGGGGCCGCCCGCGATCACCGGGCCGCGCTCGGTCTCCAGCACCTCGACCTCGACGGTCTCCTCCCCCGCCACCCGGACGAGTTCGGTGTGCCGCTCGACCCGGCGCCAGGTGCCGTCCGGGCCGAGGGCCTCGACGCCGGCACCGGTGCGGCGCAGGCGTTCGCGGTAGAGGTCCTGGTAGTCGGCCATGGCGTTGGTGATGGCCCAGGCGACCGTTCCGGTGTGTCCGAAGTGGGCGATGCCGGGGACGCCGGGGACGGCGAGTCCGACGACGTCGAACTCGTCGCAGGCCAGCCGGATCTGCTGGTAGACGCCGGGGTCCTCGATGAAACGGTGCGGGTCGCCGGCGATGACGGCCTGCCCGGTGACCGTGCGGTCGCCGCTGACCAGCCAGCCGTTGCTGCCGGCGGTGCCGGGCCCGTCGGTGGCGAACAGGCCGACGGCGTCCTCGCCGAGGTGGCGGGCGGCCTCCTCGCGCCACAGTTTGGCGGGGAAGCCGGCGAACAGGATGTGGGTGGAGAGCCAGACGGCCAGCGGCGTCCAGGGCTCCCAGCGGCCGGGGGTGAGGCCGACGCGGGTGAACTCGGGGGTCGGGCGCAGGCCTTCGTTGACTCCGTCGACGTACGCCCGCACCCAGGCGGCGGTCTCCGGGTCGCTCGCCCGAAGGGTCGTGAAGCAGCGGCGGGCGGTGTCGTCGAGGCGGGCGCGGCGGACGAAGCGGTCCCAGGGGAGGGCCTCCGGGCCGAGGAAGGACGCCGAGGTGCCCCGCGCGCGGTGCCGCTCGACCTCCAGTTGCCAGGCGCGGTCGCGGGCGGTGACCCTCCCCTGGAGGCGGGCGAGGGCGTGGGCGCCGCCGGCCCGCAGATGCGGAATGCCCCAGGTGTCCCGGTAGACCTCACCGGACGCGGTACCGGGGTCCGCCCCGGTTCCGGTTCCGGGCTCGACGCCGGTTCCGGTTCCGGGCTCGACGCCGGTTCCGGTTCCGGGGCCGACCCCGGGCTCGATGCCGGTCTCGGTCCCGGTTTCCCCGTCCGTCTGCCGGGCGGCTCCGTCCGTCTCGCTCGTCACCCTGGGACCCTTCTGACATTTAGGTTAGGCTCACCTAATCAATCGGTGCAGGAATCGTACGCGAGAGGTGAAGGGGCATGGCGCAGGGGAGGGGCTGGGAGGGCGCGGTCCTGAAGTTGATGCGGGCGAAGGACTTCACCCTCACCGTCACGGGGGCCGAGGACGTCACCCCGCACTACCGGAGGCTCCACCTCACCGACGGCGGACTGCTCGCCACGACCGGCGTCCACCCGACGATGTGGGTACGGCTGTGGTTCACCAACGCGGGCAGGCCGCACCAGCGGGCCTACACCCTGGTCGACCCCGACCCGGCGGCCGGCACCTTCTCCCTGGAGTTCGCCCTGCACGAGGGCGCCGCCTGCGACTGGGCGCGGGCCGCCGGGCCCGGCGACACCATCGAGGCCACCGTCCAGGGCACGGACTTCACCCGGCCCACCCCGGCCCCCTCCCGCGTCCTCGTGATCGGCGACCCGGCCTCCCTCCCCGCGATCAACTCCCTCCTCGACGCCCTCGGCCCGGCACCGGCCACGATCTGGTTCGAGGGCGACGGGGACGGCCTCCCCTTCCGCACCGACCTGGCCCGGCACGACCTCCGCCGCACCCCCCGTACGGAACTGGTGGACCGCGTGAAGACCGAGCTGCCCGCCCTGCTGGCAGCCACCCCGGACCCGTACGTCTGGATCGCCTGCGACACCCGGACGACCCGGACCCTGTCGGCGTACGTCCGCAAGGACCTGGCGGTCCCGAAGGAAAGGACGAACGCGGTGGGGTACTGGCAGGCCGGGTGACGCGCGGGGCGGGTGACGGACGCGGCGGACCGGCGGCGCTGGTGAGGGGCGCGGCGGACCGCTGGGGCGGGTGACGGACGCGGCGGACCGGCGGCGCTGGTGAGGGGCGCGGCGGACCGCTGGGGCGGGTGACGGACGCGGCGGACCGGCCCAGGCCGTGGAGGCCACCGAGGGGTGAGCCGGGCGGGCCGCCCCGGGTGGCGGGCCGCCTCCGCACGGCCCGAGCCGGGCACATGACGGTCCTCCTCGGGATCGTCACCTTCGTCCCCGGTGTCGTCCTGATCGACTCCCCCTTCGCATCGGTCGCCGTCCTCGCCCTCGTGGGCGGCATCCGGCTGGTGGTGGTCGGCGTCGTCGAGATCGTCACCGGACTGCGCACCCGGGGCCGGGCCGAACGGGTCCCCCGCGCCGTGTGAGCCCGCGCCGTGTGAGTCCGTGCCGGGCTCTGCTCCGAACGGGCGGTTCTCCCGCGCGGTGTGCTGAACGCCGGGCGTGTCGCGGGCAGATGACCAGCCATGAGCAGCACCGCGAGAAACCTCCCGCACCACCGTTCCTGGCTGCGGGTCCTCGTGCTGCTGCTCGCCGTCCTGGTACCGGGCGCGCCCACCGCGGTCTGCGCGCCCGCACCGGTGGCCGCCGCGGAGATCGTCGAGTACGACGCCCTGGACGCCCTGCGTGCCACCGGGGCCGCCGCCCGCCGTGCCGCGGCACCCCGCCCGGCCCCGGCCCCCGCCCTCCCCCGCGGCCGCGTCACGCCCGCGCCGCCCCGGCCGCCGTGCCCACCGGCCGCCCCGGGCACCCCGCGCACGGTGGTCCTGCGCTGCTGACCCCCCGCTCCGCACCGAGGAGGACCCGTCAGTTCGACGCTTCGAGAAACACAGGACTCACACCATGCCGACAGACCCGTACGCGGTCCTGCGCGCCCTGCTGCGCGCGGAGGCCGCACGCAGCACGCCGAAGCCGCAGATCAAGATCACCGACCGGCAGAAGGGGCGGCCGATCCCGGAGGACGACCGGGGTCACTGACGCGCGGGGCGGAGGCGGGCCGCCTCCGCCGTGCGGTGCGGTGCGGAAGGAGGAGAACCTGCCCCCAGCCCGATCCCCGTCCACCCGATCCCCTTCCGCTCGGACCACGGACCACGAGCTACCGACCACGGGCCACGGGCCACGGCGGCATCGTGAACACGCCGCCGTCCGCGACCGGTTCGACGGCAGAACGGCCTCCCGGCCCTCGGCACCGGCGCCGCGGCGCCATGCGTTCAGCGGGCTCCGCGCACCGTACGGGCAGCACACCCGGCACGCCCCCCGCGCGCCCCTCGCACGCGCCGCCCACAGCCTGTGCACAGCCGTCGCGGGACGCGGACGCCGTCACCGCCCGGGGCCCGGCCGCCACGCCACCGCCGACCGGACGGGCGGGCACCGGGGGGGCGCGGCCGGGTCGCGGCGACCGGCTCGGGGAGCACCGCTCCCCCTGAGGACGGTGCCGACGACCTCGCCGCCCCTCGCACCGGCTGCCGCCCCCGTCCTCGGCCCGGCCGGCAGCCGGGCCGAGGACGGGGCCGGTGAAGGCGTGGCCACAGCGGTTCCGGCGGCCTCGCCGACAGCCATCCCTTCCCTTGTGCCCCGGTTCGCCACCTCTTTTCCGGCCTCACACTCCGCCGCCATGGCTGCGCCCGGAACGTCAGGACCGGTAGGCTTTCCGTGTGATCTTCAAGCGCATCGGAAACGGCCGGCCGTACCCCGACCACGGCCGGGAAAGCACCCGGCAGTGGGCGGACGTCGCGCCGCGCCCGGTCCGCCTCGATCAGCTGGTGACCACCAAGCAGCAGCTCGACCTGGAAACCCTGCTCGCCGAGGACTCCACGTTCTACGGCGACCTCTTCGCGCATGTCGTGAAGTGGCAGGGCGACCTGTACCTCGAGGACGGACTCCACCGCGCGGTCCGAGCCGCCCTCCAGCAACGCCAGGTGCTCCACGCGCGGGTGCTCGAACTGGACTGAGCCGACCCCCGGACAACCCGACCCGACGCGTCCCCGCCCGGGGCCGGTTGGCCCTTTCGGGTGCTCTGCACCCTATTGAATGATCATCTAGTAGGCACGGCCGCCCCGGCGCACTACGCTGCGCTCATGAGCATGCTGACTCCTCCCGGCATGGGCGGCCAATACCGGATCACGGGGGACAAATACCCCCGGATGCGCCCGTCCCGGCGACGCGGCAGGCTGGTCGGCGTCGCCGTCGCCTGCGGAGCCGTGCTCGGCGTGGCCGGCTGGGGCACCCTCCAGCTGATCGACGTCTTCACCGGCGGCGGGGGCACCGCCTCGGCGGCCGCCGCGAAGGCCGGCTGCTCGACCAAGGCGAGCCCCGCGGCCACCGCGGCCCCGGCCGTTCTGCCCAGGCCCGCGCAGATCACCGTGAACGTCTTCAACGCCACCACGCGCAGCGGCCTCGCCAAGACCACCGCCGACGAACTCGAGAAGCGCGGCTTCCGGATCGGCGAGGTGGGCAACGCCGGTCCGCAGTACGACAAGAAGGTCACCGGCACCGGCGTACTGCTCGGCCCGGCGGCCTCACTGAACACCTCGCTGCCGGTGCTGGCCACCCAGCTCACCGCCGCCGAGCGCCGCACCGACGCCGCCCGCAAGGGCACCACGATCGACCTGATCATCGGCAACGGCTTCAAGGCGCTGACCAGCCGACCGGAAGCGACCAGGGAACTGACGGCCCTGGCCGCACCGAAGCCGACGGCGACCGCGAAGAAGGGCTGCTGAGCGCCGTACCCCACCGGTACGGCGGTGGTTACTCGGCCGCGCCGTACAGGCGGTCGCCCGCGTCGCCCAGGCCCGGGACGATGTAGCCGTGCTCGTTGAGGTGGTCGTCGACGGCCGCCGTGACGACGGTGACCGGCGTGCCCGCCAGCTCGCGTTCCACGATCTCCACGCCCTCGGGCGCGGCCAGCAGCACCACCGCGGTCACGTCGTCGGCGCCCCGCCTGATCAGCTCGCGGATCGCGGCGACCAGCGTGCCGCCGGTGGCCAGCATCGGGTCCAGGACGTACACCTGACGGCCGGACAGGTCCTCCGGCATGCGCGTGGCGTACGTGGAGGCCTGGAGGGTCTGCTCGTCGCGGATCATTCCCATGAAGCCCACCTCGGCGGTCGGCAGCAGCCGGACCATGCCGTCCAGCATGCCGAGGCCGGCCCGCAGGATCGGCACCACCAGCGGACGCGGGCGGGCGAGCTTGACGCCGGTGGTGCCGGCGACCGGCGTCATGATGTCGACCTGCTCGGTGCGCACGTCCCGGGTGGCCTCGTAGGCGAGCAGGGTGACCAGCTCGTCGGCGAGGCGACGGAAGGTCGCGGAGTCCGTGCGGCGGTCGCGCAGCGTGGTGAGCTTGTGGGCGACCAGGGGGTGGTCGACGACGTGGAGACGCATGTCCACAACAGTAACCGGGCCCGAGCGGCCCGGCGTCCCCACACACAGTGAGCCTCTCCCCTCGCCTGAACTGTTCGTCGGCATCAAACCGCCCTTCGGAGGGAAGGTGGGGGGAACGGACCAGGGTGGTGGACCAATGCCTGACCTGCCAGAGCGTGCGGCGCCGCAAGCGGAGGAGCCGCAGGAGAACCCGTCGGAGGAGCCGTCGGAGACCGAGGCGCAGCGCCGCAGACGACGCGCGCAGTTCCTGCGTGAGCTGGCCGAGGCCCGCGAGCTGCGCGACCGCGTCCAGCCGCGCCGCGCGAAGACGGCCCGGCTCCGACACGCGATGCGCATGCGCACCTTCCGCTGGTAGCGGTCCCCTCGGTCCCCGTGGGGAAGACCGCCGACGTCACGCGCGTTACGGGGGTGGGCGTGCGTGGCCGCACGGCAAAGCCGCGTACGATCCGCGGTGGTGGCAACGAGTGCGCTGGTGAGTTGCTCGCGGGCGTCCCCGTGGACCCGCGGTCAAAACGTCCGGACACAGGGAGCCGAAGACGTCCCCTGGACGCCTTGTTTCTGCCACGATTCCGAGTGGGTGGGGCTCGGAGCCTGAGCTCTCTCCGCCCGTAACCTCCGCCGGGGGGACCCCCAACCGGCACGCCTAAGACCAGTGGGAGTCACGGTGTACTTCGCCGCACTGCTCGCGCGCACCGAAGACGGGTGGGAAGCGAGCGACACAGAGCTCGACGATGTGGAAACCCTGTCGGATCTCGCCGACCTGGCCCGGGAAGCCTCTCCGGACGAGGACACCGTCCTCGTGCTGATCGAGCAGGAGGACTCCTGGTTCGGGGTCGTCCGCATCGACGGCGAGGAGGACCCGCGCATCTTCGTCTCCGACGCAAGCGCCGCCGCCCGCAGTTCGTACGGCGAGATCCTGCTCACCGACGAACTGCTCGGCCGGGATCCGGGTGACGCCGACGACCTGGACGCCCTCGACCTCGACGGTACCGAGGACGGCGACGCCGAGGACGACGACACGGACGGCGCGGGAAGCACCGGTTCGGCCGAGGCGGTGCCGCACGGCCCGGTCGGCGACGCCGGCATCCTCGACGACCTCGGCGTCGGCGAGAAGGAACTGAGGTCGCTGTCCTCGGACGCGCTCACCGAGATCGCCGAGTCCCTCGGGGCCTCGGAGGTCCTGGAGACCGTCCGCTGACCGCACCGACCGAAGAGGGCCGGCCCGCCGACCCCGTACGTGACCGGTGGCGGGCCGCGATGCGGCTCGCCCTGGACGAGGCCGCGCTGGCCGCCCGCGGCGGCGACGTCCCCGTCGGTGCCGTCGTCCTGGCCGCCGACGGCACCACCGTCCTCGGGGCCGGCCACAACGAACGCGAGGCGGGCGGCGACCCCACGGCCCACGCGGAGGTGCTGGCCCTGCGGCGGGCCGCCGCGCGGACCGGCCGGTGGCGGCTGACGGGCTGCACGCTCGTCGTCACCCTGGAACCGTGCACGATGTGCGCGGGCGCCCTCGTCCAGTCCCGCGTGGACCGGGTCGTCTACGGCGCCCGCGACGACAAGGCGGGCGCGGCCGGCTCCCTCTGGGACGTCGTCCGTGACCGTCGGCTCAACCACCGCCCCGAGGTCGTCGAGGGCGTCCTCGCCGCGGACTGCGCCCGGTTGCTCACCGAGTTCTTCCGCTCCCGGTGAATCCGATTTCAAAGCGGGGCTCACCTTGTTGTAAGGTCTCTCTCGGTAGCGTGTCCGAGCGGCCGAAGGAGCTCGCCTCGAAAGCGAGTGTGGCGCAAGTCACCGAGGGTTCAAATCCCTCCGCTACCGCTGATGACACCCCCTGAACCGCGGCGACACGGGTCAGGGGGTGTTCTGCTGTGCGGTGGGTGCGGTGTCCCCGCGAAACGCCCCGCCCGTCGTGGCGTTGGTCGGAAGAAACGACGTGAGGGTTACACTCGCGGCCGGCAGCAGGGGGCCCCAGGGGCAGCATTCAGAGGGAGGCCGCGGTGGCGGTGAACGCCAAGAAGATCGCCGTCTACGTGATCGTGGTCTTCGTGCTCTACGTGATCATCACGGACCCGGAGAAGGCGGCGGACTACGTCCAGATAGCCTTCGAGGGCATATCGGACGCGGCCAGCGCCATCGGCGACTTCTTCACCTGGCTCGCCGACGGAGCGAAGTAGCAGCCGGCAGCCGTACTCACCGGGAGTGCCCCTTGATCCGCCATCTGGTCCTCTTCAAGCTCAACGAAGGCGTCACCCGCGACGACCCCCGGGTGGTGGAGGGCGAAGCCGCCTTCCGCGCCCTGGGCGGACAGATCGAGGAGCTGCGCTTCTGGGAACTGGGCTGGAACACCAGCGACCGGCCCATCGCCTACGACTTCGCGATCAACTCGGCGGTCGAGGACGCGGAAGCCCTGAAGCGGTACCTCGAGCACCCGACGCACCAGGCGGGCGTGGCCCTCTGGCGCGAGTTCGCCACCTGGGTGGTCGCCGACTACGCGTTCTGACGCCGCGGCCCGACCGGACACCTGACTTCGCGTCCGTCTCGACTTCGCGCCCGTCTCCGCACCCCCACCGTCGGCCCCCGCCCTCGGCCTCCGGCGCGCGGACCGGACCGTGCCGCACTGAGCCCTCCGCCGGAACGGCGGGGGGCTTTCGCGCGTCCTGCGCCCAACTTCTCCCTCAACACGGTCTTATGGGGTACTTGCACACACTGCACATGTCTTGTGATGCTATGACCGCTTTTGATGGATGAGTTGACCGATGTTGATCTGACGAAGAGGTGGCGTTGACCGTGTCGGCCAGTACTGCGCCGCCTCAGGAGGAGGCACCCGCCCCGACGCCCGAACGGCGCCGCGGCGCGGACACCCGGGCACTGACCCAGGTGCTCTTCGCCCAGCTGAAGAACCTGCGACCGGGCACCCCGGAGCACGACCGCGTGCGCGGGGCGCTCATCGAGGCCAACCTCCCGCTCGTACGCTACGCCGCCGGCCGCTTCCGCTCCCGCAACGAGCCGATGGAGGACGTCGTCCAGGTCGGCACCATCGGCCTGATCAACGCCATCGACCGCTTCGACCCCGACCGGGGCGTGCAGTTCCCGACCTTCGCGATGCCGACGGTCGTGGGCGAGATCAAACGGTACTTCCGCGACAACGTGCGCACCGTCCATGTTCCGCGCCGGCTGCACGAGTTGTGGGTGCAGGTCAACAGCGCCACCGAGGACCTGACCACCGCCTTCGGCCGGACGCCGACCACCGCCGAGATCGCCGAGCGGCTGCGCATCGCCGAGCACGAGGTGCTGTCCTGCATCGAGGCCGGCCGCTCGTACCACGCGACCTCCCTGGAGGCCGCACAGGAGGGCGACGGGCTGCCCGGCCTGCTGGACCGGCTCGGTTACGAGGATCCGGCACTGGACGGGGTGGAGCACCGCGACCTGGTCCGCCACCTCCTGGTCCAGCTCCCCGAACGCGAGCAGCGGATCCTGCTGCTGCGCTACTACAGCAATCTGACCCAGTCACAGATCAGCGCGGAACTCGGGGTCTCCCAGATGCACGTCTCGCGCCTCCTGGCGCGCAGCTTCCAGCGGTTGCGGTCGGCGAACCGCATCGACGCCTGACGGCCCTCGCCGGGCCCTCCACGGGCGGCGACAGCCCTTCGACGGGCGGCAGCGACTCCCCGGCGGGCACAGCTCCCCGCAGGCGGCGACAGCACCCCCGGCAGACCGCGACGGCACCCCGGCGGGCGGGGGCAGTTCCCCGGCGGGTGAGGGCAACGCCCCTGCAGGCGGGGGCGCGTGGTCCTTCAGGGTGAAGATCCGCAACCGAACGCGGGAGCGATCCATCACCGACAAGGGCGAATCACACAGTGGGGCGCTTCCCGGCCGAACCGTGCTGAAAAACCGTCACACCCCCTCTTTCCAGGGCCTATTCGCGATTCACATGTCGACATGTCACTACAGCGTGTTGCCGACATGTGACATTCTGCCGGAAGCGCGTTTGCCGGGGCTTCGGCTCCGGTATTCAGGTGAAGGCTGGCGTTCCTCGATCCGGAGCGTTCGCCACGACCGTCCCGCGACCCAAAGGGGGTGGCATGTCCGCAGACCAGGGCAGCTCGAAGGTGCTCATGCTCACGAAGAGCGAGTCCGCGCCCACCGAGCCCGTCACGCCCGTCGAGCCCGACGTGCTCGACGACGTCACGGCCCTCGAGGCCGCTCCCGTCCCGGCGCTCCCGGCCACGGGAGCCATCGACACCCGCACCCTGTCCCGCTCCCTGTTCCTGCGGCTGGCCGCGCTCGACGAGGAGAGCCCCGAGCGCGCGTACGTCCGGGACACGCTCATCGAGCTGAACCTGCCGCTCGTGCGGTACGCGGCAGCACGCTTCCGCTCGCGCAACGAGCCGATGGAGGACATCGTCCAGGTCGGCACCATCGGCCTGATCAAGGCGATCGACCGCTTCGACTGCGAACGGGGCGTCGAGTTCCCGACCTTCGCGATGCCGACGGTCGTGGGCGAGATCAAGCGCTTCTTCCGCGACACCTCGTGGTCGGTGCGCGTCCCGCGCCGCCTCCAGGAGCTGCGGCTGGCCCTCACCAAGGCCAGCGACGAACTCTCCCAGAAGCTGGACCGCTCGCCGACGGTGGCCGAACTGGCCCTGGTCCTGGGCGTCTCCGAGGAGGACGTGGTCGACGGACTGGCCGTCGGCAACGCGTACACCGCCTCCTCACTCGACTCGCCGGCTCCCGAGGACGACGGCGGCGAGGGCTCCCTCGCCGACCGCCTCGGCTACGAGGACACGGCGCTGGAGGGCGTGGAGTACCGCGAGTCGCTGAAGCCCCTGCTGGCCAAGCTGCCGCCGCGTGAGCGGCAGATCATCATGCTGCGCTTCTTCGCCAACATGACCCAGTCGCAGATCGGCGAGGAGGTCGGCATCTCCCAGATGCACGTCTCGCGTCTCCTCACGCGCACCCTGTCCCAGCTCCGTGAGGGCCTGATCTCCGACTGAGCCGTGGTGCGGGCCCGTCGCCGGGTCCGCACCTCCGTTCGCGGGCTTGACTTCTGACGGACAGCCAACGGCACCGGCGCGATACGCAGGCCGACGTGGACCCAGGGCCGCCGGGGCGCCGTACCGGGCGCGTCGGCGGCCGTCGTCACAGGTGCGGAGTCCTGTCGGCGGACGGACGGCGGCCCGGCCGTCCTGGCCGTGGGCGATCCTGAACGCGCCGCCACGGACCCCCGGTGGCGCGAGCAGATGACGCTCGCCTGCCACAACTCAGGTGGTGCGCCGACCTGTTCGGACTCGGTCACACCGGAGACGCACCTCGTCGGCGCCCCGGGCGGCGACCGGGCGGCGATCGAGTCGACGGAGGAGTCCTCGACGCCGGTCACCCCGAAAACCCGCGAGCGCGGCACCTGGACGGTCCGCGCGGACGCCTGGCGGGCCTCCTGGGCATGCACGTGGAGACACGGGCGCGTCGGTACGGGGGGAGAGCGACTGCGCCGGCCGGTCGGGGGGCGCGGGTGCCGGCCGGGTATGAAGCCCAGGGCGGCCGCCCGCCGGGGCGTGGAGCCGGGACGCACGCTTGCGGGCCGGTCAGGACGGGGGTCGGTCGGGCGCCGGACACGAGGGCAACGGGCGGGCGTTCGCTGGACAGGCCCCTGAGGTCCAGGTCCGGGGGCCGCCGCGGACGCGTGGCGCGCCCGGTCCGAGCAGGCCGTCCGGTCCGAGCGAGCCGTCCGGTGTGGTCGGGCCCGCCCCGGGCGGGCGCCGCCGAGGGGGCCGCACCGCCGGGGCGCGCCGTCCCGTCCGTTACTTCAGCGCCAGCCGGGCCACCGCTACTTCAGCGCCAGCCAGGCCACCGCCGCCACGATCGCCACCGCCGCGACGACGCCCAGGATCAGGCCGAGGCGGGGGCCGGCCGGGGCCGGGGCCGGGGCCTGGCGGGATGCCTGGGGAGTGCCCTCGTCGACGAACGCCCGGAACATCTGGGTGCTGCCGGCGGGGTCGTGATTGCCCTGGGGGCCCTGCGTGTTAGCCATGCTCCGAGACACTAGCGAAAGCGGCCGGGGTGTCCCAAGCGGGGGCGCACCGCGACCCGGCCCGTTCGGCCCGCCCCGCCGACTCGGCCCACCCCGCCGGCGCGGCCGGTTCTCCCACCTGGGCGTTTACTTCCGTAACACTTGCCTTTGCCAACTTTTTGCGGCACCCGCCCCTCATTTGTTTGCCTGTAGCAACCAAACGCTTCTATGGTTGCCCTAAGCAACAAAAACGGGAGGTGTGATGGCAGGGCAGGCGCAGTTCGAGGAGCTGGCGCGTCAGCTCAGCGCCGTCGGAGCCGTGAAGCGGGACATCGGACGGATCCTGCCGGCCGACTGCTCGCCCGGCTCGGCGGGGGTGCTGACGCTGCTCGACCGGCACGGTGACCTGCGCATGAGCGCCCTGTCCGAGCTGCTCGCCGTCGACATGTCGGTGACCAGTCGACACGCCGCGCACCTCGCCGAACGGGGCTGGATCGAGCGGTCCCCTGACCCGACGGACAAGCGCTCGCGGATCCTGCGCCTCACCCCCGAGGGCCACGCGATGCTCGCCGAGCTGACCCGCCGCAGCACCGATCTGCTGGCGGAGCGGCTGAGCGACTGGACCGACGACGAGGTCGGTCAGCTCATCGGGCTGATGACCCGGCTGCGCGCCAGCTTCGGCGACTGCCGGTCCACCCCGCACCGGCCCCACCGGCCCCCTCCCGTTCCCGAGAGCGAACACCCACGTGGACCGTCACGTGACCGGACCACCCGTACACCCGCACAAGCGACGTAAGAGAAGGAAGTCCATGGCAACGACCACACCAGCCGGTGTGCGGGCTCACGCGAAGCACGGCGGAGGGTCCGCCAGCGACGCTCCGATGACGCACCGGCAGATCATGGAGGCCCTCTCCGGACTGCTCCTCGGCATGTTCGTGGCGATCCTGTCGTCCACGATCGTCTCGAACGCCCTCCCGGAGATCATCGGCGACCTCGGCGGCGGCCAGTCCGCCTACACCTGGGTCGTCACCGCCACCCTGCTGGCGATGACCGCGACCACCCCCCTGTGGGGCAAGCTCGCCGACCTGTACGACAAGAAGGCGCTCGTCCAGATAGCGCTCGTCGTCTACGTCCTCGGATCGGCCGCCGCCGGTCTGTCGCAGAACCCCGGCATGCTGATCGCCTGCCGTGTGGTCCAGGGCGTCGGCGTGGGCGGCCTCTCCGCCCTCGCGCAGATCGTCATGGCGGCGATGATCTCCCCGCGGGAGCGCGGACGTTACTCCGGCTACCTCGGCGCGACCTTCGCCGTCGCCACCGTCGGCGGTCCGCTGCTCGGCGGTGTCATCACCGACACGAGCTGGCTGGGCTGGCGCTGGTGCTTCTACGTCGGCGTGCCCTTCGCCGTGATCGCGCTGATCGTGCTGCAGAAGACCCTGCACCTGCCCGTCGTGAAGCGGGACGTCAAGGTCGACTGGGCCGGCGCGTTCTTCATCTCGGCCGCGGTCTCGCTGCTGCTGGTCTGGGTCACCTTCGCCGGTGACAAGTACGACTGGCTGTCCTGGCAGACGTACACGATGGTCGCGGGCTCGATCGCGCTCGGGCTGCTCTTCGTGCTCGTCGAGTCACGGGCCGCCGAACCGATCATCCCGCTGCGCCTCTTCCGCAACCGCACCATCACGCTGTCCTCAGCCGCCTCGTTGTTCGTCGGCGTCGCGATGTTCTCCGGCACGGTCTTCTTCGCCCAGTACTTCCAGCTGGCCCGCGACGAGTCGCCGACCATGTCCGGTGTCCTGACGATCCCGATGATCGGCGGGCTCTTCGTCTCCTCCACCGTGTCGGGACAGCTCATCACCCGCACCGGCAAGTGGAAGGCCTGGCTGGTCGGCGGCGGTGTGCTCGTCACGGCGGGCCTCGGCCTGCTGGGCACCATCCGCTACGACACCCCGTACTGGAAGACCGCCGTCTTCATGGCCCTGCTCGGCCTCGGCATCGGCATGATGATGCAGAACCTGGTGCTGTCCACGCAGAACCAGGTGGCCCCGGGCGACCTCGGCGCGGCCAGCTCCACGGTCACCTTCTTCCGCTCCCTCGGCGGTGCGATCGGCGTCTCGGCACTGGGCGCCGTCATGGCCCACCGCATCGGCGACTACGCCCGGGACGGCATCGCGGACCTCGGCCCCGACTACGCCTCCGCCGCTTCGGACTCCGGGGGCTCCATCCCCGACATGGACAAGCTGCCGCTGCCGCTGCGCACGGTCATGGAGAGCGCGTACGGCCACGGCATCGCGGACGTCTTCCTGATCGCCGCCGCACTGGCCCTGGTGGCCTTCCTCATCACCCTGTTCATCAAGGAGGTCCCGCTGAAGACCATGGGCGCGTCGGCGCAGACGGACTCCGAGGACGCCACCGCGGCGACCCGGGCCCCGGCCGCCGTCGCGGCCCAGGCTCCGACTCCCGCCGGTGGGCAGGCCCTCGCCGGTGCCGCCGCCGAGGCCGGTCACGAGGACACGCGGCGGCTCGCCGCCACCGCCGAGGCCCCCGCGGTCTCCTCCGGCGGCATCCCGGTCCGCGGTCTGGTCCGCGGTGCCGAGAGCGCGCCCGTGCCGCAGGCCGCCGTCACGCTGATCTCCCTCGCGGGCCGTCAGCTGGGCCGTTCGGTCGCACAGGCCGACGGTTCCTACGGGCTGGACGCGCCGGGCGCGGGCTCGTACGTCCTGATCGCCTCCGCCGACGGGTTCCAGCCGCAGGCGTCCACGATCGTCGTCGACGGCGAGCCGGTCGCGTACGACATCCTGCTCAGCGGGACCAGCGGGCTCGGCGGCGTCGTGCGGGCCGCCGAGACGGGCGGGCCCGTCGGGCACGCCATGGTCGTCGTCACCGACGTGCGGGGTGATCTGCTGGCCACCGGGACCACCGGTGAGCAGGGCGAGTTCTCCTTCGCCGAGCTGGTGCCGGGCGCCGTGACCGTCGCGGTCAACGCCGCCGGGTTCCGGCCGCGCGCCCTGCCCGTCGAGGTCGGCGCGACCGGGGTGACCCGCGTGGAGCTGGTCCTCGACGCGGGGGCGCAGGTCCAGGGCGTCGTCCGGGCACCGCACGGTCCGCTGGCCGACGCGCGCGTGACGCTCGTCGACGCGGCGGGCAACGTGGTCGGCACCGCCACCACCGGCGTGGACGGGGCGTACGCCTTCACCGACCTGGACGGCGGGGACTACACGGTCATCGCGACCGGCTACCCGCCGGTGGCCACCTCACTGACCGTCGCCGGCACCGGCGTGGACGGCCACGACATCGAGCTCGCCCACCCCGGCGAGTAGCACGACACGGCACCGGCCCGTGGCGGGGAGCGCCCCGCCACGGGCCGGTCTCTTCGAGGAGTTGCGTGAGATGGGACTGACCGCGAGGATCCGCACCCGGGACGGATGGGCCGTGTCGCACGCGGTCGTCACGGTGACCGACATGACGGGGAGCCAGGTGCTGCGCGCCGAGGCCGACGCGGAGGGTGCCGTACGCGACACGACCGCGCTGGCGCCGGGGGCGTACACCGTGATCGTCACCGCCGTCGGATACGCGCCGGCCGCCGCGAGCGCGCTGGTCACCGCGAGCGGCCGGGCCGAGGTCGGCACGGTCACGCTGGCCCGGCAGGGCGGCACCGAACTGCCGCCGCCCGGCCCGTGGACCGTCGACCCGGCGCACTCCACGGTCGGCGCGGTCGCCCAGCACCTCGGCATCTCCAGCGTGCGCGGCCGGTTCACCGACTTCACCGCGTCCGTCGAGATCGCCCCCGACGACGTCGGCACGTCGCGGGTGACGGCGGTGATCCGCGCCGCCTCCATCGACACCGGCAACGGCGTGCGCGACACCCACCTGCGCTCGGCGGACTTCCTGGACGCCGACGCCCACCCGGAGATCACCTACCGCTCGACCGGGCTGACGACCGCGGGACCCGACCGCTGGACCGTCCACGGCGACCTGTCCCTGCGCGGCGTCGTCCGTCCCGTCGACCTGGACCTCGCCTACCTCGGCACCGGCGCCGACCCCTGGGGCGGCACCCGGGCGGCCTTCCGCGCGACGGCCGACCTGCACCGCGAGGACTTCGCCATCACCTACAACCAGGTCGTCCAGGCGGGCATCGCCGCCATCGGCACGACGCTCAAGGTCGAACTGGACATCCAGGCCGTGCAGGGGGAGTCGCTGCCGCAGGCGTGAGCGCGGGCGCGGGCAGGGACATGCGCGCGGGGACGGGCAGGGCCGGCTCCGGCGCCCGCCCCCGCGCCTACGCTGGCCCCATGGCACCGAACATCGCGACCAACACCTCCGTCTCCCTCGACGAGCTGCTGGACTTCGTACGTCCCCGGCACCGCGCGATCCTCATCACCCGGCGCGCCGACGGCAGCCCCCAGACCTCCCCGCTGACCTGCGGGGTCGACGACTCGGGCCGGATCGTCGTGTCCACCTACCCGGAGCGGGCCAAGACGCGCAACGCCAAGCGGGACGAGCGGGTCAGCGTGCTCGTGCTGAGCGACGACTGGAACGGGCCCTGGGTCCAGGTCGACGGCACCGCCGAGGTCATCGACTCGCCCGACTCCGTCGAGGCGCTGGTGGAGTACTACCGCAACATCGCCGGTGAACACCCCGACTGGGACGAATACCGGGCGGCGA
>NZ_JBICUZ010000003.1:406681-627921 GCF_043198675.1 Streptomyces sp. NPDC048734 | reverse complement strand
ATGGTCAAGCAGGGCAAGTCCATCATCCGGGTCACGCCCGAGCGCTGGAGCCCCGTCGCCACCGGCGGCTTCCCGGCACGCCTCGCCCCCCAGGACTGACCACCGGCCCCCTCGACCGGCGGACGGAGTCCGGCGCGGCGTCCCGAAGCCTGCGCAGCAGCGCGAGCGACGCAAAAAGAAGGGGCCCGGGCGGCGATGGTCAAGCAGGGCAAGTCCATCATCCGGGTCACGCCCGAGCGCTGGAGCCCCGTCGCCACCGGCGGCTTCCCGGCACGCCTCGCCCCCCAGGACCGACCACCGGCCCCCTCGACCGGCGGACGGAGTCCGGCGCGGCCTCAGCCGCGTTCCACCATCGCCTCGATGCCCGCGACCAGCAGGTCCAGGGCGAAGGTGAAGTCGCGGTCCAGCATCTCCGCGACCGTGTCGCCGCCGCGGGCCGCCATGAGGTTCCTGGACTCCTCGACGACCTCGGCGGTCCGCGGCGCCTCGGTCGCCTCGGTCAGGGAGTGCTGGAAGTACTCGTCCGGGGTCATGCCCGCGTCCGCGACCCGGCCGAAGAAGTGGCCCTCGATCGTGCCGTAGCCGTACACGAACTGGAAGACCGCCGCGATCGCGCTCGTGATGCGGTGGTCGGGCAGGCCCGTGCTGCGGACCACCCTCTGGACCGTGCGGGAGAAGACCAGGGAGTTCGGCCCGATGTTGAGGTACCGTCCGGCCAGCGGCGACAGCCACGGGTGTCGCACCAGCAGTTCCCGGTACGCCGACGCCAGCGCCCGCAGCTGCTCGCGCCAGTCCTCGCCCGCCGCCTCCGGATCGGGCAGTTCCAGTTCGCCGAAGGCCGCGTCCAGGGCGAGTTCCAGCAGGTCGTCCTTGGTGTCGACGTACCAGTAGAGGGACATCGCCGTCACGCCCAGCTCGGCCGCCAGGCGGCGCATGGAGAACCGGTCCAGTCCCTCCGCGTCCAGCAGCCGTACGGTGGCCCCGGTGATCCGGTCCCGGTCGAGTCCCGACGGCTGGCTCCCGCCCCGCCCCCGGCGCGCCTTGCCCTCCAGCCACACGCTGGTCCGCCCGGCCTGCTCGGCAGCCTTCGCCATGGCGCACCTTCCTGGGGGTTCTCCGGGTCACTCCTGATGACGATGCTAGGTGGCGGCCGGGCCTTCGAGGCCGCAGGCCCGCGGCACGGCGGCACGGCGGCACGGCACGGCGGCACGGCGGCACGGCGGCGCGGCACCGCCGCCACCGGTCCGTCCGGTGGCACGGGCCCGGCGCGCCACGCGGAAAGGGGCGGTGACCGCGGTCACCGCCCCTTTGCCGTGCCGGCCGCCGGACCTCAGCCGGCCGCCTCCCCCGTCAGGTCGTAGAACGTGGTCGAACCGACCGTGACCTGCTTGAAGCTGGCCTCGACCCACTCGGTGATCTGCGCGGACGTGCCGTCGCCGCTGCCGCCCATGCCGCCGCCCGATCCGCTGCTGATGAAGTAGTGGATCATGCCGTCGGCGACGTACTGCTTGAACTGCGCCAGCGTCGGGGACGGGTCGGTGCCGTTGAAGCCGCCGATGGCCATCACCGGGTCGCCGGTGGCCAGCTGGTAGCTCGCGGCGTTCTGGGCGCCGATGGCCGCCGCCGCCCAGGTGTACTTGTCGGAGTCGGTGTCCAGCAGCTTCTTGGCCTCGTCGGTGACGGTGGCGCCGTTGATGAGGCCGCCCATGCCGCCTCCGCCGCCCGCCGGGCCGCCGCCGTCGGTCTGTCCGCCGGGGGCGGTCCGGCCCTGTCCCTGGCCCTGGCCCTGTGTGCCGCCGTTGCCGTTCTGCTGGCCGGGCAGGCCGCCGCCGGGGAAGCCGCCGTTCTGCCGGCCCTGGCCCTGCTGGCCGGGCAGGCCGCCGAAGGCGCCACCGCCGCCGGGACCGCCCCGGCCGCCGCCCATCATGGACGCGCCGGCCGGGCCCGCCGTCGGGATGGATCCGGTGTGCGCGGAGTTCACGGTGCTCAACGTGTACGCCGTCGGTCCGGCCAGCGCCGCGACCATGCTCACGGCCGCCGCCGCGAGGGCGAGCCGCCGGGTCAGCCGGCCGGCGAAGACCAGGCCGAGCGCGCCCGTCAGGCCGCCGACCAGCACCAGCCACTTCAGCCAGGGCAGGTGGTCCGGGGTGCGGTCGAGCAGGACGTACCCCCAGGCCGCGGCGGCCACCGAGGCGGCGGCGAGGGTGAGCGACGCCCGGATCCCGGACCGCCTCTCCCACAGGAGGCCGGCGCCCATGCCGATCACGGCGGCCAGGTAGGGGGCCAGCGCGATCGTGTAGTACTGGTGGAAGATGCCCGCCATGTAGCTGAAGACCACCGTGGTGATCAGCAGCGAACCGCCCCAGACCAGGAACGCGCCCCGGGTCACGGAGGTCCGCCTCCGCCCGCGCGTGGCCACCAGGCCCGCGACCAGCAGGATCAGAGCGGCGGGCAGCAGCCAGGAGATCTGGGCGCCGATCTCGGAGTTGAACATCCGGTCCCAGCCGGTCTCGCCCCACTGCCCGGTTCCGCCGCCGCCACCGCCGCCGACACTGCCGGTCTCGTCGCCGCTGAGGCGGCCGAGCCCGTTGTAGCCGAAGGTCAGCTCCAGGAAGGAGTTGTTCTGCGAGCCGCCGATGTAGGGGCGGGAGGAGGCGGGCCACAGCTCGACGACCGCGACCCACCAGCCGCCGGAGACGACCAGCGCTGCCGTCGCCAGGGCCAGCTGCGAGAAACGCCTCCGCAGCGGGACCGGCGCGCAGACGGCGTACACGATCGCCAGCGGCGGCAGGATCAGGAAGGCCTGGAGGGTCTTGGCGAGGAACGCGAAGCCGATCGCGGCACCGGCCCACACCAGCCACTTCGTGCGGCCGTCCTCCAGGGCGCGGACCACGAGGTAGCAGGCCGTGGTCATCAGCAGGGCCAGCATGGCGTCCGGGTTGTTGAACCGGAACATCAGCGCGGCGACCGGGGTGAGCGCGAGCACGGCGCCCGCGATCAGGCCCGAGGCGGGGCTGAAGCGGCGGCGCACGGAGGCGTACACGACGGCGACCGAGCCGACGCCCATCAGCACCTCGGGAACGAGGATCGCCCACGAGTTCAGGCCGAAGATCCGCACGGACAGCGCCATCGGCCACAGCGCGGCCGGCGGCTTGTCGACGGTGATGGCGTTGGCCGAGTCCAGCGAGCCGAAGAAGAACGCCTTCCAGCTCTGGCTGCCGGCCTGGACGGCCGCGGAGTAGAAGGAGTTCGCGTAGCCGGAGGCGCTCAGGTTGTACAGGTACAGGGCGCAGGTGGCGAGCAGCAGGCCGAGGAGGGCCGGGCGCGCCCAGCGGGGGTCCTCGGGCCGGCCGCGCCACAGTCTGCGGGCGAGGGGCTGCTTCGGCTCGCCCGCACCGGGGGCGGGGGCGTCGGGTTCCCGCGGTATCGCGGGAGGAGCGGTCTCGGGCGGGCCCCAGGCGGTGGGCGTGGCCGGGCCGTCGGCCGTCCGCGCCGTGTCGTCGAGGTGGGTGGTCATCGGGCGTCCCCCGGATCGGTGTCGTGGGGACGCACCGGCTGCAGCCGCATGGTGGCGTCCCTCCCCCACTCTCGGCTTCGCTCGATCGGGGGCACCCCCACGGTGCCGTCCGCGGCTTCGCCGGCGCGGAACTGGTTCGTGCCGCTGTCGTGCGGCGGGGTGTGGGGGTGCGGCGCGTGGGGGTACGGCCGCTGCGGCAGTGGACCGGGCGCGGGGTACGCCGGTGAGGCGGCGGTCCGCCCCAGGGGCTGGGACGGGGCCGGGGGCTCCTCGTCGCCCCGCCGGTCCGGGAACACCCAGGCGCGGAAGAGGAGGAAGCGCAGCACGGTCGCCGCGAGGTTGGCGGCGACGAGGACGGCCAGTTCGGTGGCGTGTGCCGGGTCGGACGTCGCCGCGTCGAGCGCGACGAGCGAACCGCTGGTCAGCGCGAGGCCGATGCCGAAGACGACGAGTCCCTGCGCCTGGTGGCGGACGGCACCGCTCCGGCCGCGCACCCCGAAGGTGAGCCGGCGGTTGGCGGCGGTGTTGGCGACCGCGGAGACCAGCAGCGCGAGCGCGTTGGCCGTCTGGGAGCCGGAGAACTGCCGGAAACCGCTGTAGAGCAGCAGGTAGAAGAGGGTGGACAGGCCACCGACGACACAGAAGCCGACAAGTTGACGGGCCAGGCCCTTGGGTACGTCCATGATCTCGCGGTCGCGGGGATCGTCGCCGAACGGCCTGGTCAGCCGGTCCAGGGGAAGCGAACCGGTGGCCAGCGCCCGGCCCACGCGCCATACCCCTTTCAGGTCGTCGGTCGCCGTCTTCACGATGTGCACCGTGGAGTCCGGGTCGTCGACCCAGTCGACCGGCACTTCGTGGATACGCAGACCGGCCCGTTCGGCGAGCACCAGCATCTCAGTGTCGAAGAACCAGCCGGTGTCTTCCACCAGCGGGAGCAGAAGTTGCGCCACGTCGCGGCGGATCGCCTTGAAACCGCACTGCGCGTCCGAGAACCGGGCCTGGAGCGAGCCGCGCAGGATCAGGTTGTACGAGCGGGAGATGAACTCCCGCTTGGCCCCGCGCACCACCCGCGAGCTGCGGGCCAGCCGGGAGCCGATCGCCAGGTCGGAGTGGCCCGAGATCAGCGGTGCCACCAGCGGCAGCAGCGCGTTGAGGTCGGTGGACAGGTCGACGTCCATGTAGGCGAGGATCGGGGCGTCCGAGGCCGACCAGACGGTCCGCAGCGCCCGGCCGCGGCCCTTCTGCTCCAGGCGGACGGACCTCACCTCGGGGACCCGCGTCTCCAGCAGCCGCGCCACGTCGGGGGTGCTGTCCGTCGACGCGTTGTCCGCGACGGTGATGCGGAACGGGTAGGGGAACGTCCGCGTCAGGTGGTCGTGCAGTCTGCGCACGCAGGGCTGGAGGTCCTTCTCCTCGTTGTAGACGGGGATCACTACGTCCAGGACAGGCGTACCGGCTGTGGCGGCCGGGAGGTGCTCCCGCGCCGGCAGGGTGCCGGGAGAAGAGTCGGTTCGCATGCCGACGACTCTCCTCAGACGCCCTGTTGCACCCATGTGCTGGCCCTGTGCTGGCCCTGTGAGTCCCGTTGCCAGTCGGTTTCGGGCGCGGGCCGGGGCACGGCGGGGGCGAGGGCGGGCAGGTGCACGGTGAAGACGGTCCGTCCGGGCACGCTGTCGACGGTCACGGCGCCGCCGTGCGCGCCGACGACGGCCTGCACGATGGCGAGGCCCAGGCCGGTGGAGCCGGTGGCGCGGGAGCGCGCGGAATCGCCGCGGGCGAACCGTTCGAAGACGCGGGGGAGCAGGTCCTGCGGAATGCCCTGGCCGTTGTCCTGGACGTCCACGCACAGCCAGGGGCCGCGCCGCTGCACGCGCGCGGTGACGGTCGTGCCCGGCGGTGTGTGGGTGCGGGCGTTGGCGAGCAGGTTGACGAGGACCTGTTGCAGCCGCGCCGGGTCGGCGGACACCGGGGCCGGCTCCTCGGGGAGTTCGAGGCGCCACACGTGGTCGGGTCCGGCGGCACGGGCGTCGCTGATGGTGTCGATGACGAGGGGGACGAGGTCGGTCTGCTCGAACTGGAGCGGGCGGCCCGCGTCGAGGCGGGCGAGCAGCAGCAGGTCCTCCACGAGGAAGGTCATCCGGCCGGCCTCGGACTCGATCCGGCCCAGCGCGTGCCGGGTGTCGGGCCCGACCTGCTCGCGTCCGCGGCGGGTCAGTTCGGCGTACCCCCTGATGGAGGCCAGGGGTGTCCTGAGTTCGTGGCTGGCGTCCGCGACGAACTGGCGGACCCGCATCTCGCTCTCCTGGCGGGCGTGCAGGGCGCCGTGGACGTGGTTCAGCATCCGGTTGAGCGCGGCGCCCACCTGGCCGACCTCGGTGTGCGGGTCGGTCTCGGACTCGGGGACCCGCTCGGAGAGGTTGACCTCACCGGTGTGCAGGGGGAGTTCGGAGACGCGGGTGGCGGTGGCGGCGACCTTGCGCAGGGGGCGGGTGGCGAGCCCGACGAGCACGTAGCCGGCGATGACGGCGGCGCCGAGACCGGCTGCGGTGACGCTGATCTCCACGAGGATCAGCGTGTTGACGGTGCTGTCGACGACGGCGGTGGGCAGGGCGACGTAGTAGCCGGAGCCGTCGTCGCCGGGCACGTACGTCACGAGGTAGTCGCCGAGGCCCGGAAGGGTCACGGTGTGGGTGCCGGTCACGGGCACGCCCTCGAACGCGGCACGTTGGGACGCGCTCAGCGCGGTGGCGTTCATCCGCTGCCGGATGTCGTCGGACACCCGCTCGGCGACGACGGCCCTGGAGACCGTGCCGTCGGCGGCGACCTCCGCGGCCACGGTCCGTTCCTGCGTCGGACCGTTGGTGACGAAGCCGTCGACGCGGTCCTCCACCAGGGTGTTCTTCTCGCCGTCCCGGCCGAACGGCGGTCCCGACAGCCGCTTGCCGGCCTCGACGACCTGGTCGCCCAGCTGCTCGTACAGGTGCGAGCGCAGGGCCAGTGTCGTCACCGTGCCGATCACCGCGCAGACGACCGCGATCAGCACCACCGACGCCACGACGAGCCGGGTCCGCAGGGTGCGGGGCTTGCGGGGCTTGCCCGCTCGCCTCTGCGCACGCGGCCGTCGTCGCCCGCTCATGACGCCGCGGGCTTGATCAGGTAACCGGCGCCGCGCCGCGTGTGGATCATCGGCTCGCGCCCCGCGTCGATCTTGCGCCGCAGGTAGGAGATGTAGAGCTCGACCACGTTGGCCTGGCCGCCGAAGTCGTACGACCACACCCGGTCCAGTATCTGGGCCTTGCTGAGCACCCGCCGCGGGTTGCGCATCAGGAAGCGCAGCAGCTCGAACTCGGTGGCGGTGAGGTGGATGTTGTCGCCGCCCCGCGAGACCTCGTGGCTGTCCTCGTCCAGGGTGAGGTCGCCGACGACGAGCACCGACTCGGAGCGGCGGTCGGCGGCGCCGGAGCGGCGGATGAGCCCGCGCAGCCGGGCCACGACCTCCTCCAGGGAGAACGGCTTGGTGACGTAGTCGTCGCCGCCGGCGGTGAGGCCGGCGATCCGGTCCTCCACGGCGTCCTTGGCGGTGAGGAACAGCACGGGGACGTCCGGCAGCTCGCGGCGCAGCCGGCCGAGGACGGTCAGCCCGTCCATGTCGGGCAGCATCATGTCCAGGACGACGGCGTCGGGCCGGAACTCGCGGGCGGTCTGGACGGCGCCCGTGCCGTCACCGGCGCTCCGGATCTGCCATCCCTCGTAGCGCAGGGCCATGGACAGCAGTTCGGTGATCGACAACTCGTCGTCCACCACAAGCACTCGGACGGGGCTCCCGTCCGGCCTCAGCAGTTCGGTGCGCCCCTGGGGCGAGGTCGTGGTCATGCAGGACACCATGTCGGGGTCCTCTGAGAACACGCTTTCCGCTGTCTGTGATTTCCCTGAGAAACGCACAGGAAGCTCTCAGGGAAGCGCGGTGCGGGCGCGGGCCGGCGGCCCGTCCGTCGGCGTTCGCCCCGGTCGCACGGCCGGGGCGGTCTCGTGGAGCGGCTGCCTCCGTGCGGCGGCCCCTTGCGGGTTCCTGTGCGTTCCCGGGAGTTCCCTGAGGGAACCCGTCCGGTCCGGCGCCCGCCCGGGGCTCAGTCCGGGAGGGCGGCGAGCCACTCGACGAGGAGGCGGTTGACCTCCTCGGGCCGCTCCTGCTGGATCCAGTGGCCGCAGCCGTCGAGCAGGTGGGAGGAGACCAGGCCGGGCAGGGTGGCGGCGTGGGCGTCGATCGCGTCGGCGAGCCAGGTGGTGGAGGCGTCCAGGCGACCGGCGACGAACAGGGACGGCTGGGTGACGGGGGCGCCGTCGTGGTCGGCGAGGTCCTCCCAGTCCCGGTCCATGTTCCGGTAGCGGGCCAGCGCCCCGCTCAGCCCGGTCCGTTCGAACTCCGCCGCGCAGAAGTCGAGTTCCTCCTCGGTGAGCCATCCGGGCAGCCGGCCGGCGGGGAAGCGGTCGCGCATCCGGCCGCCGCGGGGCACGAAGTACGGGCTCGGCGCGTCGGGGGCGGGCATGGTGTCGGCGGACAGGGCCGCGTAGAACCCGGCGAGCCAGCCGCGTACGTCGGGCTCGATCTCGGCCTCGGCCCGGCCGGGCTCCTGGAAGTAGGAGACGTAGAACTCCTCCTGCGCGCCCGCCATCCGCGCGAAGATCTCGCTGGGCCGCGGTCCGCCACGGGGCGTGTAGGGGACGCCGAGCAGGCCGACCGCGCGGAAGACGTCCGGGCGGAGCAGTGCGCAGTGGGCGGCGATGGACGAGCCCCAGTCGTGACCGACGACCACCGCGCGCTCCTCGCCGAGGGCGCGCACCACGGCGGCGTTGTCCTCGACCAGTTCTCGCATGCGGTACGCCTCCGGGGCGGCGGGCCGGGAGGAACGGCCGTACCCCCTGACGTCGAGGGCGACCGCGCGGTGACCGGCGGCCGCGAGGGCGGGCAACTGGTGGCGCCAGGAGTACCAGGACTCGGGGAATCCGTGCACCAGGAGCACCAGCGGGCCGGTGCCCTGCTCCACGAGGTGGATCCGTCCCGCGGGGGAGGGAACGGTCCGGTGGGTGACGTCCAAGGTCTGCTGCGGCATGAGAGCTCCAGAGGTCCGGGCCCGGGAGGTGCCGGGCCGCCCGGTCACGGGGTGGCCCCGTCCGGTGGAGCCCCGCCCGGGCGGAGCTCCGTCACCGGCATCCTGCGGGGGCGGTCCGGAGCGGTGCGAGGGGACTTGCCGGTTCGGCAAAACGGGAGTGGGGGCCGGGGCAGGCCTGGTCGCGGGGCGGCCGGGCGGGACGGGCGCGCGTCGCGGGGCGACCGGGCGGGTGGCTCGCGCGTCCGCCGCGGGTCCGCCGGGGGGCGAGCGGAGGGCTCGCGGGACCGCCGCGGGTCCGCCGGGGGGCGGGCGGGAATCGGCCCGGGCGGGAACGGGACACATGGCGGGGCAGCGGGGCGCGCGGCGGCCGGGCGGGCTGGATCGCGGGTCCACCGAGGGAAGACGGGAATCGGCCCGGGCGGGTCCACCGGAGGTCCGCCGGGGCGGCTCGGTCCTCAGAACAGCTCGTCCTGAAGATGTCCCGTCGCCTTTCTGAACTCCCGCACCGGCACCTTCACTTCGTCCGTCTCCCCGGCAGGGACGAGCTCCCAGCCCCGCATCAGCCGGGTGTCCAGCACGACGACTCCCGCCGCCGTCGCCAGATGCAGATCCGGGCCGGCGGCGGCGACCAGTTCCCCGCCCACCGCGCCCCCGGCGGCCAGCTCGCTCACCGCGCCGACGGCCGCCGGTGCCGCCGCGAGGCCGAAGACCCCCACGTGGTCGACGGCCCGGAAGGGCTCCCGCGCCAACGACTCGGGCCAGCCGCCGAGTCCGACCGCCCTGGCGTGCAGCTCACGGATCTCCAGCGCCCGTTCCCCCTCGTGCCGCGGCAACTCGGCCCGTACGGCACGCTTCTCGGCGTACGGGACCCGGTCCGGGACGCGCAGCGCGGCCCGCAGAAGTTCCTCCGTGCGCCGGGCGGCCATCAGGGGGCCGGTGCCGAGCCAGCTGAAGGAGACGGCACCCTGCTCCAGCAGCCGCGCCGGCCCCCGCCCGGCCGCGGTGATCCCCACCTTGACCAGACCGGGCCCGAACCAGGCCAGGTACACGCGGTACGGCCGCGGGTCGTCGGCGACACCGTCCGCGGCGACGGAGTGCGCCCGGTCCAGCCGCCCGCACTCCTCGCAGCGCGCCCCCGTACTGCGGGCCGGCACGGCCGCCCGCACCGGGCACGGGTGTCCCCGAGCCCCCGTACACACCCGCACACCCCCCTCCGCCACCCCGAAGGCCACCCGCTTCCCCCACGACAGCGGGCTACGACGCCCCCCGTCCCACAGCAGCTCGGGGCCGGTCCCCGACCAGCGCAGCCCCGCGCACTTCCATGCCTGTGCCATCACCCACCACGGTAGGCGCCACCACTGACACCGCCCCTGCGACCACCCGCCGGGAAGACCGCCGGACAGCCCGCGGGCCCCGGGGGGGGGGGGGGGGGGGGGGGGGGGGGGGGGGCGGGGCGGGGGGGGGGGGGGGGGGGGGGGGGGGGGGGGGGGGGGGGGGGGGGGGGGGCGCGGCCCCCCCCCCCCCCCCCGCCCCCCCCCCCCCCCCCCCCCCCCCCCCCCCCCCCCGCCGCCCCCCCCCCCCCCCCCCCCCCGCCCCCCCGCGCCCCGCCGGGCCCCCCCCCCCCCCCCCCCCGGGGCCCGGGGCGAGGTCAGGACCGCCGCCCCCCGAACTCCCACTCGTGGACCTCGATGCCGGCGTACCGGTCCGGGGTCAGCACGGCCCGTGCCGCGTCCGGGTCCGGGGCGCGGAGCAGCACCGCCGTACCGAGCCAGGCGGCGCCGTCGTCGGACAGCAGCGGCCCGTACGCGATCAGCTCGTCCCGGTCGTCCGGTACGTCGAGATCGGCGGCCTCCCCCGCGCCGAGCCCGAGGACCAGGTACCGCTCGCCCCCGTCCCGGCCGCCGGGGAAGTCCCACATCGTGCGCCCCAGCAGGTTGCGCCACCGCCGCAGCAGCACGTCCCGGTAGGCCCCGGCCTGGTAGCCCGGCTCGTCGAACGCGAACGCCCGCGCGGCGGCCGGGTCCGGCAGGTCGACGACGTGCACGCTGCCGCTGAGCACGCCCTTGTCGAAGGTCGGCCCCCGGGCGATCAGCTCCGCCTCGTACCGGTCCATGTAGGACCAGTGCTCCTCCACCAGCTGGGTGCGCAGGGCGAGAGAGCCGGGCCGGTCACGGTGATGACAGAAGAACTCCATGCGCCCAGTCTCGGCGACTGCCCCGCGGGCCGGGGCGGAACGGTCCGGTCGCCGTCCCGCGGTCCGATCCGGACGACGGACCTCAGGCGGCGACGCGGGCGGCGAGCCGCTTGGCCTTCTCGGCGGCGCTGACCAGCGCGCGCTCACGGGACGCCTCCGCGAGGGGGACGAGGTCCGCCATCGCGGGGTTGGTGGCGGCCATGGTCAGCTCGGGCACGATGAAGTCGACCTCGGCGCCGGCCATGTCGACCAGGACGGCCTGGAGGTAGTTCTGCACGTACTCGTAGCCCTCGCGCGGGGTGCCCGGCGCGTAGGAGCCGCCCCGGCTGGCGACGACGGTGACCGGGAGGCCCTTGAGGGTCGAGTCGGGTCCGGCCGTACGGCCCATCAGGAGGACCTGGTCCAGCCAGGCCTTGAGGGTCGAGGGGATGGTGAAGTTGTACATCGGGGCGCCGATCAGCACGGCGTCCGCCCCCTCCAGCTCCTCCACCAGCTTCAGCCGCTCGGCGAACGCCGCGGCCTGCTCCGGGGTGTGGGCGGCCGGGTCGGCGAAGCCGGCCGAGGCGGTGAGGGCGTCCAGGTGCGGGACGGGTTCCGCGGAGAGGTCGCGGTAGTTCACGGTGCCCTGCGGGTGCTCCTCCTCCCACGCCTTGCGGAAGGCCTCCGTCACCGCGCGGGACGCTGAGGCGGAGGCGGGGAACAGCGACGAGTCCAGGTGCAGCAACGTGGCCATGGGGCACTCCAAGGTCGGGATACGTTTCCGTACGCAGCTATCAATAGCTACGTGACAACTAATAACACAGCTACTTACTTTTTTTCACCCCCGAACGACCGGGCGGTACCCTGGAGGCATGGCGGACACGAGGACGGATCACGAGCCGGGGGCGTGCAGCCGGGTCGGCGACGGCATCACCAGCGTCTTCGGGCTGCTCGGCAAGCGCTGGACGGGCATGATCGTGGCCGCGCTGATGCAGGGCCCCGTCTACTTCGCCGCGCTGCGCCGCGGCATCCCCGGCATCAGCGAACGCATGCTGTCCGACCGCCTGACCGAGCTGAGCGCCGCCGGTCTCGTGGTGCGCGAGGTCGACGAGGGCCCGCCGCTCCGCGTCTCGTACCGCCTGACCGACGCCGGGGCCGCCTTGGGCCCCGCCCTCCAGGAACTGGGCCGCTGGGCGGAGAAACACCTGCTCAAGACCGACGGCGTCTGCTGAGGCAGCCGCCGGAACCCTGCGTGCCGGCACGGCGCCCCGGGGACACCGAATCCGTACCGGAGGAGCGCGGCCGTCCCGAGCGGGCCACGCACGGCTCCGCCGACCGCGACCGCGCCGGACGGGGCTTCTGCCGCCGCACCGGCAACCGGCCGGAACCGCGCTCCTTCGGACACCCGGAGAGCGGACACCCGGAGAGCCGTGACGCGGCCGGCGGAGGAGGAGCGGGAGGCAGGACCGAGGGCGGAGCCGGAGCGAGGCCGCAGCCGGAGCGGGTTCAGGTCCACCAGCCCGCCGGAGTGATCACGGCGCGGCCGGCGGTCGGCGCGGAGAGGGAGTTTCCGATGCTGTGGGCCGGGGCTTTCGCGCGGGTCCGCGCCCCGATCGGGTCGAGGTCGCGCGGGCGGTCACCGGCCGGACGGCGGACCCGCGTGCCGACCGAGCGACGACGGACCGCACACCGGCGGGACGCGTGGCGTCCCGGGCGTCACCGCCGAGCGGCGGCGCCGGTCGCGATTGATCCCCACCGGGCCCGGCGACGGCTGTCGGGCACGGCACACCGTCGCGCCGCGTGGCGGGACGTCACCTGGCCGACCCCGCACGCCACGGCCGGACGCGTCTCGCCGGCACGGCGCACGTCCTGGACACGAGCCGCACCATGGCCCCGACCGTCCTCGTCGAAGACCCGCACGGCTCGTGAGACCGAGACCGAGACCGAGGCCGACACCGGGGTCGGTGTCGGGGTCGGACAGCCCCGGGCGGGAGCTAGCCGGACCTCCGCCGAGCAGAACGGCGCTCGGGGACGAACTCCGGCACGTCCTCGAGCGGGAAGTGGTCGTTCTCCGCGGACTCCACGAAGTCTCCGAAGTCCGGTGCCTGGAAGGGGTTCGCCGCCGGAGGCGGCGAGGTCGCGAGGGAACTGCGCGGCGCCCCTTCCGGAGCGGAGAACAGCGAGGTCGAGTCGATGAGAGGACTCCCATTCGTTACAGGGCTGTGAGGAAGCCGACGTGCCGTGAGAGGGCACTGCGGGTTCTACAGCTTGGTCAGCTTGGGGTACGGACTGAGGATCCGCTGTTGTGCCGAGCCGAAATCGACGAGGACCGCGATCCCCTCCTCGATGCCGATCACCCGGCCGAGGCCGTACACGTCGTGCGTGACCTGGTCACCCACGGCGAACTGCTTGGGCGGCGGCGCGACCGGAGCCTTGAAGGGGCTGGTGGGCAGATGGCGCTTCGATGCAGCAGGCTTTGTCATTGCCCCCAGTATGCGCCCGACCGCGGCCGCCCGGCAGCGCTCGAACACCTCTTCCGTCTCCGGGAGGGCTTCGGCGGTCCAACGCGAGAGGCCCCGGATCTCTCCGGGGCCTCTCGTCGGTGTGCACTCGGCAGGATTCGAACCTGCAACCTTCTGATCCGTAGTCAGATGCTCTATCCGTTAAGCTACGAGTGCTTGTTCTTCTTCTGTTTTCCGTCTCCGCTCCCGGCCCTTGCGGCCCGCTCGCGGCGACAGGAAGAACATTACATGACTGCCGCCGCCATGTGAAATCCGATTCCCCCACCCCTTGTGACCTGCGAGAAGACCCGATCCGGGGGTGCGGAAACAGGTGGCCGGGAACGACGAAGCCCCGGTCGCGGAGGACCGGGGCTTCGAAGTCGAGCGGAGGCGGAGGGATTTGAACCCTCGATGGGCTTTGAGGCCCAAACCGCATTAGCAGTGCGGCGCCATAGACCGGACTAGGCGACGCCTCCACACAGCCGCTCGCGTGACTGCGAGTGGCGCGTGCAGATGATGACACAGTCGAGCGTCGTGTCACCAATCGGCGTCCACGGTACTAGGCGGGCGGCCCGCAGGGCAAAGGCATTCGCCGGGCGGAACGTCGCCGGGGGTGGGGCGTTAGGCAGGTCATGGTCCAGGTCACACCGCTGCGGCGGCTCGTTCTCGCCTTCTCCGCCTCCGTCGCCGTCGTCGGCTCGCTCGGCGCGGGTTCCGTCACCGCCCACGCCGGATCCGGCCCGGCCCGGCCGCCCCTCGCGCCGCCTCCCGTCCGCGACGAGGACCGGCCCGCCTCCGGCGATCACCTCACCGTGATCGTCCGGGGCGCGGGCGGGGGCGCCGACGGGACCTTCGCGGTGCGGTGCCGTCCGGACCGGGGGACGCACCCGGACGTGTCGGGGGCCTGCGCGGCCGTGGACCGCAACACCCGGTGGGGGAGGGATCCCTTCGCGCCCGTGCCGGAGGGCGGTGTGTGCACCATGCGGTACGGCGGTCCGGCCACCGCCCATGTCACCGGCCGCTGGGCCGGGCGACCCGTCGACACGACGTTCGAGCGCGGCAACGGGTGTCAGATCGAGCGCTGGGACCGGTTCACGCCGTTGCTGCCCGAGGTGGGGCGGACACCGGCCGGCCCCTGACGAGGAGTGCCGGGGGCGGTCGACCGGGTTCCGTCCCGCAGCAGCCCGAGGACGCCCGCCGGGACGGCGGGTCGTACGCCCCCGCACCCCACAGAAGTCGTACAGGTTTCCCGTGGCGGGAGCACCCGTCGCGTGAATGTCGCGCGAAGGTCCCGCGCAGGCGGGGCGGGTGGTCGTACGTTCTGGGGCACTTCGTCGTGCGAGCTGCCTCTCATCCGGCGCCGCGGGCACGGCCCCAACCCTTAGACTCGCTCGCGTGACACGCTGCGGGAGGGTTGGCAATATGGCCCGGGCGGTCGGCAAGGTGCGGTAACAGGGAGGAAGCGACTCGTGAGCAGCAGGCCATCCCGAGGCGCTGCTCGCCTCGCAGCCATACTCGACGCACTGCCCGACGCGTTGGTCCTGGTCAACGCCAACGGGACCGTCGTCAACGCGAACACCATCGCGCTGGAGGCGTTCGAGACGCCGGGCACCGCGCTCGTGGGGCGGGGGCTGCTCGATCTCCTGCCGGAGTTCGACTCCAAGCTCATCCCCGGCTCGATGCGGCGCCCGGACCACATGGACCCGCGCGGCCGGACCAAGCCCACGCGGATGACCGCCCGGCGCACCGACGGTACCGAGTTCCCCGTCGAGGTCACCAGCGCCAACCTCGAGAACGGCCAGCAGGCCTACGACAGCTACGGCTACGCCAACGACGAGCTGCTGATGCTCGTGGTGCGCGACCTGTCGGGCACCGTCGACACCGAGGCCGAGCTGGCCCGGTCGCAGCGGCAGACCGAGATGATCCTGCGGGCCGCGTCCGAGGGCGTCGTCGGCACCGACACCGACGGGCGGATCGTGCTGGTCAACCCGGCCGCCGCCCAGACCCTCGGTTACCGGGCGAGCGACCTCGGCGGCAAGGAGCTGCACACGCTCGTGCTGCACTCCCGCGCCGACGGCTCCCCCTTCCCCTACGACGAGTCGCCGCTCGCCGACACCCTGCGCTCCGGGCGCAAGCACCGGGTGCGCGGGCAGGTGCTGTGGTCCAAGAGCGGGGACAAGGTCTCGGTCGACCTGACGACCGCGCCCGTCCGCGACGGCGACCAGCTCGTCGGCGCCGTGATGACCTTCACCGACCGGCGGCCGTACGACTCCCTCGCCGAGGAGAAGGACGCCGTCGAGAAGCGGCACCGGGACGAGCTGGAGCGGCTCTCCGAGGAGCACGCCTCCGACCTCACCGCGCTGCGCCAGCAGCACGTCACCGAGGTGGAGGAGCTGCACGAGCGGCACCAGGAGGAGCTGGCGGCCGGCGAGGAGCGCTACGCCGCGCTCGGCGAGCGGGAGAAGGACCGGTACGAGGCCCTCGCCGCCCGCTACGACCAGCTGCTGACCCTGCTCGGAAGGTCGCTGCGCGGCCCCCTGGACGAACTGCGCCGCGAACTGTCGGTGCTCGCCGCCGACGACGCCGGGCAGCTGTGGCCCGAGGCCAACCAGGTCCTGCACCACCTGTCGGCCGGGTACGCCCGCATCACCACCCTCATCGACAACGTCCTCGGCTACCAGCGCCTGGACGCCGGCGGCGAGGCCATCACCCGTACGAAGGTGATGCTCGACGCCGTCGTCGCCGCCGGTGTCGACGGGGCCGTCGAGCTGGTCGGGCCCGGCCGGGTCCAGTTCGCCGTGCACGCGCCGCCCATCGAGGCCGAGGTCGACGCGCGGCTCCTCGCGACCGCGCTCGCCCACCTCGTCGCCGATGTCGCGGGCGTCGACGCCACCGGCAACGCGCCCGTCTCGACGGGCGGTTACATGGACAACACGGTCGTCGTGGCCGCCGCCCAGCGCGGCGAGGTGGTCCGCATCGAGGTGCGCGGCCCGTACGCGGGCGGCGACCCGGTGCACGAGCCGATCGTGCGCGGGATCGTGCGGGCGCACGGCGGCGTGCTCCAGACGCACGAGGTGCCGGGCATGAGCGGCAGCGCGTACGTCCTCGAGGTCCCGTTGGGCGGAGGGGCGGGCGCCGTCGCGGCTCCCGCCGTCGGCTCCGCCGTCGCGCTGCCGGCCGGTTCGCCGGGCGGGGCCGCGGGTGACCCGGCCGACGGCGTCGCCGCGGGTGACCCGGCCGACGGACAGACCACCGTCGCGGGGCGGCGACGGGCCCGGCGGTCCTCCGTGGACGCCTTCCTGGAGAGCGAGGTCGCGGGCGCGGCGCCCGTCGGTGCCGAGGGTGAGTCCGCGGTACCGACCGGCCGGCGCCGCCGCGGCCCGGCCGCCGAGGAGATGCCGGCCCCGGCCCCCGTCGAGGAGGCCGATGCTCCCGGCGGGACCGGCCGACGGCACGCGCGGTCCGGCGAGGACGCCGGGGTGAGCGAGGGCGCCGTGGTCACGGCCGCCGAGCACGCGGCGGGCACCGCCGCCTCGGGCACGGGACTCGGCGGCACCGTCCCGCCGCAGGGCGTGCCGGTGCCGAGCGGACGGCGGGCCCGGCGCGACGGCGACGCACCGCAGGCGGCCCTGCCGCCCGCCCTGCCCGCGCTCGCGAGCACCCCGGTGCCCGCGGAGGGCGCCGAACAGCCGACGGGCCGCCGCCGACGCGCCCTGGCCGCCGCGAACGAACGCGCCGCCGCGCAGGAGGCGGGCCCCCGCACGGTGTTCGCCCTGCCGCCCGCGGAGGCGGACCGGCCGACCGGGGGAACGCCCGGCGCGGAGGGGACGGACGGCAGCGCGGAGGCACGGGAAGCGGGGCAGGTTCCGGGGCAGCAGGGGCCGGTGCCGGTCGCACCCGTTCCGGGGCAGGACGCCGTACCGGTGCCCGTTCCGGTCCCGGTGCCCGTTCCCGGGCAGGCTCAGGTGCCCGCTCAGGCCGCGTCCGACGACTCGCTGATCGACCACGGCCGGCACGACGCCGTCCCGCACGGCCGGGCCGACGACCACACCCCGCCGCAGCCGCACCCCACCACCGCGCCCACGGGCCGCCGGCGGCGGGCGGTCGGCCAGCCGGTGACGGAGGCGGGGACCGGGACCGAGGGCGCCGCCACCGTTCCGGCACAGGTTCAGGCACCGCAGGTGCGGCCGCCTCAGGTCCAGGCACCGCAGGCCCCTCAGGTGCGGGGTCCCGCGCCCGCACCGGGCGCGGCCGTCCAGGTCGCAGCGGAACTGCCGCTTCCGGCTCAGCCGCTCCCCGGTCAGGCGGTGCCGGTACCCGCGCAGCCGCTGCCCGGTGGGCCGATCGCCGGGCAGCCCGTCATCCCCGGCCAGGTCAATCCGGCCGGTACGACCGGTACGACCGGTCCGGGCGCTGCGGCCCCCCAGGCCGTACCGACCGTGCCGGGTCAGGCGGGTGCCCCCGCGCAGGTCCCGCCCGTCGGGCCGCTCCCCGCCGAAGCGGCCGTCCCCGCGACGCCGACCCCCGGTTCGGGCACCCCGCTGCCGCCCGAGGCGGCCACGGCACCGCCGCGGGTGGCTCAGCCCCTGCCCGCCGAGGCCGCTCCGGTCCCGCCCGTCGACCCCAACTCCACCCAGGGCCGCGCGATCAGCGTGCGGACGCTGGGCCAGGGCGTGCCCTTCACCCGGCAGGCCGCGCAGGTGCAGCAGGCGCAGCAAGCACCGCAGGCCCAGCCGGTCCAGCGGTTGCAACAGGCCGCGCAGGCCCCGCAGGCCCCGCAGGCCCCGCAGGCCCCGCAGGCCGCCCAGTCCACGGCCGCCCACTCCGCCTCCGCCACCCCTGCCCCGCACCACCCGAACGGCTCCGGGCGGCGCCGCAAGCTGGGCACGCGGCCCGACCCGGCGGCGGGACAGGAGCAGACGGCCCGTCCGCATCCGCCGGCCGGGCAGGCCGCCGTACCGCAGGCGCCGGCGGCTCCGGGCGCGCCCGTCGCGCATCCCTCCCTCGCGGGCCAGCCGCTGTCCGGGCAGCCGCTTCCCGGCCAGCCGACGGCCGGTCAGTCCCTGGCCGGTCAGTCGCGGCTCGCGCCCGGGACCGAGGGTGCGGGGCGGTCGTACGCCATAGGGGCGCCGGACAAGAACGCCGCCGAGGGACCGGAGCCGCTGGACGGGCCGGGCGGGGCCGTCGAGGTGGCCGATCCGCCGCGGCCGCAGCCGATGGACGACGAGCTGCCGCCGGAGCCGCTGGACAACCCGCGCCGACTGCTGGTGTGGCCGGCTCCGGACGTCAGTACGCAGCAGGCGCTCAGCGACCGCGGCTACCGGCCGGTCATCGTGCACTCGCGCGAGGAGGTCGACGCCCAGATCGCCGCGTTCCCGGCCGCGCTGTTCGTCGATCCGCTGACCGGGCCGATCACCCGGACCGCGTTGCAGTCGCTGCGTCAGGCGGCGGTGGCCGCCGAGGTGCCGGTGCTGGTCACGGCCGGGCTCGGGCAGGCGACACGCGAGGCGGCGTACGGCGCCGATCCCGCCGTGCTGCTGAAGGCGCTCGCGCCGCGGGACAGTGAGCAGCACCCGCCGCGGGTGCTGCTGATCGAGGAGCACGCGGAGATCGCGCTGGCGCTGACCGCGACGCTGGAGCGGCGCGGGATGCAGGTCGCGCGGGCGGCCGGCGACGCGGACGCGGTCACGCTCGCCGGGCAGCTGCGGCCGAACCTGGTCGTGATGGACCTGATGCAGGTGCACCGGGGGCAGGCCGGGATCATCGACTGGCTGCGGGCGAACCGGCAGCTCAGCCGCACGCCGCTGGTCGTCTACACGGCCGCCGTCGACCAGGCGGACCTGCCCCGGCTGGCCTCCGGCGAGACCGTCCTCTTCCTCGCGGAACGCTCCACCAGCGAGGAGGTGCAGGTCCGGATCGTCGACCTGCTGGCGCGGATCGGCACCAACTGAGGGGCCGGGCCCTCCGTCACGGCCGGGCGACCAGCCTGCGGGCCGCTTCCTTCACGGAGGCGCGCAGACGGTCGCGGTCGGGGTCGTCCCCGCCGACCAGGATGCGGCGCATCTGGGGGACGACGGTGGCCCAGTTGGCGAGCGCGATCAGCAGGAAGAACAGGTCGCGGGCGGGGATCGCGTCGCCGATGACCCCGCGGTCCTGGCCGTCCTGGAGGGCGGCGACCTTGCGGGCGTAGTGCTCCTGCCGTTCGGCCTCGTCGGGGAGTTCGGCGGTGCCGTACTCGATGCCCTCCCAGTACAGGAGCCGCAGGAGTTCGGGGTGGGCGGCGTGGTAGTCCATGAGCCGGTCCATCCAGCCCTCGACGTCGTCGGGGTCGACGGGGACGGCGGCGGCGAGGTCGACCATGCGGCGGCCGAGGACCTGGGTGAACAGCTCCGCCTTGTTGCCGAAGTAGGCGTAGATCAGCTGCTTGTTGGCCTTGGCCTCGGTGGCGATGCGGTCGATGCGGGCGCCCGCGATGCCGTACCGGGAGAACTCGGCGACCGCCGCTTCGAAGATCCGCGCCTTGGTGGCCTCGGGGTCGCGGGGGGTCCTGGTCGTTGCCATGGGGCCAGGGTAGCGCGTGGGTAACCAACTGGTTGGTTGACAGGGAATGGACGCCCGGCCGAGACTGTTCCCCCCACTGTTCCAACCAACTGGTTGGTTATTGGAGTCTGCTCGAAGGAGCGCGTCGACCATGCCGTCCGCAGTCACCGTCAGGCAGCAGCGCACCGGGCCCGTCGGGCGGGCCCGGCTCGCCCACCGCCTGTTCCTCCCCCTCATCGCCGTCTGCACCGCCGTCACCGCCGCCAACATCTACGTGGCCGCCCCGCTCCTCCCCCTCATCGCCCGCGACTTCGGCTCCGCACCCTCGGCCGTGGCCTGGATCGCGTCGGTCGCCCAGTTCGGCTACGCCGCCGGCCTCCTCTTCTTCGCCCCGCTGGGCGACCGCGTGAACCGCCGCCCACTCGTCGCGGCCCTCTCGCTGGTCACCACGGCGGCGCTGGTCGCCGGTGCCGCGGCGGCCGGCACGGCCGCGCTCGCCGCCGCCGTGTTCGTCGCCTCGGCCGCCACCGTCGTACCGCAGCTCCTGGTACCGCTGGTCGCCGAACGCGCCCCCGCCCACCACCGCGCCCGGCACGTCGCCGCCGTCATCGCCGGTCTCTTCACCGGCATCGTCGCCGCCCGCGTCCTCGGCGGACTCGCCGGACAGGCCTTCGGCTGGCGCGCGGTGTTCGTCGGCGCCGCCGGCCTCACCGCGGTCCTCGGCCTGCTCACCGCGGCCGCCCTGCCCTCCGAACACCGTCGCCCCCGCGAAGGCGGCCTCTTCGCCGGGCTGCGCGCCATGCCCGGCCTGGTGCGCCGGTCGCCCGACCTGTGGCGGGCGTGCGTGCGGCAGGCCGGCATGTACGGCGCCTGGAGCGCGCTGTGGACCTCGCTGGCCCTGCTGCTGACGGGCGGGGCGTACGGCCTCTCCACCGCGACCGCCGGCCTGTTCGGCCTCTTCGGCCTCGCCGCCAGCGTCGTCGCCCCGCTGGCCGGCGGCCTGGTCGACCGCTTCGGCGCCGCGAAGGTGGTCCGCAACGCGTATCTGCTGGCCGCCGTGTCGGTGCCGCTGTTCTGGCTGGGCGGTCAGGTGATGGTCGCGCTGTTCGTCGCCGCGATCGTGATCCACACGGCCCTCGTCGCCTCCCACGTCGCCAACCAGACCCTCGCCCTCACCACCACCGGCGCCCCCGCCACCGCCAACAGCGCCTACGTCGTCGCGGGCTTCGCCGGCGGAGCCACCGCCTCGGCCCTGGCAGGCCTCGCCTTCACCCACTTCGGCTGGACCGGCGTGGTCGCGATCGCGGGACTGTGGCTGACGGCCGGATGGGGGACCACCCGGGGCAAGAAGGCGTAGGTCCGCGACACCACGCGGTCAAGAAGGCGTCGGCCCGCCCGCGGCACCACGGCGGTCGAGAAGGTCCAGGACCGCGGCACCGCGGCGCCATGACGGCCCGGCAGGACACAGTCGCCGGCCGGGCCCCGTCGGCGGACGCGTCCCCCGGCCGGTCCGCCGCGGGCAGCCGTCCGCCCGGCAGGGGCCGCGAGGCGCCCTGCCGGGCGGACGGGGTGCGTCAGAGCTGCCGGAGCTGCCGGAGCTGTCAGAGCTGTCAGAGCTGTCAGAGCCGGGTGACGTCCAGGTCGCCCGCCGCGTACCGCCTGCGCAGCACCTTCTTGTCGAACTTGCCCACGCTCGTCTTCGGGACCGCCTCGACGATCGTCCAGCGCTCCGGGAGCTGCCACTTGGCGACGCCGCCCTCTTCGGCGAGGAAGGCACGCAGGGCCTGGAAGTCGGTGGTGGCACCCTCCTTGAGGACGACCGTGGCCAGCGGGCGCTCGCCCCACTTGTCGTCGGGGACGGCGACCACGGCCGCCTCGGCGACGGCCGGGTGGGACATCAGCGCGTTCTCCAGGTCCACCGACGAGATCCACTCGCCGCCGGACTTGATGACGTCCTTGGCACGGTCGGTGAGGGTGAGGAAGCCGTCGGTGGAGATGGTGCCGACGTCCCCCGTCTTCAGCCAGCCGTCCTCGCTGAACTTGTCGGCGGGGCGCAGGGGTTCGGCGCCGGGCCCGTTGTAGTAGGCGCCGGCGATCCACGGACCGCGGACCTCCAGCTCGCCCGCGGACTCCCCGTCCCAGGGGAGCCGCTCGCCGCCGGGCCCGGTGAGGCGGGCCTCGACCCCGGCCGGGAAACGGCCCTGGGTCAGGCGGTACCCGAACTCCGCGTCCGTGCCGACCGCGGCGGCCGGCGGGCGGGCGATGGTGCCCAGCGGGGAGGTCTCCGTCATGCCCCAGGCGTGGCAGACCCGCATGCCGAGCCGGTCGAAGGCCTCCATGAGGGAGGGCGGGCAGGCCGAGCCGCCGATGGTGACCTGGGTGAGGGAGGAGACGTCCCGCGGCTTGGCGGTCAGCTCGGCCAGCAGGCCCTGCCAGATGGTGGGCACCGCGGCGGCGTGGGTCGGCTTCTCGCTCTCGATCATCTCGGCGAGGGGCGCGGGCTGGAGGAAGCGGTCCGGCATCAGCATGTTGACGCCGGTCATGAAGGTGGCGTGCGGGAGGCCCCAGGCGTTGACGTGGAACTGGGGAACGACCACCAGGGACGTGTCCTGGTCGGTCAGCCCCATCGACTGGGCCATGTTGACCTGCATGGAGTGCAGGTAGATCGAGCGGTGGCTGTAGACCACGCCCTTGGGGTCGCCGGTCGTGCCGGAGGTGTAACACATGGCGGCAGCCTGGCGTTCGTCCAGCTCGGGCCAGTCGTAGACGGTCGGCTTCCCGGCGATCAGGTCCTCGTACTCGTGCACCCGCGCGGTGGCGCCCGCCAGGAGCGAGCGGTCGCCGGGGCCGGTCACGACCACGTGCTCGACCGTCTTCAGGTGCGGGAGCAGCGGGGCCAGCAGCGGCAGCAGCGAGCCGTTGGCGATGACGACCCTGTCGGCCGCGTGGTTCACGATCCACGCCAACTGCTCGGCGGGCAGGCGCAGGTTGAGGGTGTGCAGCACCGCGCCCATGGAGGGGATCGCGAAGTAGGCCTCGACGTGCTCGGCGTTGTTCCAGGCCAGGGTCGCGACCCTGTCGTCGCCGGCGACACCGAGGTCCTCGCGCAGGGCGTGCGCCAGCTGGGCCGCGCGGGCGCCGATCTCGGCGTAGGTGCGCCGCTGCGGCTCGCCCTCACCGGTCCAGGTGATCACCTGCGACGAGCCGTGGATCGTCGACCCGTGGGTCAGGATCCTCGAGATCAGCAGCGGTACGTCCTGCATGGTGCTCAGCACGGCGTCCTCCCAGGTGCGGCGACATTGCCTACGCGGTGGTAACGGTTGCGCTGATTCTGCGCACATACCAAGCGGTATGTCACTAGGGAGCGAGAATCGATCGAGTCACGTTGCCGCCCACGCCGTACCGCGACGTCCGCGCGCTAGCGGACAACGACCAGCTCAGGGTCCTCCCGGAGCTTGCCGAGCGCCCGCGACACCGCCGATTTCACCGTGCCCACCGAGACGCCGAGCACCTCGGCCGTCTGCACCTCGCTGAGATCCTCGTAGTACCTGAGGACGACCATCGCCCGCTGCCGGGCCGGCAGTTTCATGATCGCCCGCCACATCGCGTCGTGCAGCGCCTGCCGCTCGGCCGGGTCCCCGTCGCCGGGCTGCGGCTCCGGCTCCGGCAGCTCCTCGCAGGCGAACTCGTCGACCTTGCGCTTGCGCCACTGCGAGGTGCGCGTGTTCAGCAGGGCCCGGCGGACGTAGCCGTCGAGCGCCCCGTGGTCCTCGATCCGCTCCCACGCGACATAGGTCTTGGCGAGCGCGGTCTGCAGCAGGTCCTCGGCGTCGCTCGGGTTCGCGGTCAGCGACCGCGCGGTGCGCAGCAGCACCGGCTGACGGGCGCTGACGTACGACGTGAAGGACGGGTACGAAGAAGGCCGCGTCTTGCCGTTCGAAGCGCGGGTGCAGACGGGTGTGGTCATGGGCTCCACGCTAGGTTCGCACCCGCCTCCCGCGGATCGGCCGCAGGTGCCGAAGACGAGTCCGCCTCAGGTTGTAGGGGTGGTGCCGGCTCCACCTCCTGAAGGTGGACGAGACCACGCCCACTCCTGCGGGATCACCCCTGGGGGCCGCACACCGACGGCACCGGCACACCTCGGCCGCCGGCCGGCGGCACCGGCCCCGGGCTCGGCACCCCCGCACCCGCGGCGGCCAGGGTACGGGCGGCACCCCGGGCGGCCGCGGCGACCACGGCCGGCGGGGCGGGGCGGCCCTCGTGGGCCTTCAGTCGCGCCTTCAGTCACGCCTCCGGCCCGTCCGACGTGCGCGGCACCTCCGGCGGCCCTCCCGCATCACCCGTTCCGCACCACCACCCCCTCCGCGCAATGCCGCTGACGGACCGCCAGGCTCACGCCACCGTCGAGAGCGGCCCCCTCCGCACCCATACGAAAGCGTCTGTACGAAAGCGTCCGCGCGGCGGCACCGAAGCACCGCCGCGCGGACGCGTTCCCACCCTCACCGAGCACACCCGGTACAGAAGGAGACCGAGCGACGCCGGAGCCGGCCGACCCTCTTCCCTTTTTCGAACGCACGTACGAAAATAGAGTCATGGCCACCACGGACCGGTACCCCCGGCAGGCCACCACCCTGGCCCTCGCCCACGCCCTGTCGGCCGCCGAACGCGGCCTGGCCGTCATCCCCCTGTCCCGGACCAAGCTCCCCGCGCTGCGCTCCCCCCACCGACCCACCCTGTGTTCCCCCCACCCACCCACCCTGTGTTCCCCCCACCCACCCACCCTGTGTTCCCCCCACCACGACGACCCCACGGCCCCGCCCTGCCACGGCGAATGCGGCCGCCCCGGCCACGGCGTGTACGACGCCAGCACCGACCCCGCGCGCATCCGCGAACTGTTCGCCGCCGCCCCCTGGGCCACCGGCTACGGCATCGCCTGCGGACTCCCCCCGCACCACCTGATCGGCGTCGACCTCGACACCAAGTCCGGCACCGACTCCACCACCGCCCTGCGCGAACTCGCCCTGCGCCACCTCTTCACCATCCCGCCCACGGTCGTCGTCCTCACCCCCTCCGGCGGCCGCCACCTCTGGCTCACCGGCCCCGCGGACGTCGTCGTCCCCAACTCGGCCGGCCGCCTCGCCCCCGGCATCGACATCCGCGGCGCCGGCGGCTATCTCGTCGGCCCCGGCTCCCGCACCGACCGCGGCACGTACGCCATCGCCCCCGGCACCGGGCACCTCGTACCCGCCCCCTGCCCCCGCGCCCTGCTGCGCCTGCTCCTCCCTCCGCCCCGCCTCCCCCGCCGGGCGTCCCCGGCAGCCGGCGGAGCACACGGCGACGGCCTCGTCCAGTTCGTCCTCGCGGCCCACCGGGGACAACGCAACACCCGCCTGTACTGGGCGGCCTGCCGGGCCTACGAGGACGGCATCGGCGAGGCCCTCTGCGAAGCCCTCGTCGACGCGGCCGTCCGCACCGGCCTCCCGTCCCGAGAGGCCCGCTCGACCCTGGCCTCGGCGGCCCGCATGACCCGCCACCGGCCCCCACCGCCCCCCGGCACCACCCCCGGGGTCACCGGCCCCCACCACGAGCCACCGTGACGGGGGAACACGGAAGGGGTGTCGCCTGGGAGGGCGGCACCCCTTCCGGCCTCACGGCGATTCACACCACGAGCAGGCGGAGACCGAGCTCCGCCGCGTCGAGGGCGCCGAGATCGGGGTTGCGTTCGGCACACCGGCCCGAGGAAAGGTCGTCGCGGAGTTCGTTCACCGCCCGCCGCTCGACCTCCGGCCCGACCCTGGTCCATGCCGACACCGCGCGGCGCACACGTTCGTCCAGGTACGCCTCGGGCCGGCACCAGTAGGCCTCCGGAAGCCGTCGGCACAGTCCCACGGAACGAGCACCGGCTCCACGCGGGCCCCGATCACCCGGGCCAGCCGGTCCGCCGGGGGCCGGCCCGCGACCAGGACGGCGGCCTCGGGCCGGTAGTCACGGGTGAACCAGATCCGCGATCTCGCGCAGTCCGAAGCCCAGCCACCGGTGGGCGAGCACCTCCCGCAGCCGCTCCACGTCACCGACCGAGCAGGCCCGGTATCCGGCGGCCGTCCGCACGGACGGCCGCACGAGGCCGATCTCGTCGTAGTGGTGCGGCGTGCGGACGGTCACGTCGGCCGGCTCGGCCACGCGTCCCACGGCCAGGTGCTCTTCCAGACCAACGGCCCCCCGGCATCAGGTGACGTGAGGGTCAAGCGCTCCGCTCGCCCGCCGTCCGTGACCGACCATCACCAGGTCCCGCACGGCATCCGGTGACGGGGACACGGTGCAATACACACGTACGGAGTGCCGTCCACCGAAGCGCCATCACCCGTACGGTGGGCGTCGAGGCAGGACGACGGGGTACGGAGTCACTGTTCCGTGCCCGGCGGAACGTCGGGGTCCGGTGGCTCCCGAGGGCCGAAAAAGCCCGCATCCAAGGGTGTTTCCAAAAGAATCGGTGTCGCGGAAAGCGTTTCCGGCCGTCTTCGGTCAACAGTGTGCGCGTGTCTACACCGAGTTAAACGTCCCGATTGTCCAGAATGTCATCAACTGCCCCAGTTGAAACTATGAAGTTTCGTGCCGAGGAGCATGACATGCAGGCTCGCAGATGGCACCCAGACCAGCCCACTCGTATCGGTCGGCACGACTGGCCGGACGAGGGTGACAACGGAACACACATGCGGCTGCGGGCCGGCTCCATCGTGGTACTCGACCGGCAGGCATGGCGGATCCTGGAGATCAACAGCTACGTCGGCGACCGGTGGCCGGACATCTACGAGAAGGCGTGGCGCGACCACGTGGAATTGTGGTGGCACGCCAACGAGCTGCGCCGGGCCAACAACCAGGCGGGCAAACCAGCTCCCGAACGGGCCGAGTTCTACAAGCGGCCGGTGGTCCTCGTCCTGCGCAACGAGAACCTGCCCCGGTCCACGCCGAAGCACTGGTGCGCCCCCGCCAGCCACGACTGGCAGGTCCTCCCCGAGCACTACGCCGTCTGCCGCGCCTGCGGCGAACTGCCGCCCTGCCGTCACGGGGAGTACCGCTGGGAGGGCGGCCCCCGTTGGCCGGAGCAGAACGGCGGCATCCCGCTCATGGTGCCGGAGGGCTGCTGCATGGGGTGCGCCGAGCCGATCCGGCCGCGGGTGCGGACCGTGCGCTTCCCGGGACCGAACCTCTGGTACCCGCCGCTGGGGGAGGACACGGCGGTCTTCCACGCCCGCGCCGCCTGCGCCGACCAGGTCGACTGCTACCGCATGCAGTGGCAGACCGAGTACAACCCACGTCCCGCCACGCACCCCACCACCCTGGCGTTCCCCGGTTTCGAGCACTTCGTGCTGCCCCGGACCCGCAACGCGCCGGACCTGGGCCCGCACGCCGAGCAGATCTCCCGGAACACGCACTCCGTGCCGATCGCACCGTCACGGCCGGGGGAGGAGGACTGCGTCTCCACGACCGGTGACTCCGGCGCCTTCCACGTCCCGTTCGACCGGTACCGGGGGGAAGCGACCAGCGGCGCGATGCCGGCCGGTCCGCCGGCACCGGTCGCCCCCGAGCCGACGCCCGCGGTCTCCGGTACGCACTCGTTCTCCGGCGCCCACTCGTTCTCCGGCACACCCACGGACTCCGGCGCCCACTCGTTCCCCGGCACACCCGCAGTTTCCGGTGCGCACTCGATCTCCGACGCACCCCCGGCGGATCCGATCGTGCCGGCCCGGCCCGCCGCGCCCCCGCCGCCTCCCGCGGCCGAGGCGGCCGCCCCCGCCGTCCCCCCTCCTGCCGAGGACGCCGGGCAGGCCCTCCAGGCGGCGGAGAAGCTGGGCCTGTCCCTGGCCGGGCGCCCGGCCTTCCACAACGCCGAGCAGGCGGCCCGGGTGATCGAGGAACTCACCGCCGCGGTCCGGAACATCGCGCTCTGTCTGCACGACCCGGCCGCCGGCGCCCGCACCTGACCCGCTGACGGCCCGAACGACTCCCCGCCCCGGCCGTCACGAGCGCCGGCCCCTGTCCCCCCGGAGGAGCGGCAGACGAGACGGCCGGACCACGGTACGGCGGGCGACACGCGAAAAGGGCGCCCCTCACAGAGGGACACCCCTTCCGGCCGGCACGTCCGCGACCAGCGGAGGCGGTGAGATTCGAACTCACGGTGACATCGCTGCCACGACGGTTTTCAAGACCGTTCCCTTAGGCCGCTCGGGCACGCCTCCCCGCGTCGGCCTTGATCGGACGACGCGGGGACAAGAGTAACGGGTGGCTGTGAGCGCGTGGCGCCCTGCGGGAGCGCCGGGGCGTCAGCTGTCGCCCTTGCGGGAGCCGAGGGTGAGGTCGACGGTGCGGCTCTTGCCGTCGCGCTCGTAGGTGATCGTGACCTTGTCGCCCGGCTTGTGGGTCCAGATCTCGCCGATGAGGGTCGGACCGCTGTCGATCACCGTGTCGTCGAGCTTGGTGATCACGTCGCCGGGCTTGAGGCCGGCCTTGGCCGCGGGGCCGCCCGCCTCGACGGCGGCGGCGCCGCCCGCGCCCTGGTCGGTGATCTTCGCGCCGTCCGTGGACTCCTCCAGGGAGACGGAGGCGCCGATCTTGGCGTACACCGGCTGCCCGTCCTTGATCAGTTCCTGGGCGACGTACTTGGCCTGGTTGATCGGGATGGCGAAGCCGAGGCCGATCGAGCCGGACTGTGCGGCGCCGCCCAGGCCGCCGCTGCCGGTGGACTGGATCGCGGAGTTGATGCCGATCACGTTGCCCTGGGCGTCGAGCAGCGGGCCACCGGAGTTGCCCGGGTTGATGGAGGCGTCCGTCTGGAGGGCGCTCATGTAGGAGGAGCTGCTGCCGGTGCCGTCGGAGGACGCCACGGGGCGGTTCTTCGCGCTGATGATGCCGGTCGTGACCGTGTTGGACAGGCCGAAGGGCGCGCCGATGGCGATCGTCGAGTCGCCGACGGCGACCTTGTCGGAGTCACCGAGGGTGAGCGGCTTGAGGTCGGAAGGGGCGTTCTTCAGCTTGATGACCGCGACGTCGTAGCCCTGGGCGTGGCCGACGACCTCGGCGTCGTACTTCTTGCCGCTCGGGAAGGTGGCGGTCACCTTGCCGCCGTCGACCGCGTCGGCGACGACGTGGTTGTTGGTGACGATGTGGCCCTGGGTGTCGAAGACGAAGCCGGTGCCGGTGCCGCCCTCGCCGTCGCTGGACTCCGCCTGGATGGTGACCGTGGAGGGCAGCGCCTTGGCGGCGACGCCGGCGACGGTGCCCGGGTCGCGCTTGACGGAACCGCCGCTGTCGGAGGCGGAGACGGTGGTGGAGCCGGTGTCGTCGTTCTTGGCGAGGGTGTAGCCGAGGCCCCCGCCGAGGCCGCCCGCGACGAGGGCGGCGACCAGGACGGCGGCGGCGAGGCCGCCGCGGCCGCGGCGGGCCTTGGGCGGGACGGGCTCCTGGTGGGCGGCGCCCCAGACGGTGGTGCCGGCTCCGGGGCCGCCGGGACTCCCGGAGTGCGCGGAGTGCGCGCCGAAGCCGTCGTCGGCGTAGGCCGGGGCGGGCGGCTGCGGGGGCGGCCAGGCGGCGTCCGCCGGGGCGGCCGCGCTGGGGGCGGTGGGCGGCGGCCAGGCACTCTCGGGGGCGCCGCCCCGCGGGGCGTGGGGCACGGCAGGCGGGGGCGTCGTCGGCAGTGGGGTGGTGGGTGCGCCGGTGTCGGGGGCGGCCTGCCGCAGGGAGGCCGCGGGAGATTCCACCGGCACGGGGGGTGCGGACGGGGCCGGGGGAACCGGGGTGCCCTCGTTGGTGCCCTCGTTCTCGGTGCTCACAGCTCTTCTCCTCGGTCCACGGCTGTTTTTCTCGGTCGCACTCGGTCACGCTCGTTCACGCTTGTCGTCGACCCTGCGCGATGTAGCTGTGCATGTGCTTTTGTACGTGTCAGCTTTTCCCACGGGCCGTCAGAGCACCATAAGCGGTGCCTGTGGGTCCTTGACCATTCTTTATATGGTGTATTTTGCTGCATAAACGACACATCCCCGGAACATCTCAGCGGGTTCTCACAGGGTTCTCAGACGGCCGCTCACCGACGCCCGCGATCCGGCCCGCCGGACGCGTACCCCGCACCGGTGGCACCATGACGCGGTGACCCACGCACGGCAGCAGCAACGCATCCAGGTCGTCGCCCACCGCGGGGCCTCCGAGGATGCCCCCGAGCACACCCTGGCCGCGTACCGCAAGGCGATCGAGGACGGCGCGGACGCCCTCGAGTGCGACGTACGGCTGACCGCGGACGGCCACCTCGTCTGCGTCCACGACCGCCGCGTCAACCGTACGTCCAACGGCCGCGGCGCGGTCTCCCAGCTGGAGCTCGCGGACCTGGCGGCCATGGACTTCGGTTCCTGGAAGACGCGGGCGGCGCGGGAGGCCTGGAACACGCGCGACGAGGAGCCCGACTGGGAGGTGCGTCCGGAAGACCGGGACGCCACCTCCGTCCTCACCCTGGAACGACTGCTGGAACTGGTCGCCGACGCGGGGCGCCGGGTGGAACTTGCCGTCGAGACCAAGCATCCGACGCGCTGGGCGGGACAGGTGGAGGAGCGGCTTCTGGTCCTCCTGAAGCGGTTCGGCCTGGACGCGCCCGCCACGGCCGACGCCTCCCCTGTGCGGGTGATGAGCTTCTCGGCGCGCTCGCTGCATCGCGTGCGTGCCGCTTCACCGGCGCTGCCCACGGTCTATCTGATGCAGTTCGTCTCACCCCGGCTGCGCGACGGCCGGCTGCCGGCGGGCGTGCGGATCGCGGGGCCCTCGATGCGGATCGTGCGCAGTCACCCCGCCTACGTGGAGCGGCTGAAACGGGCCGGCCACCAGGTGCACGTATGGACGGTGAACGAACCGGAGGACGTGGACCTCTGCGTCCGGCTGGGCGTCGACGCCATCATCACGAACCGCCCGCGCGGGGTGCTGAACCAGCTGGGCCGCTGAGCACTCCGACCTCCCGGCCGGCCCCCGCGCCGCTTCCGTGGGAAGAAACAGAAAGTCCCGGAAACCCCACTGGCCCCATCCACGCCTCTTGACCACAAGCACCGCCTGAACCATCCTCACTTCTCAGCCATACTGAAGAAATCCAGCCACACGACGACCTTCCACTCACCAGGAGTGCTCCGGCGCATTCGCTCCGTGTCCGACCGTTGCGAGTGCGTCATGGGACGGGGATTGGCCGGTTTCCGGTACAGGCCAATGGGGCATCCACACCGTGGCGTGGGGCGAAGGAGGTCTCGGGGGTGGCGTTGGTGGTGGCACAAGAGGTGCCCACGTCGTCGAGCATGGCCGTATCCCATGGCCCTGCGGGCGTGGGTGAGGCGAGACACCGTATGCGCGATCAACTGCGTACGGGCGGGGTCTCGGAGGCAGTCATCGACGATGCCGTACTGATCCTTTCCGAACTTCTGAGCAACGCGTGCAAACACGGCCGTCCGCTGGGCGACGCCCTGGCCGGGGACGGCGACGTGCGGGCCGCGTGGCGGGTGGACCCCGCCGGCCGGCTGGTCGTCGAGGTGACCGACGGCGGCGGGCCGACCCGGCCGGCCCCGGCGACCCCTTCCGTCACGGCGCACGGCGGACGCGGACTCAACATCATCACGGCGCTGGCCGACGACTGGGGCGTCCGGGACGACGCCCGCGGTGAGGTCACGGTGTGGGTCGTGGTCCACGCGGATGTGTACGACCCCGACGCGGGCTGCCGCCGGGACGACTTCGCCTCCCGGGTCTGGGCCCCGCCGGTGGCCTCGATGCCGGGCCTGGACTTCGCGGACGCGTTCGACGACCTCGACTAGGCCGGGACGGACGGCCGGCACCCCCGTCCGGCGGGCCCGGGTGACCGGCCCCGGTGCGACCGCCCGCGGACCGGCGCGTTGGCCCGCCGCGACTGTCCACAGGCCAGGTCGTCGTCCACAGGTTCCCGTGGCTCCCGGCGCGAACGGCTAGGCTCCCGCCAGTACCAGACGAGCCGTACCCGGGAGACACCCAGATGGCCAAGAAGCGACCTCAGACGAAGGCCACGCGGCCGCAGCTCACCGAGGGAGAGATCCCGGTCGTCGGCGCGCGGGAGCCCTGCCCCTGCGGCAGCGGCCGCCGCTACAAGGCCTGTCACGGCCGGGCCGCCGCCCACGCCGTGACGGAGCTGGTCCAGCGCCCCTTCGAGGGCCTGCCGGGCGAGGGCGACTGGGTGGCGCTGCGCGAGCTGGTCCCGGCCGCCACGGTCGAACTGCCCCTGAAGGACGGCCTGCCCGAGGGCGTCCCCTCCGTCACGCTCGCCACGGTGCTGCCGATGGCCTGGCCGGCCCTGCGCCGCGACGACGGCTCGGTCCTCCTCGGGCTGCAGAACGACACCCCCTCCGGCGACATCAGCCGCGACCTCGCCGACACCCTCCTGCGGGCGCTGGAGGCGGAACCGGGCACGCCCGTACAGGCCCGGCGCGCACCGGCCGACGGCCCGCGGATGCAGGACCTGCTCGACCCGGAAGGCGCCTTCGAGCCAGTTGTGCACAGCGGGTTCGAGTTCTGGGTCCCGGACCCGGAGAACGCCGCGCCGGAGGTGGCCGCCTCCCTGGAGCGGGCCAACGCGGCGGCGATCCCGACCGTGAAGCTGACCGGCGTCGACGCCGCGTACTGGTGCGAGACCCCGGATAAGAACCACCTGCGCTGGGTCATGCCGCATCCGGAGGAGCGGCTTCTGGACGCGCTCGCGCGACTGCACGCGGCAGGTCGGTCGAGCCTGGGCGAGGGCACCCGGCTGGTGGGTTCCTTCCGGGCGCACGGCCTGATCGTGCCCGTCTGGGACCTGCCGAGCGGGGTCTCGGCGGCGGACGTGGAGAAGCCGGCCGCCGAGTTCGCCGAGCGGCTCGCCACCGCGCTGGCCTCGGACACTCCCCTCACGACCGACGAACGCCGCGCGCGCGGAGGCCTGACCAACCGGCAGGTGACGCTCAGCTGAAGCCCGGACGCGGGGCGGGGGGGGGGGGGCGGGGGGGCGCCCGCCCCCCCCCCCCCCCCCCCCCGGCCGCCCGCCCCCCCCCCCCCCGCCCCCCCCCCCCCTGGGCCCCCCCCCCCCCCCCCCCGCGGCCCCCGGGGGGGGGGGGCCGGGGGGCCCCCCCCCGCCGCACCGGGCCGGACGACGTGACTCCGCTCACAACTCCCTTTCGCACAAGGCGAGTCGGCGCCATAAGAGCCGATCTGCCGGTGTCCGGAAAGCCGATGAAAACATGAGATCGAATTTGCTTGGAGCCGATCTCTTGTTACCGTTCCAACAGCCCGGTTGCTGGTGCATCCCCCGTCGCCAGCAACCGGGTCTTTCCATGCCCGGCCCCGTTCCGGCCCCGCCACCCGACCCGACGACCCGCCCCGAGCCGGTCCGGCACAGGTCTTCAACTCCTTTCACCCGCACCGGAGTTGCTGCCGGAACGCAACAGCAGCGGCCCGGCGCCGGCCACTCGCGCGAACTCCGCCACCGCGGTGTGGTCCGCGGGCCCGCCCCGGCTTCGTCCACGGGGTGTCTCACAGGTGCCCGGCTCGTCGTCGGCGCCCACCGCGCACCGCGTCTGCACCGTGCGCCCGTCGGGCCCCATGAAGCTCAGGGCGGCCTCCAGGGCGCTGCCGGTGGCGTTGCGGTAGTAGGCGCGCGCCCAGGTGTCCTCGCCCTGGGTGAGCACGCAGGTCTGCGCCTCGACGCCCTCGGGGGAGGTGACTTCGGGACCGCAGCGGGCCGCGGTGGCCACCCCGAGGCCGAGCAGCAGGGGTGTGCGGGAGGGTTCGGCGGGGGGCGCCTTGGCGTCCGCCCCGTGACCGGCCGACGGCCGGCCGGCGCGGTAGTCGGTGCCGGGGGCCACGTCCCGCCGCTCGGCCGGGCGGGGTCCGTCGCCCGTCGGCCCCGCGGACGCCATCGCCAGGGGCAGGGCGATCACGCACACCACGGTGCCCCCGAGGCCGAGGAGACGGAGCCATCGGGGACCCGGGGGCCGTCCCCCAGAATGTCGCTGCATGGTGCGGAAGATAACGAGCGGAGGCGGGCGTCCCGTCCGGTGGGCGCCCGACACCCTCACAACTCGGGCGCGCTCACACCCGTACGAGTGAGGGCGTCGACGACCGCGTCCACCACGGCCTCCACGTCGGGCACCCAGGGCGAGACCGAACCGGGCAGCGGCGCGCGCTCCCAGCGGATGTCTCCCTGGCCGGTCCGCGAGGGGGGCAGGGCGAGGTAGCCGCCCTCCCCGTGGAAGCGCAGCGAGCCGGGGACGAAGTCCTTGGCGTACAGCAGCTCGCCCAACTGCTCCAGGGAGTACGGCCGGACGAGGATCGACCAGCGGGTGGCCGAGGCGACCACCGGACCGAGGCGCATGCCCTGCCGGTCGAGCGCGACGAGCGCGCGGGAGGCCGCGAGGGCGGGCAGGCTGACCGCGCAGGGCGCCTTCCCGCCGGTGGCCAGGACGATCGGTGCCGTCGGACGGTTGGTCCACCACCAGCGGATCATGCGCGCGTCGGTGGTGGCCGTCAGGAGGCCGGGGTCGAAGGGATGGGCACCGGGCACCGAGCATTCCGGGTCGGGGCAGCCGCACCGGGAGGTCCCCCGTGGGTTCGCCGTCACGCCCGGGAGTACGGGCCACTGCCACTCCGTCGCGAAGGTGAGGGCCGCGTCGATCAGTTCAGGCCCCCCGTCGCTGCGCCGGGACAGGAGCCTGCGTCGCCTTCCGAGGATCTCGCGCATGAGCGCTCGTTCCTTTCCGTTGCACCGCTGGCAACACCGTGGGTCACATCACGTCATGTGTCGATCACTTCACTGTGCGTACCTGTTGGCGCATCACACCCCTGTCCGAGACAAGGGAAACCCCTGAGGGTCGAGCACTGGCTGCGCTTGCGCGGCCACTCCGTGTCGTACTGCGCCCACCTCGAGCATGGGCCTGGCGTGGGGTGGCGAAGTCTGGCGTTTTGCCGTGCGCGTATTTCTCTCCGCCTCCACCACGGGAGGATGGGGCACGGTCGTCGGTGGCTAGGACGCCGGAGCGGGTCACCAGGTTGCGGGTGGCTCCCAACGACCCCTGGTCCTCACCGAGTACGTACCCATCACGACCGCTGTGACGCTCCGTGGAGCAAACCCAGTCGACCGCAAACACCCGTTGCCCGATGCAGTTTTCAGCCAACTTCGCCATTGCGCAAGGGAGCCGGACAAAGCGTGACCGACAAACCCTCCGACCTCACGGACACCAGCAATCCCAGCAGGACAATGCTGGACATCCCCTCACGAGTGCGTGTACATGTGGAGACACCGCTGGCGGCGCAGAACGACATGGGGGTTTGCGATGCTTCTGAGCAATACGCACCGGTCCGAGAGCCGGACGCCATGAACGCCCCTCACCCTTCGAAAGTGGCCGGAATCGATTCAACGGTTCCCTCTCCCGCACACACTGTCGCCCCCGCATCCGCCGTCCCGGCCGCCCCACCGGTTCCCCCCGGCGCGGGAGCGCTCCTCCAGGACCGGCTGGCCGGCTGGGTCTCCGATCTCACGACCCTCCACGAACTCACCGAACGCCTGGCCCGTACGGACACGCTGCCCGACGCCCTCCAGGAAGTGCTGCGGGCCGGATCCGCCCTGGTGGGCGCCCGGCGCGGGCTCGTCGTCCTGGAACCCGCCGACGGCCTCGGCCCCGACACCACGATCGGCCTCGGCCTCGGCCGCGCCGACCTCGGCCACATCGAGACCGTGCCGCGCCGCTCCATGCCGTACGGCCGCATCCTCGACGGTCTGCCCGGCGGCGAGGGCGAGATCGCCCAGCCCGACCTGCTCTCCGAGGACGGCCTCGACCCCCGGCACCGTGAAGTGGCCGCCCGCCTCGGCTACGCCGCCAGCTATGCCCTGCCCCTGACCGCCGGCGAGGGCGCCGAACGCCTGGGCGCGGCCGTCTGGCTCTACGACGAGCCCGCCGAGCCGGCCGAGCGCCGCCGCCACCTGGTCGGACTGTACGTGCGCCACGCCGCCGAGCACCTCGCGCGCCTCCTCGAACTCGAACGCGCCCGCGCGTGCATGACGACGATGACGGAGGAGTTGCTGCCCTCTCGGCTGCCGCGGGTGGCCGGCGTCCAGCTCGCCGCCCGGCACCGCACCGGTCCGCGCGGCGGCGGCGACTGGTACGACGCACTGCCGCTGCCCGACGCGGCGCTGGGCCTGGCCGTCGGCTCCGTCACCGGCTCCGGGCCGAGCGCGGTGGCCGCGATGGGACGGCTGCGCGCCTCCCTGCGGGCGTACGCCGTGATGGAGGGCGAGGACCCCGTCGCCGTCCTGTCCGACCTGGAGCTGCTGCTGCGGCTGACCGAGCCCGCACGGTCGGCCACCGCGCTGTTCGCCTACTGCGAGCCCGCGCTGCGAAAGATCACCCTGGCCGGTGCCGGGCACTGCCCCCCGCTGCTGGTGGGCGCGCGGCGCACCGAGTTCGTCGAGACGTCCGTGTCCGCGCCGCTGGGCATGCTGGCCTGCTGGGAGGCGCCGAGCGTGGAGCTGGAGGCCGAGGCCGGGGAGACGGTGCTGCTCTACACGGACGGCCTGCTGCACCGTACCGGCGACCCCGTGGACCGCGCCTTCGCCCGGCTGCACGCGGCCGCGGCCGGAGTCCCCCGGTCGATCCGCCACGACCCGGGCGCGGTCGCCGACCACGTGCTGCGGACGGTGCTGCCGAAAGGGCTGGACGCGGCCGACGGCGCGGACGACGTCGTCCTGCTCGCGGCGCGCTTCGAGTGAGGACCGGAGCAGGGGGTCCGCCCCGTCCCGTTCCCGGAGCGGTAAGAGGTCCTTCGCCCCTGGGCCCCCTTCGGTACGACCGTACGATGGAGGGGGCCCAGTGCCGTATCGAGGAGGATGACCGTGGCGGAAGAGCTCCCGGAGACCCCGGAGACCGCTGAAGAAGAGCCCGTCAAGGCACGCAAGAACGGCCTGTACCCGGGCGTGTCCGACGAGCTGGCCGAGAACATGAAGTCCGGCTGGGCCGACACGGAGCTGCGCGACCTGGAGCCGATCGCCCAGGCCGCCGAGACCGCCGCCCGCCGCGCCGCGCTCTCCGCCCGTTTCCCGGGCGAGCGTCTGGTGATCCCCGCCGGCAACCTGAAGACCCGCTCGAACGACACGGAGTACGCCTTCCGCGCCTCGGTCGAGTACGCCTACCTCACCGGCAACCAGACCGAGGACGGCGTGCTGGTCCTGGAGCCCAGGGGCGAGGGCCACGTCGAGACGATCTACCTCCTGCCGCGCTCCGACCGGGAGAACGGCGAGTTCTGGCTCTCCGGCCAGGGCGAGCTGTGGGTCGGCCGCCGGCACTCCCTCTCCGAGGCCGAGAAGCTGTACGGCATCCCCGCCGCCGACGTGCGCGAGCTGGCCGCCCTGCTGCGCGAGGCCACCGGCCCGGTGCGGGTCGTGCGTGGCCACGACGCCGGCATCGAGGCCGCGCTGACCGACAAGGTCACCGCCGAGCGCGACGAGGAGCTGCGCGTCTTCCTCTCCGAGGCCCGCCTGGTCAAGGACGAGTTCGAGATCGGCGAGCTGCAGAAGGCCGTCGACTCCACGGTCCGCGGCTTCGAGGACGTCGTGAAGGTCCTCGACAAGGCCGAGGCGACGAGCGAGCGCTACATCGAGGGCACGTTCTTCCTCCGCGCGCGCGTGGAGGGCAACGACGTCGGCTACGGCACCATCGCCGCCGCCGGTCCGCACGCCTGCACGCTGCACTGGGTGCGCAACGACGGGCCCGTGCGCTCCGGCGACCTGCTCCTGCTGGACGCGGGCGTCGAGACGCACACGTACTACACCGCCGACGTCACACGGACGCTGCCGGTCGACGGCCGCTTCAGCGAGATCCAGAAGAAGATCTACGACGCCGTGTACGACGCCCAGGAGGCCGGCATCGCGGCCGTGCGGCCGGGCGGCAAGTACCGCGACTTCCACGACGCCGCACAGCGCGTGCTGACCGAGCGGCTCGTCGAGTGGGGTCTGGTCGAGGGACCGGTGGAGCGGGTGCTGGAGCTGGGCCTGCAGCGCCGCTGGACGCTGCACGGCACCGGGCACATGCTCGGCATGGACGTCCACGACTGCGCCGCCGCGCGCGTGGAGTCGTACGTCGACGGGACGCTGGAGCCGGGCATGGTGCTGACGGTCGAGCCGGGACTGTACTTCCAGGCCGACGACCTGACCGTGCCGGAGGAGTACCGCGGGATCGGCGTCCGCATCGAGGACGACATCCTCGTCACCCGGGACGGGAACCGCAACCTGTCCGACGGTCTGCCGCGGCGGTCCGCCGAGGTCGAGGCGTGGATGGCTTCGCTCAGGGGCTGATACCGAGCCGATGGCCGGGTACCGGTGCGGTGCCCGGCCATCGCCGTGTCCGCTTCACGCATGTTCACGCACACGTGCACGTACCTGGGGGAGGGCTTCGTGGACGACTTCTGGTCAGGGGTCGGTGTCGACCTGCATCTGGAGACCGACGGCACGGAGGGGCGGCGGGCCGGGCTGGAGCGGGCGCTGCGGGACGCCGTGCGGGGTGGGCGGCTCGCCCCGGGCACCCGGCTGCCGGCCACCCGGCGGCTCGCGACCGAGGTCGGCATCTCGCGCAACACCGTCAAGGCCGCGTACGACCAGCTGGTCGCCGAGGGCTACCTGACCGCACGCCAGGGGTCGGGCACCCGGGTCGCCGCGCTGCCCTGCGCCGCCGCCGATCCGCCGGCCGCCGCGGCACGCGCGCGTGAGCCCCGCTTCGACCTGCGGCCCGGCAGCCCCGACGTCGGCGCCTTCCCGGCGGCGGCCTGGCTGCGCGCGCTGCGCCGGGCGATCGCCACGGCCCCCTCCCTGGCGTACGACTACGGCGATCCCCGCGGGCGGACGGAGCTGCGGACGGCACTGTCGGGGTATCTGGGGCGGGCGCGCGGGGTGATCGCGCCGCCGGAACGGATCGTGATCACCTCCGGGTACGTGCAGGGGCTCGCGCTGCTCACGCGCGCGCTGGAGGGCACCCCGGTGGGCATGGAGGACCCCGGGCTGCCGTTCCACCGGCAGGTCGTACGGCGCAACGGCGGGCACGTGGTGCCGGTGCCGGTCGACGAGCGGGGGGTGCGCACACGGGAGCTGGGCGACCTCGGGGCGGTCGTCGTCACGCCCGCGCACCAGTACCCGACCGGTGTGACGCTGCATCCGGAGCGGCGGCGGGCACTGACGGACTGGGCACGCGCGCGTGACGCGCTGATCGTCGAGGACGACTACGACGGCGAGTTCCGCTACGACCGGCAGCCCGTCGGCGCCCTCCAGGGAATGGCGCCGGGGCAGGTGGCCTACCTCGGCACCGCCTCGAAGACCCTCGGGCCGGCGCTGCGGCTGGGCTGGATGGTGCTGCCGCCGCACCTCGTCGACGCCGTCGCCGACGCCAAGCTGCACAGCGACCACCACACCGAGACCATCGGCCAGCTGGCCCTCGCCGAACTGATCGACGGCCACGCCTACGACCGTCATGTGCGCGCGTGCAGGCTGCGCTACCGGCGCCGCAGGGACCTGCTCCTCGACCGGCTGGGGGCGCGCCGGGGCGTGCGTGGGGTCGCGGCCGGGCTGCACGCACTGGTCGAGGTCCGCGACGAGGCGGAGGTACTGGAACGGGCGGAGGCCGAAGACCTCGCGGTCGGCCGGCTCGGCGACCACTGGCACGCGCGTGAGGACGCCGGGGGGCGGCCGCAGGGACTGGTGGTGGGGTACGGGACACCGCGGGAGCGGGCCTATCCGGAGGCGCTTGACGTGCTGGTGAAGGTGCTGGAAGGGGTCTGAGCGGTGCTCCGGTGTCCGGCTCGGTGGACCAACGAGCCGGTGTCCGATTGGTGCTGTCGACGGGCCCACCGGGCCCCTAGCTTCGTGAGCATGACCAAGACGCCGCCGCAGCGGCTGCTCACCCTGGCCCAGTTGAGCAACTCCGTCGGGGACGGCGCCTACTACACGACGTCGGCGCTCTACTTCACCCAGGTCGTCGGTCTCGCTCCCGCGCGCGTGGGGCTCGGACTGACCATCGGCTGGGCGATCGGCTCGCTGGCCGGACTCCCGCTGGGCCGGCTGGCCGACCGGCGCGGCCCGCGCGGCACGGCGGTGCTGCTGGCGCTGGCGACCGGGTCGGCGGTGGCGTCCTTCGCGCTCGTACGCGGCTTCGTCCCGTTCGTGCTGGTGGCCTGCGCGTACGCGGCCGCGCAGTCCGGGCTGGGGGCGGCGCGGCAGGCACTGCTGGCGGGGCTGGTGTCCGCCGGGGAGCGGACGGGGCTGCTGGCCCGGCTCCAGTCGACGCTCAACGCGGGGCTGGCGGTGGGCGCCGGGCTCGGCGGGCTCGCCCTGCACGCCGGGACGCGGGCGGCGTACCTGACGGTGTTCGCGGTCGACGAGGTGAGCTTCCTGGTGTGCGCGCTGCTGCTCCTCGCCCTGCCCCGCGTCGCCTCCGTCCCGGTCCGCCCGCGCGGTGGCCTCGGCGTGCTGCGCGACCGGCCGTACGCGGTCGTCGCGCTGCTGAACACCGTGCTGTTGCTGCGGCTGCCGCTGCTCAGTCTGGTCCTCCCGCTGTGGATCACCGAGCGGACCGGGGCGCCGGCCTGGCTGGTGTCCGCGCTGTTCGTGCTCAACACCGCCGCGGTGACGGTGTTCCAGGTGCGGGTGGCGCGGGGCGTCACCGGTCTGGCCGGTGCCACACGCGTCCTGCGGCGTGCGGGCTGGGTGATGTGCGCCGCCTGCGTCGTGTTCGCGCTGTCCGCCGGGACCTCCGCGTGGGTGGCGACGGGCGTCCTGGTGGTGGGGGCGGTGCTCCAGGTGGCGGCCGAGACGGGGCAGTCGGCGGGATCCTGGCAGCTCTCCTTCGACCTGGCCCCGGCCGACCGCGTGGGCGAGTACCAGGGGCTGTTCGGCACGGGCGTCACCGTGGCCCGCACCCTCGGCCCGCTCGCCCTGACCACCCTCCTGGTGGAGTGGGGCACGCCGGGCTGGCTGCTGCTCGGCGGACTGACCCTGACGGCCTCGTACGCCATGGGCCCGGCGGCACGACGGGCCGCCGCCGGACAGGCGGAGGACACCGGGAAACCCGGCACCGCTCGGCCGGCCCCGGCCACCCGCCACTCCGAAGCGTGAGCGGCGGGCGCTCCGCCCACGGGGGAACCGCCCCCGACGACCTCGCACACCACGAGCCCGACGGCACGACGGGCCGCCGCCGGACAGGCGGAGGACGCCGGGAAACCCGGCACCGGTCAGCCGGGCCTGCGCGGCGGGAGCGGCAGGGTGTCCACGAACAGTGCGCCCGCCAGCAGGCCGGCGCTGCCGCGCGGGCTCCACCCGCGCGCGTGGAGGTCGGCGTCGAACGCGGTCAGGGCCGTGCGGCCCGCCCGCGTCGCCGTGCCGCCCGCCCCGAGGACGGCGCGGGCGCCCGCCTGGACGTGCCGCAGGCCCACCGGGCCCGCACTGTGGAGGAGTTCGGTGTCCTGGAGCGTGGACATGACGGTGAGCAGGGCGTCGAGCCGGGCCTCCGCCTCGCTCGCACCCGCCGAACGGGCCCCGGTGAGCGCGGTCAGCGCCCGCCGGACGTGCGGGAACCCGGCCCGCGCCTCGCCCCGGGCGCCGGCCGCGCCGTACCTCGCCGACACCGTCGAGCCGCGCGACGGACGGCGCGGGGCCCCCCGGTCGGTGTGCGCGGCGATCCGTTTGGCGGTGTGGGTGACCTCGGCACCCCGCGCGCGGGGGTCCAGGGCGGCCGCCGACACCAGCAGGCCGAGGGTCCACAGCGCGCCCCGGTGGCCGCCGCCGGCCAGCCCCACCGCGTGCTCGGCGCACCGCCCGATCGCGCCCAGCTCGGCACGCAGCCGCGGGGTGGGTTCGCCGGTGCGGCGGGCGGCGGCGGCCATCGCCGCGAGGCCGGGCGCGAGCGCCTTCGCCGACCAGCGCAGTCGGCAGTGGTCGCGGCGGGTGACGCGGGCGGCGAGGTCGCGCGGGTCGGGCAGCCCGGGCTTGGGAGCCAGTGCCAGTTGTCCGGTCAGCGCGGCCACGGCGGCCTGCGCGAGCGTGTCGTCCTCGCGGCTGGTCATCGCCGTGCCCTACGAGGACGCGGAGGCCGTCGGGGCGTCGCTCGGCGCAGTACCGGTCGGGGCTCCGCTCGGCGGGGTGCCGGTCGGGGCGTCGCCCGGAGGGGTGCCGCCACCGCCGCCGCCCGCGCCCGTGTTCTCCGCGTCGGGGTCGACTCCCAGGGTCAGGGAGCCCTTGTAGCCCTTGGACGGGTCGGCCTTCTTGACGGGCTTGAGGGTCAGCAGGCCGCTGGCGGCGCCGCCGCCGTCGTAGACCATGTCGTCGTCGAGCCTGGTGTAGGTGCCGGAGTGCTGGGCGTAGGGCTCCAGCGTGAAGACCTCCTCGGCGATGTCGTCGGCGAAGAACAGCTGGCCGGTGTGGTTGACCTTGCCGCCCTCGTAGGTGCCGTCCTCCTTCTCGCCGCCGGTGTGGACCTTGAGGTGGATGTGGCAGGTGCGGGGCGTGTACCAGCCGGGGAAGACCGTCTCGAACTTGACGACCCCATTGGCGTTGGCGATCTGGTAGCCGCGCAGGTAGGTGTCGTCGTCGGCGGTCGAACCGTCCTCGCTCTCGGCCGGGGCCGAGCCGCCGGGATTGGCGGTGGTGTAGCCGGAGTAGTAGCCCCACGCGTCGCAGTGCCAGATCTCCACCGCCGCGCCGGGCACCGGGGTGCAGCCGTCGGTGGCGTCCACGACGGTCAGGCGCAGGGTCAGCGGGACGCCGCTCTTGCCCTCGGTGATGTCCTTGCGCACCAAGGCACCGTCGAGGTAGTACGGCCCCTCGGTGACGCTCGACATCAGCGTCATGCAGGCGCCGTCGGCCGAGGTCGCCGAAGCCGCGGCCGCGGCCGTCGTGGCTTCCGTTTCCGTCGCCGTGCCGGCGAACGCCGACTGGTAGCCGACGACGGCGAGGCCGCCGGCCGCGACCGTGCCGCCGGTCACCGCGAGGGCGCGGCGCCGGGTGATGGAGGCGTCTTTGTGGTTTCCCGTCATGGACACGAAACCTAGGAACCCGACCCGTCAGGGACGTGGGCGGAAGCTGTCGATCGGCTGTGAGTGCCGTCGGAGCCCGGACCGTCCTGCCGACGGGACGTCAGACGGCCATGAGCGGTGCGCCCTTGCGCCACTTGAGGATCTTGTCGAAGCTGACCACGGCACCGCCGAGACCCGGTTCGTTGCCGATGTGGACGTGGTCGGCGAGTTCCCGGATGAGGTACAGGCCGCGGCCCGCCTCGGCATCCGCGTGTGCGGGAGTGGGGGTGGGTGCGGGGCGTTCGGCCGTGAAGCCGGGGCCCGAGTCGGCGACCTCGATGCGGCACTTCTCGCCGTCGAGGTAGGCGGTGACCCGGTAGGCCTCCGAACAGCCGCCGTGCGCCGCGCCCCTCCCGCCGTGCTCGACGGCGTTGGCGCAGGCCTCGCTCAGGGCGACGGAGAGGTCGTACGAGACGTCGGGGTCGACACCCGCCGTCTCCATCGTGCCGAGCAGCAGACGCCGGGCCAGCGGCACGCTCGCGGCCTCACGCCGCAGATGGAGTGACCACCAGATGCTCATGCTCCAGCCTCCAGGCCGCGGCTCGACATACCGATACGTATTGCCGCCCTGCACCGTAAGTAAGCGCGATTTCCGCGTGAAGCCGCCCATACGGGGGATGCGTGGGCCGCGAAGAACGGTGTATGCGCGCCCCAGGGAGAGCACCCCTACCTGTCGCATCAGAAGGCGCTCCTGCGGCTCAGGGGGAATCCTGCGGACCTGACGTACGGCCGCCGCGGAGCCAGTGCGATGATGAGCCCGCCATGACCGACCCCCACCAGCGCACGGCGCGCTCCGGAGGTGCTCTCCGGCTGCTGCGGGCCGCGGTGTTCGCCGCGGTCTGCGTCGTGCTGGCCGGGGCCGGTCACACGCTCGCCTCCTGCGCCGCCGTCCCGCTGTGGACGCTGGGCGCCGGATTCCTGGGAGCCCTCGCGGTCGTGGTGCCGCTCGCCGGGCGCGAACGGTCGCTGCCGGGCATCGCGGCCCTGCTCGCCGTCGGGCAGACCGTCCTGCACACCCTGTTCGGCCTCGGCCAGCACGCGTCGACGGCCGTCGCGTCGACCACGACGACGACCGCTGCCTCCGACGCCGCACTGATCGAGCGGGCCGCACGGCTCGTGTGCGGGGCCACCGCCGCCGCACTGAGCCCGGCGCAGGCCCAGAGGATCCTCGTCGAGGCGCGGCTCCAGCCGGCCGGTGACGGCACGGGTACCGGGGCCGGTACGGGGTCCATGCACCATCCGGCGGACGCCCTGGGCGACACCACGGGCTCGTCGATGGCGCTGCTGCCGTCCCTGCCGATGCTGCTCGCCCACGTCCTCGCGGCCGTCGCCGCCGGATGGCTGCTGCGGCGCGGCGACGCGGCCCTGCTGCGACTCATGGACCTGTCCACGCACGGCGTCGTCGAAGCCGCGTGCGTACGGTCCCTGCGCGGGGCGCTCGCCCTGGTGCGCGCCCTGCTCGCCGGACTGCCCGCTCTGCCGGAGGCCGGTCCGCGCGTTCCGCGCACCGCCCTGCTCCCCTCCCCCAGGCCGCCCGTCGAGGCGCTCCAGCACACGGTGATCAGGCGCGGTCCACCGGCCGCCGCTCTCGTCCTCGCTGCCTGACACGACGCGACCAGCACTCCACTTCACGGGGAGGGGCGGCCGCCGTCGTGCGGCACGCGCGCGTGCGCACGCTTCCGCGTGTCCACGCCCGACCCCTCACGGTCGGATCTCACCGTTTCCCACTGTCGTACCTCACTCGAAGTGGAGTGCTCACTGTCATGAAGCCTGCCCTGAAGGTTTCCCGTCTCACCGCCGCCGCTGCCGTCGCCGGGTCCGCCGTCCTCGTCCTGTCCTCGCCCGCCTTCGCGCACGTCAGCGTGCAGCCGGAGGGCACGGCCGCGAAGGGCGGCTACGCCGTCGTGAACTTCCGCGTCCCCAACGAGCGCGACAACGCCTCGACCACCGGGCTGGAGGTCACCTTCCCGGCCGACGCCCCCCTCTCCTCGGTGATGCCGCAGAAGATCGACGGCTGGAAGATCACGGTCACCAAGAGCAAGCTCGCCAAGCCGCTGGAGGTGCACGGGCGGCAGATCTCCGAGGCCGTCTCCAAGGTGACCTGGACCGCCGACGGCAAGGGCGTCGAGCCCGGCTTCATCCAGCAGTTCCCGGTCTCCATCGGCGCGCTGCCCGAGAACGCCGACCAGCTCGTCTTCAAGGCGATCCAGACGTACTCCAACAAGGAGGTCGTGCGCTGGATCGAGGTGCAGAAGGAAGGCGCAGAGGAGCCGGCGAACCCGGCTCCGGTGCTCGCCCTGTCCGCCGCCGCGGACGACCACTCCCACGGTTCGTCCGCGGAAAAGTCGTCCGACAAGTCCGGTGACGCCGAGCCGGCCGCCGCCACCACCGAGGCCGCCGACTCCTCCGACGGCACCGACACCACCGCCCGGGTCCTGGGCGTCGTCGGCATCGTCGTCGGTGCCGCCGGTGTGGCCTACGGCGTGCTCGCCGGCCGCCGCCGGGCCGCCGACGCCTCCTGAGGCCTGCTCGTCCGCGGTGCGCGCCGGGGGCCTCCACGCCCCCGGCGCGCACCGGAGTTCACACCACTGGGACATCTCTCCATGCGCAAGAAGACGTTCGCCGCGGCCGCGCTGCTCGCCGCGGCCACCCTCACCCTCTCCGCCTGCGGCGGTGACGACAGCGGCTCCAGCCCTGTCGCCGCCGTCTCCGAGAACTCCTCGCAACAGGCCGTGACCGTGCTCGACCAGCCCTTCACCAAGCCGGACCTGGTCCTGACCGACACCCAGGGCAAGCCCTACGACCTCCGCAAGGAGACCGCGGGCCGCCCGACGCTGGTGTACTTCGGCTACACCCACTGCCCGGACGTCTGCCCGCTGACGATGAACAACATCGCCGTCGCGAAGAAGCAGCTGCCCAAGGCGGACCAGGACGCCCTGCGCGTCGTGTTCGTCACCACCGACCCGGACCGCGACACCCCGGCCGCGCTCGGCGCCTGGCTCAAGGGCATCGACTCCCAGGTGATCGGCCTGACCGGCGACTTCGCCACCATCCAGACCGCCGCGCGCGCCCTCGGCATCTCCATCGAGCCGCCACACAAGGACAAGAACGGCAAGGTCGTCTCCACCCACGGCACCCAGGTCATCGCCTTCTCCCCGAAGACCGACGGCGGGTACCTCCTCTACGGCGAGGACGCCGAGGTCGACGACTACGTCAAGGACCTGCCCAGGATCGTCAAGGGACAGAACCCGTGAAGCGGGCCACCGCCCGCGTCACGGCACTGACCGGCGTCCTGACCGCCGCCCTGGTCCTCGCGGGCTGCGGTTCCGGATCCGGCTCCGCCGACACTGCGGCCGAGCTGTCCGTCAGTGCCGCCTACATGCCGCAGCCGGTCTCCGCCTCCATGGCCGCGGGCTTCCTGACCATCACCAACAAGGGCGGCGCGAAGGACGAGCTGACCTCCGTCACCAGCGATGTCGCCGGCAGCGTGACCGTCCACGAGACCGTCGGCGGAGCCATGCGGGAGGTCGACTCCCTGGAGGTGCCGGCGGGCGGCCGGCTCCAGCTGGCCAGCGGCGGCAACCACCTGATGTTCGAAAAGCTGAAGCGGAAGCCGCTGCAGGGCGAGAAGGTGACCGTGGAACTGCACTTCGCCGACTCCGGGACCGTCGAGGTCGAGATGCCGGTGGAATCCGCCACCTACACCCCGAACACCGGAAGCTGAGGGAGGGACCGCCTTGCCCACGACCATCGCCCCCAGGATCCGGACGCTGGTGCTGCTGCTCCTGGCCGTCACCGGCGTGCTCCTCGCCGGCGCCGGGCAGGCCTTCGCGCACGCCGCGCTGACCGGCAGCGACCCCGCGCAGGGGACGGTGGTCGAGAAGGCGCCCGCACAGGTCTCGCTGACCTTCTCCGAGCAGGTCTCCGCGGGCGCCGACTCCGTGCGCGTGCTCGACCCGAAGGGCAGGCGCGTCGACACCGGCGAGCCGTCCGCCGTCGGCGCCACCACCTACGCCGTCCGGCTGCACTCCGGGCTGCCCGACGGCACGTACACGGTGACCTACCAGGTGGTGTCCGCGGACAGCCATCCCGTCGCCGGCGCCTACACCTTCTCCATCGGTGCTCCCTCCGCGACCAGCGTCCCGGCCACCGCGCGGGAGGCCGGCGGAGGAGTCGTCGGCAGACTGTACGGATTCGGGCGGTACCTGTCGTACGCCGGATTCGTCGTCCTGGCCGGCGGGGCCGCCTTCGTCCTGGGCTGCTGGCCGGGCGGTGCGGGCGTGCGGGCCGTGCAGCGGCTCGTCGTCTCCGGCTGGCTCGCGCTCACCTCCGCCACGCTCTTCCTGCTGCTCCTGCGCGGCTCCTACACCGGTTCCGGCAGGATCGGCGACGTCTTCGACCTCGAACTGCTCGGGCAGGTCCTGCAGACCAAGCCGGGCGCCGCGCTCGTCTCCCGGCTGCTGCTGCTCGCCGCGGCCGCCCTGTTCATCGCCGTGCTCTTCGGCGCGTACGACAAGCGGGAGGGCGAGGAGAAACGGGACCTGACCTTCGGACTCACCATCGGCGGAACCGTCGTGGCGGCCGGGCTCGCGGCGAGCTGGGCGATGGCCGAGCACGCGTCCACCGGGCTCCAGCCGGGCATCGCGATGCCGGTGGACGTCGTCCACCTGCTGGCCGTCGCCGGCTGGCTCGGCGGACTGTGCGCGCTCCTCGTGGCGCTGTACAGGAGCGACACCCCGGTGGAGGCGTCGGTCGTCCGCCGGTTCTCACGGGTCGCCTTCGGCAGTGTCGTCACCCTCGTCGTGACCGGCGTCTACCAGTCGTGGCGCCAGCTCGGCTCCTGGTCCGCCTTCACCGAGACCCGCTACGGGCAGCTCCTGCTCATCAAGATCGGGCTGGTGGCACTGCTCGTCGGCGTCGCCCGGATCTCGCGACGGTGGACCAGTCGGCTGGGGAAGACGGCGGAGGCCGAGCCGGCGGCCACGGAGGTGGCGGCCACGGAGGTGGCGGCCACGGAGACGGCTACCACGAAGGCGGCGGCTACCACGAAGACGGCGTCTGTGGAAACGGCGGGGGCCGGGGCGGCAGGGACTGCGGCGAAGACGGGTGCCGGGAAGGCGGCCGGGTCCGCGGCCGGGTCGGAGTCCGGTTCCACGGCCGGAGCCGCGTCAGGGATCGAGGCCGCTGACGCCGAGCGGGCCGTCCAGCTCGCGCGCCAGCGGGCCGCCGTGGACGCGACGCGGCAGAAGCGGCTGCGTGACGCCGATCCCCACCGGCTCGGCCTGCGTCGTTCGGTGCTCGCCGAGGCGGGCGTCGCCGTCGTCCTGCTCGCCGTCGCCACGGCGCTGACCTCCACCGAACCCGGCCGTACGGAGCAGGCCGCCGAGGCGGCCACGGCGGCCTCGCCGGACACCTCCGGAGCCGTGACCCTCGACATGTCCTTCGACACCGGCGGTACCGACGGCAAGGGCGTCGTCAGCGTCGACATCGACCCCGCGCGAACCGGCGCCAACGAGATGCACGTCTATGTGACCCGGCCCAACGGGCGCGCCTTCGACGTGCCCGAGGTGAAGGTCGCCTTCACTCTCGAGAGCAAGAAGATCGGGCCGCTGCCCGTCGACCCCGACCACATCACCACCGGCCACTGGTCAGCGAACGGGGTCCAGATTCCCGTGGCCGGCGAATGGCAGGTCGCCGTGACCGTACGGACCTCCGACATCGACCAGGTGACCGTCTCCAAGAACGCGCAGATCGGCTGAACGACCCATGTCTGACCAGACCCTCCCGAAGGCCCCGGAGAAGCCCCTGTCCCCCGACGCACCCCGGGCGGGCCTGACCCGGCGCAAGCTGCTCGGCACCGCCGGGGCCACCGGGCTCGTGGTCGGCGCCGCGGGCGGGGCAGCCGGTTATGCCGCGGCATCCGCGCAGGCCGCCCCGCTGTCCTCGATCGGCTCCGGCCAGGCGATGTTCCACGTGAAACATCAGCCCGGCATCACCCAGGGACTCCAGGCCCGCGGCCATCTCGTCGCCTTCGACCTCGCGGCGGGCGCAGGCCGCAAGGAAGCCGCAGCACTGCTGCGCCGCTGGTCGGAGACGGCCCGACGGCTGATGGCCGGCGAGGCCGCGGCACACGACGACACGGACATCGCGCGGGACGCGGGCCCGTCCTCGCTGACGATCACTTTCGGCTTCGGCCACAGCTTCTTCGCGCGCACCGGCCTGGAGAAGCAGCGTCCGGTCGCCCTGGACCCCCTGCCCGACTTCTCCTCCGACCGGCTCGACAAGTCCCGCAGCAACGGCGACCTGTGGGTGCAGATCGGCGCGAACGACGCCCTGGTGGCCTTCCACGCCCTGCGCGCGATCCAGAAGGACGCGGGCAGGGCGGCGAAGGTCCGCTGGCAGATGAACGGCTTCAATCGCACACCGGGTGCGACCGCCCACCCCATGACGGCCAGGAACCTGATGGGGCAGATGGACGGCACCCGCAATCCGAAGCCGGCGGACGCCGACTTCGACCGGCGGATCTTCGTGCCGGAGTCGGGGTCGAACGACCCGGCATGGATGGCCAACGGCTCCTACGCCGTCGTACGCCGGATCCGCATGCTTCTCGACGACTGGGAGCAGCTGTCGGTCAAGGCGCAGGAGCAGGTCATCGGGCGCCGCAAGTCCGACGGGGCACCGCTGTCCGGCGGGACCGAGACGACCGAGATGGACCTGGAGAAGACGGACGCCAACGGCGATCTGGTCGTCCCGATCAACGCCCACGCCCGGATCACCCGCCCCGACCAGAACGGGGGCGCGGCGATGCTGCGCCGGCCGTTCTCGTACCACGACGGCATCGATGCCGACGGAGTGCCGGACGCGGGGCTGCTGTTCGTCTGCTGGCAGGCCGATCCGTTGCGCGGATTCGTCACCGTGCAGCGCAAGCTGGACCGTGGGGACGCGCTGTCCGCGTACGTCCGCCATGAGTCGAGCGGCCTGTTCGCGGTGCCGGGCGGGGCACCGGAGGGCGAGTACGTGGGGCAGCGGTTGCTGGAGGGGTGAGACACGCCGGGGTGGGTCACGCCGGTTCACTCGCGTGAGGCGTGCCCCTGAAACGTCGGCTCCTCGTTCCGCAAGGCCCATTAGGGTGAGGTCATGTCAGCGAGCTACGCGTATCTCGGCCCCGAGGGCACCTTCACGGAGGTCGCCCTGCGCACTCTTCCGGAGGCAGCCACCCGGCAGCTGATTCCGTACGTGTCCGTGCAGTCCGCCCTCGACGCGGTCCGGACCGGCGAGGCCGAGGCCGCGTTCGTACCGATCGAGAACTCGGTCGAGGGCGGCATCACCACGACCCTCGACGAGCTGGTCGCGGGTGCGCCGTTGATGATCTACCGCGAGGTACTGCTGTCGATCACCTTCGCGCTGCTGGTCAGGCCGGGCACGAAGCTGTCCGAGATCAAGACGGTCTCGGCCCACCCGGCCGCGCAGCCGCAGGTGCGCAACTGGCTCAAGGCCCATCTCCCCGACGCCGTGTGGGAGTCGGCCGCCTCGAACGCGGACGCCGCGCGCCTGGTCCGCGAGGGCCGTTACGACGCCGCCTTCGCGGGTGAGTTCGCGGCCGCCCGGTACGGCCTCGAGGCGCTGGAGACGGAGATCCACGACGCGGAGAACGCGCAGACGCGTTTCGTGCTGGTGGGCCGTCCGGCCCGGCCCGCCGCGCCGACCGGCGCCGACAAGACGTCCGTCGTGCTGTGGCAGCGTGACGACCATCCGGGCGGGCTGCGCGACCTGCTGGGTGAGTTCGCCACCCGTGGCATCAACCTCATGGTGCTCCAGTCGCGGCCGACCGGCGCCGGAATCGGCAACTACTGCTTCTGCATCGACGCGGCCGGTCACATCTCCGAGCGCAGGATGGCGGAGGCGCTCATGGGCCTGAAGCGCATCTGCCGAGATGTGCGTTTCCTCGGCTCGTACCCGCGTGCGGACGTGACCGCGGCGCAGGTGCGGACCCCGCTGCCGGGAACCTCGGAGGGCGAGTTCATGGCGGCGGCGGAATGGGTCGCGCGCTGCCAGGACGGCCGGTTCTGAACCACGTCAAACCGGTCCTACCTGCATATCGTCGTTATCCACAGGAGTTATCCACAGGGAACCATCTCGACCTGGGGACAAGTCGACACGGAAGCGCCATCCGGTCGACAAATCACCCTGGAGCCCCTCGGTGGATCCCCCACGCATCGCGTCACTCCTCGTCCACCCGTTTCCTTCGATCAACCCTTTGAGGCGACCTTTTTCCACCCGAAAGTGAGTGCGGAAGGGGTTTGGCCAACGAATTCGCCACTGCGACACCCCTTCGGAATGATCGATTTCGATGTCCACAGATCTTTCGCACAGCCTGTGGATAACTTTTCGGGAGCGCACACCCCTGTGGACAACCGCCTTCAAGTACCGCTCCACAGAAGGAAGTCGAGTCATCCCCAGCCGCAACGCCACCCGCCCGGCCGACACGTGGGAATGCACAGGGCATTTACCTCATAGCGGACCGCGAGGCGTGTTCCGCAATAGTGAGTCGTGAGCCGTGACCCCACACCGGTAGCCTTGACCACGTGATTGACCTTCGCCTGCTCCGTGAGGACCCCGACCGTGTGCGCGCCTCCCAGCGCGCCCGTGGAGAGGACGTCGCGCTCGTCGACGCTCTCCTGTCTGCCGACGAGCGGCGCAGGTCGTCCGGCGTCCGCTTCGACGAGCTGCGCGCCGAGCAGAAGGCACTCGGCAAGCTCATCCCCAAGGCCTCCCCGGACGAGAAGGCCGAACTGCTGAAGAAGGCGAGCCAGCTCGCCGCCGACGTCAAGGCCGCCGACGCCGAGCGCGACGCGGCCGACACCGAGACCCAGGAGCTCGTCCTGCGGCTCAGCAACCTCGTGCACCCCGAGGTGCCCGTGGGCGGCGAGGAGGACTTCGTCGAGCTGGAGACGCACGGCACGATCCGCGACTTCGGCGCCGAGGGCTTCGAACCCAAGGACCATCTGGAGCTCGGCCAGTTGCTGGGCGCCATCGACGTCGAGCGCGGCGCGAAGGTCTCCGGTTCGCGGTTCTACTTCCTCACCGGCGTCGGCGCACTGCTGGAGCTGGCCCTGGTCAACGCGGCGATCGCCCAGGCCACGGCAGCCGGCTTCACGCCGATGCTGACCCCCGCCCTGGTCCGCCCGCAGTCCATGGCGGGCACCGGCTTCCTCGGCCAGGCGGCCCAGGACGTCTACCACCTCGACAAGGACGATCTCTACCTCGTCGGCACCTCCGAGGTCGCCCTCGCCGCGTACCACATGGACGAGATCATCGACGCCGAGCGGCTGCCGCTGCGCTACGCCGGCTTCTCCCCGTGCTTCCGCCGCGAGGCCGGTTCGCACGGCAAGGACACCAAGGGCATCTTCCGCGTCCACCAGTTCGACAAGGTGGAGATGTTCTCCTACGTCGCCCCGGAGGACTCGCAGGCCGAGCACCAGCGCCTGCTGGAGTGGGAGAAGCAGTGGCTGACCTCGCTGGAGCTGCCGTTCCGTGTGATCGACGTCGCCTCCGGTGACCTCGGTTCCTCGGCCGCCCGCAAGTTCGACTGCGAGGCCTGGATCCCGACCCAGGGCAAGTACCGCGAGCTGACCTCGACGTCGGACTGCACCGAGTTCCAGTCCCGCCGTCTGTCGATCCGCGTCCGCGAGGGGAAGCAGGTCCGCCCGCTGGCCACGCTCAACGGCACCCTGTGCGCCGTCCCGCGCACGATCGTGGCGATCCTGGAGAACCACCAGCAGGCCGACGGCTCCGTGCGCGTGCCCGAGGTGCTGCGGCCCTACCTCGGCGGCCGGGAGGTCCTGGAGCCGGTGGTCAAGTGAGCGACACCGCCCCGGGGTTGCCGTACCGGTTGATCGCGACCGACCTCGACGGGACGCTGCTGCGCTCCGACGAGTCGATCTCCCTCCGCACCCGTGACGCCCTCGCCGCGGCCACCGCGGCGGGCGCGTCCCACATCGTGGTGACCGGCCGCGGCGTCCCGTGGACCCGGCACATCCTCGACGACCTCGGCTACGACGGCCTCGCGGTCTGCGGTCAGGGCGCCCAGGTCTACGACGCCGGCGCGCACCGCCTGCTGACATCGGTGACCCTGGACCGGCAGCTGGCCGGAGTGGCACTGGCCAAGATCGAGGCCGAGGTCGGCCCGCTGTACCTGGCGGCGAGCCGGGACGGACTGGACGGGGAGGTGCTGGTCGGCCCCGGTTACGCGGTCACCGGAACACTCCCCTCGACGCCGTTCACCGACGCGTCGGACCTCTGGTCGGCCCCGCTGAACAAGATCTACATACAGCATCCCGAGCTGTCGGACGACGAGCTGGCCGAGGCTGCCCGTCAGGCCGCGGGCGGCTTCGTCTCGGTCGCGATGGCCGGCGCGGGAATCGTGGAGCTGCTCCCCCTCGGCCTGTCCAAGGCCACCGGCCTCTCCCTGGCGGCCCGCCGCCTGGGCCTGAAGGCCGCCGACACGATCGCCTTCGGCGACATGCCCAACGACATCCCCATGTTCGCCTGGTCCGCCAGGAGTGTGGCCATGGCCAACGCCCATCCGGACCTGAAAGCGGTGGCCGACGAACTGACCACCTCCAACGAGGAGGACGGCATCGCGGTGGTGCTGGAAAGACTCCTGGCGTAGACACGGCAGAGCACCCGACAGGCCGATAGGCCGACAGGCCGACAGGCCGACAGGCCGACAGGCCGACAGCAAGGCTCCGTCACGCGGAGACTGCGAGGGGGGATCGCCGCAGGCGATCAGGGGCGCGGGGAACTGCGCGACCGGCCACCCCCTACCCGCACCCGCCCGGACCATCCGGCCCGGCAGCGGCGGCAGTTACGGACTGACGGGGCTGCGGGCTGCGGGCTGCGGGCTGCGGGGCGGCAACCCATCGAGCTTCCCGGCATACCCCGGCCAAAGCCCTCGGCCCGGTCAAAGTGACAACGTCCTGCGGAGGATGCACGGATCGAACGTGCGCGGGGTTCCCCCCGACCACGGCTTAGCAAGCCGGTGCCTTACCACTCGGCCAATCCTCCGGGTGGGCGGCCCACGCGAGAGCGACATCGCGTGCTCGAAGCGGCCGCCCCGGGCAGCTCCCCGTGTGGGGCGGACTCCATGGAGGGGTAACTACTCCGGAGACCGCCGCCGGCTGCCCTGTCGGGAGCTGGACGTACTGCCGTGCATGGACATCGCCCTGCTCCTCTCCCGGCGTGTGGCGCCGTGTTCCCGGCGCTGCGGACGACGACCATCCTGCCCGCGCGCCGAGTTGGACGCCACTGAATAAAACAGATGTGCGAGTCGCGGGATTCGTCGGGTCCGGCATCCGGCCGAGCCGCCTCGTCGAGGTGCCGGCCTACCTGCGGCGCCACCTGCGCCGACGTGCCTTGCTGAAGAACCATCCCGCCGACGGCTCGTCCGAGCGCCACGGTTGGGGCTCGGGCTCCTCCGCGCGCCAGCGTGCGGCAAGCATCCGGGCCCGGGCGGACGGCTCGGAGGTCTCGGCGGCCCGTACGAAGTCCTCGTCGAGGACGACATCGCCCCGGCCCCCGTCCGGCCCCTGCTGCGCGACCCGGTCCCGAGGGTGTTGGTCCGACGAGGGCTGGTCCGCAGCCCGGTCGGGCATCCCGCCCTCCGACCGCCCGCGGTCGTCCCCGCGCTCACGACCGTCGAACCACGTCGACTCGTCCGCCATCCCGACCTCCTGCCGTCCTCACGGCCGTATCCGTCCGCCCAGTGTGCCCGGGCGGAGGTCAAGGCCCCGTCAGAGTTCCCTCAGCGGCCCTGCGAGGGGCCCCGTCGCCTATTCCTCCCCCGCCAGCGTCAGTGCCCGCAGCTTCTGTCCCGCGTACCAGGTGGCCAGCACCGTCACCGCCACCAGCAGGACGGTCGCCGTGGTCAGTCCGACGTCCGAGGTGATCAGGTCACCGCCGGCGACCTTGTCGGCGACGGCCAGCGACCACTGCTGGACGCTGAGCGTGCGCGCACCCGGCACCAGGGAACCGAACAGCGCCTCCCACACGAGGGCGTAGACGAGGCCGAAGACCACCGCGTGCCGGGACACCGTGCCCAGCAGCAGGAAAAGCGCCGCGTAGGCGATGGAGGACACCAGTGCGGCGACCGTGTAGGCGACGGCGATCTGCTGTCCGTTGCCGTTCAGGATGAACCCGGCGATCAGCGTGGGCAGTGCCGAGAACACCATCGTCACCGCGATGGCGACGATGAGCTTGGTGAAGATGATCGTCGGCCGCTTCAGCGGCTTGGACAGGAGGTACACCACGGAACCGTCGTCGATCTCGGGCCCGATCGCGCCCGTGCCGGCGATGACGCCGATGATCGGCACCATGGTGGCGAGCGCTAGCCCGCCGAGCAGGTCGGACGCGGTCTGGTCGTCGGCGCCGGCGAGGCCGCGCACCACCACCGAGATCGCGATCAGCAGCAGGGGCAGCGCGCCCAGGATGAGGGCCCGGCGCCGGCCGAGCAGGGCCCGGTACGTGAGTCGGGCGACTGTGGGGTCGTACATCTTCGGCCTCCTACGCCGCGACCAGGTACGAGAACACGGACTCGAGGGACTCGTCGGACGGCGAGACCGTGAGCAGCCTGATGCCGTGGTCCCTGGCGACGCGCGGCAGCAGCGAGGTGAAGCGGCCGAAGTCGACGGCCTGGATGCGCAACGCCCCCTCGGCGAGATCGACCTCGATGCCGGAGGTCGACGGGTCGGCGATCAGCGCGGCCGCGAGCGCGCGGTCGTCGCTGGAACGCACGAGGTAGCGGTGCGGCCGGTCGGTCATCAGCCGGCGGATCTTGCGGAAGTCGCCGCTGGCCGCGTGGCGTCCGGCGACGACGACCTCGATGTGCCAGGCCAGTTGCTCGACCTCTTCGAGGATGTGCGAGGAGAACAGCACGGTGCGGCCCTCGTCGCCCATGCGCCGCAGCAGGTCCATGAGCTGCATGCGCTGGCGCGGGTCCATGCCGTTGAAGGGCTCGTCCAGCAGCAGCAGTGACGGGTCGTGGACGAGGGCGCTGGCCATCTTCACGCGCTGGCGCATGCCCTTGGAGTACGTCTCGATCTTGCGGTCCTGCGCGTACTCCATCTCGACCGTGGCCAGGGCCTTCTGGGCGGCCTTGGCGCCGAGGCCGTGCAGCTCGGCGTTGGCGACGACGAACTCGCGGCCGGTGAGGAAGTCGTACATCGCCTCCCGCTCGGGAACGATGCCGATGTGCCGGTAGATGTCCTCGTTGCGCCAGACCTGTCGGCCGTCGAGGGTGACGGTGCCGGTGGAGGGCGCGAGGAAGCCGCCCATCATGTTGATGAGGGTGGACTTTCCGGCGCCGTTGGGGCCGAGCAGGCCGGTGACTCCGGGACCGACGGTCATGGTGATGTCGTTGACGGCGACCACGTTGCCGAACCAGCGGGAGACGTGGTCGAGGGAGAGCGTGGTCACAGTCCCACCTTCTTGTAGCGGCGCATCAGGAGGCCGTAGCACGCGGCGATCAGGCCCAGGCAGACGAGGACGTGGACCGCGCCCTCCCCGTGGGAGGGGCCGATCCCGCCCGGGGCGGCGGAACCGGCGCCGAGGAACGCCGACTGCACGCCGTCGATGAGGGTGACCGGCGAGAACAGGCCGATCCAGGGGATGGCGCCCGTGCTGCCCTGGGCGTCGGCGATGGCCTGGAGCGTGGAGACGGCGCCGTAGGAGATGGTCAGGACGGCGATGACGGCCGCGATGCCGAAACCGCGGCGCGGGGTGACCGCCGCGATGACCAGTCCCAGGCCGGCGAAGAGCAGCGAGAGCAGTGCCACGGAGACGAGTCCCTGGGCGAATCCCTCGGTCTGGTCGGCGAAGTCGAGCTTGGCCAGCAGGGCGCCCGCGTAGAGCACCAGCAGGGGTGCGGCGGTGAGGATGAACAGGGCCGAGGCGAGCGCCGCGAACTTGGCGCGGACGTAGTCGGAGGTCTCGATCGGCCGGGAGAAGTACAGCGGCACGGTCTTGAAGCGCAGGTCGCGCGAGACGGACTGGGGTGCCTGCGAGGCGACGTAGAGGCTGATGACGGCCTGCATGACGATCGCGTAGCGGGTGTAGTCCAGCGGGAGTTCCTTGGCCTTCGTGGCGACGGCGACGGCGACCATGATTGCCGCGGGCACGCACATCACCACGAAGAGCAGCATCGGCAGCACCTTGGACTTCACCGAACGGCCGAGGCCGTAGGCGCCGCGCAGGGACTGCGAGTAGAGGGAACGGCGGGCGTAGGCGCGGCCCAGGCGGGGGCCGTCGTAACTGCGGTAGCCGATGTTGTGGATGCGGGTCTGGTCGCCCGAGGGGGTGGTCACCGGATGCTCAACTGCCATGGCCGACGGCCTCCTTCCGCTGCTCGTCACTGTCGTGGAAGACCTCGGAGATGTGGTGCCGGCGCTGTTCCATGCGCACCAGGCCGAGGCCCAGGTCGGCGACCACGTCCCGTACGACGTCGTAGGTGTCCTCGCCCTGTGCGGTCAGCAGGAGGACGTGTCCCGCGCCGGGCAGTCCGCTCTCGGCGTCGAGGACGTCGACACCGCGCGCGTGCAACGCCTGGCGGACCGCGCGGGTGCCGTCCGGATGCTCGTCGGTGTCGGTGACCTCGATCGCGAGGGTGGTGGTGGTCTGGGTGAAGTCGGTGGTGGAGCTGGAGCGCAGGAGCTTGCCGCCGTCGACGACGACCACGTGGTCGCAGGTGCGCTCGAGTTCGCCCAGCAGGTGGGAGGTGACCAGGACCGAGATGCCGAAGTCGGTGTGGATGCGGCGGATGAGGCCGAGCATCTCGTCGCGGCCGACCGGGTCGAGGCCGTTGGTCGGCTCGTCGAGGAAGACCAGCTGCGGGTCGTGGACCAGGGCCTGGGCGAGTTTGACGCGCTGCTTCATGCCCGTGGAGTAGCCGCCGATGGGACGGTAGCGCTCCTCGTACAGTCCGACGTGGCGCAGGGTGTCGGCGGTGCGTTCACGTGCGGCGGTCGGCGGCAGGCCGGACATGCGGGCCATGTGCACGACGAACTCGGTGGCCGATACGTCGGGCGGCAGGCAGTCGTGCTCCGGCATGTACCCGACGCGCTCCCGGATGGCGGCGCCCTCGGTCGCGACGTCGAGTCCGAGCACTTCGGCGCGGCCCTCGGAAGCGGGGGACAGACCCAGCAGGATCTTGATCAGTGTGGACTTGCCGGCCCCGTTGGCACCGACGAGTCCGGTCACACCGGGCCCGACGTCCACGGAGAGCCGGTCAAGAGCGGTCACCCGGGGGAACCGCTTGCTCAGGCTTTCGGTCGCGATCACAGTCACGGCTTCGACGATAGTGACGCGGACCACGCCAGTCGTCAGACCGCAGGGCTGTCCTCGTCTCAGACTCGAGATGTACGGGCCCGTAGGGGTTCCCCATCCTGAGATCTAGACAACACGGGAACCGGGGGTCCCGCCCGCCCTATTGACGCCCTCTCTAACAAGTGCCAGATTCGGCGGGGTCACGCTACGGACACGTACCGCAGCCGGCGCGGACCGGCGGGGCGAGGTGGCACGACGACGGCACGACCCCGTGGACCCTACCCTGGCCTGCCGGGATCCCGACGGGTGCAGCGCCCGGGGGCGGGTGCGCCCAAGCGGTGACGGCCCCGGCCGGCCGGGGTTCACGGAGCGCGAGGCCGCGCGGACACAGCACGGGTGACCGCGCGCGGGACCGCTCCAGGACGAGCTGACGGAAGTGGATCGGGTACCGGAACGATCTGCCGCAGGTGCGGCGCCGGGCGCAGGGGAAGGCGGAGGCGGAGGCGGAGTGACGATGCTGGAGGGCGCGCGCGAGCGCCGGGTGCGGACCGGCGGGATCGAGCTGTGCGTGGCCGAACTGGGGGATCCCGGGCGGCCGACGGTCGTCCTGGTGCACGGCTATCCGGACAGCAAGGAGGTGTGGTCCGAGGTCGCGTCCCGGCTGGCCGACCGCTTCCACGTCGTCCTCTACGACGTCCGGGGCCACGGCCGGTCCAGCGCACCGCGGCCGCTGCGGGGCGGTTTCACCCTGGAGAAGCTGACGGACGACTTCCTGGCGGTGGCGGACGCGGTCAGCCCGGACCGTCCGGTGCATCTGGTCGGGCACGACTGGGGCTCGGTGCAGTCCTGGGAGTTCGTCACGGTCGAGCGCGCCAAGGGCAGGATCGCGTCCTTCACGTCGCTGTCCGGCCCGTCCCTCGACCACTTCGGTCACTGGATCAACAAACGTCTCACCCGGCCCACCCCGCGCCGCATCGGCCAGCTCCTGGGCCAGGGCGCGAAGTCCTGGTACGTGTACCTGCTCCACACTCCCGTGCTGCCCGAACTCGCCTGGCGTGGCCCTCTCGGCAGGCGCTGGCCGGGAATCCTGCGGCGACTGGAGAAGGTGCCCGGTGGCGGGTACCCCACGCCGTCGCTGCCCTCCGACGCCGCCCACGGCGCCTGGCTGTACCGCGACAACGTCCGGTCCCGGTTGCGCCGTCCGCGCCCGGACGCCCACGCGCACGCGCCCGTGCAGCTCATCACGCCCCTGGGGGACGCTTTCCTGTCCGAGCGGCTGTACGACGAACTGGAGCTGTGGGTTCCCCGGTTGACGCGCCGGACGCTTCCGGCGAAGCACTGGGTGCCGCGCACCCGCCCCGATCAGCTGGCCTCCTGGATCACGGAGTTCGTGAACTCGACGGAGAGCGGCAGGGGCACGCGGGAGGGAGAACCGCGGCCGCAGGCGGCCGGTCCGTACGCCGAGCGCTTCGGTGGGCAGTTGGTGCTGGTCACCGGTGCGGGAAGCGGCATCGGACGGGCGACGGCACTCGCGTTCGCCGAGGCGGGCGCTCGGGTGATCGCGGTCGACCGCGATACCGAAAGCGCCCTCCGTACCGCGGAGACGGCCCGTCTCATGGGGGCCGCGGGTGCCTGGCCGGAGACGGTGGACGTCTCCGACGAACGGGCCATGGAGCAGCTGGCGGCGAAGGTGCTCGCCGAACACGGTGTGGTGGACGTCCTGGTGAACAACGCGGGCGTAGGACTGTCGGGTTCGTTCTTCGACACCGCTTCGGAGGACTGGCGCAGGGTCCTGGACGTCAACCTGTGGGGAGTCGTTCACGGTTGCCGCCTGTTCGGCAGGCAGATGACGGAGCGTGGTCAGGGTGGTCACATCGTCAACACCGCCTCCGCGGCGGCCTTCCAGCCCTCCAGATCACTTCCCGCCTACAGTGCGTCCAAAGCCGCGGTGCTGATGCTGAGCGAATGCCTGCGTGCCGAACTCGCCCGGCAGGAAATCGGAGTGACGGCGGTCTGCCCCGGACTGGTCAACACCAACATCACCGCGACGGCGACGTTCGTCGGTGTCGACGCGGAGGAGGAGAAGCGTCGGCAGAAGCGCTCGACGCGCTTGTACGCGCTGCGCAACTACCCTCCGGAGAAGGTCGCCGACGCGATTCTGCGAGCGGTGGCACGTAACGAGGCGGTGGTCCCGGTGACCCCGGAGGCGAGGGTTTCCCACGCTCTGTCCAGGCTCGCCCCGGGGGTGTTGAGACGGCTCGCGCGTGTGGAGCCTCGGCTGTAGGGGACTTGTCGGCCGGTCACCGTGATGGCGCCCAAGTCGGTTCGAGGGCGGCCTCTTCCGGTCCCGGCACATCAAGTTCCGTGACTTCCGGCGATGTTGACGAAATGCTCTCACCCACACGGTGGTTGTCCACAGATTCGCCAAGTTGCCTGTGGATAAACACAGTCGCTTGTGGATCAAACATCGGGAGCAAAACTCCGTGCGTGATCCCTGTCTCTCCCGTCATGCTGATCGGATGGACGAAAGACGCACCGTGAAGGTGTCGAAGTACCTCTCCAAGCACCTGCGCCACCAGCCCGAGCGCATCGGCCTCACCCTCGACGAGGCCGGCTGGGTCGAGATCGGGACGCTCATCGCGGCAGCCGCGGCCCACGGTTTCCCCTTCACGCGGGACGAACTGGATCACGTCGTCGCCACGAACGACAAAAGGCGCTTCGCGGTCGAGGGCACCCGCATTCGTGCCAGCCAGGGCCACAGCATCGACGTGGACCTCGCCCTCCCGGCGGCGACCCCACCGCCGTACCTCTACCACGGCACCGTGGCCCGGTATCTGGAGGCGATCCGGGCCGAGGGACTGCGCCCCATGAACCGGCACGACGTGCATCTCTCCGCCGACCGCGAGACCGCGACCCGGGTGGGCGCGCGCCGGGGGCGGCCGGTGGTGCTCACCGTGGACGCGACGGCCATGCGCCGCGACGGACACGTCTTTCACGTGAGCGCGAACGGAGTCTGGCTGACGAAGGCCGTGCCGCCGCGCTACCTGCGGTTTCCTGGCCCGCACTGAGCTTCGCCGGTCCCTGATCATGCCGCTGCCGCGCGATCACGTGCACAAGGCCGGCCGAGGACTCACGCCGTGACGCGCCCGGCACGCACGGTTGCGGTTTCACGTGAAACACCGTCGGCCGCATACGCTCGATGACATGAGTCTGCGACTGAGCACCGTGATCCTCCCGTACCGCCGCTGGCACGAGGGCGGCCGTTCGGCCTGGACGCGCGCCGAGCAGCTCGGCTTCCACACCGGGTACACCTACGACCACCTGTCCTGGCGCAGTTTCCGGGACGGCCCCTGGTTCGGCGCGATCCCGACACTGACCGCCGCCGCGTCCGCCACCGAGCGACTGCGTCTGGGCACCCTGGTGACCTCGCCGAACTTCCGGCATCCAGTGACCCTCGCCAAGGACCTGATCTCCCTGGACGACATCTCCGGCGGTCGGGTCACCCTCGGGATCGGCGCGGGCGGCACGGGCTTCGACGCCACCGCCCTTGGGCAGGAGCCGTGGACACCCCGCGAACGAGCCGATCGATTCGGCGAGTTCGTGCCTCTCCTGGACCGGCTGCTCACCGAGGACTCGGTGTCCTACGAAGGCAACTTCTACTCGGCACACGAGGCGCGCAACATCCCCGGGTGCGTGCAGCGCCCCCGGCTGCCCTTCGCCGTCGCCGCGACCGGCCCGCGCGGACTGAGGCTCGCCGCACGCCACGGCCAGGCCTGGGTGACCACCGGCGACCCCAAGCTGTACGAGAACGGCACCCCCGAGCAGTCGGTCGAGGCCATCCGCGGACAGGTCGAGAAGCTCACGGACGCCTGCGTGGCACTCGGCCGGGACGTGGCCACCCTGGACAAGATCCTGCTCACCGGATTCACCCCGGACCGCGGAGGGCCGCTGGAGTCCCTGGACGCCTTCGTGGACTTCGCGGGCCGCCACCAGGCGCTCGGCTTCACGGAGATCGTCATCCACTGGCCCATCCCGGAGTCCGACTTCGCCGCGGATCAGAAGGTCTTCGAGCGGATCGCCATGGAGGCCCCGACACAGCTGCGCTGACCTCGGTACCGGCTCCTCCCCGCCGACCTGCGATGTCGGCCGGCGTGACTCATCCGTGCGGGCTCTCGCACGACCGTGCGCATCGATACGGGAGAATGACCGGGTGACCTCAGCGACTCGACAGCCCGAGACCCCGGCCGCCGCCACTCCGCCGCGGCTGATCGCCACCGATCTCGACGGGACCCTGCTGCGCGACGACAAGTCGGTGTCCCCACGCACCGTCGCGGCCCTCGCCGCCGCCGAGGAGGCGGGTATCGAGGTCTTCTTCGTCACCGGCCGCCCCGCCCGCTGGATGGACGTCGTCAGCGACCACGTCCACGGGCACGGCCTGGCAATCTGCGGGAACGGTGCCGCCGTGGTCGATCTGCACGGCGGTCCCGGCACCCACCAGTTCGTGAAGGTGCGCGAGCTGGCCCGTGAGAACGCGCTGGACGCCGTACGGCTGCTGCGCGAGGCGGCGCCCGGGACCATGTACGCGGTCGAGCAGACGTACGGCTTCTACCAGGAGCCGCAGTATCCCAAGATGCATCTGGAGATCCCCGACTCCCTCGCGACCGCCGAGCAGCTGCTGGCACCGGACGCGCCGGGAGCCGGTGAGCCGGTCCTGAAGATCCTGGCGTTCCATCCCACGCTGGACCCCGACGCCTTCCTCACGTTGGCCCGGCTGGCCATCGGCGACCGCGCCAACGTCACCCGCTCCAGCCCCAGCGCGCTGCTGGAGATCAGCGGTCCCGGTGTCTCCAAGGCCAGCACGCTCGCCCTGTGCTGCGCGGAGCGGGGCATCTCGCACGACGAGGTCGTCGCGTTCGGGGACATGCCGAACGACGTCGAGATGCTCACCTGGGCGGGCCGTTCGTACGCCATGGGCAACGCGCACCCGGACGTGATCGCGGCAGCCTCCGGGCAGACGGTGGCCAACAACGACGACGGGGTCGCCGTCGTCATCGAGCACCTGATCGCCGAGCGGCTCCAGGCTTCCGGCTGAACCAGGTGCCGGGGCGCTACCTCACGGGCGCCCCGTGTGCCGCCAGCCACGGCACCGGGTCGACGGCCGACCCCATGTCCGGGGTGACCCGCACCTCGAAATGCAGGTGCGGGCCGGAGGAATTGCCGCTGGTGCCCGACTGACCGATCCACTGTCCGGCCGATACGTTCTCGCCCTGGTCGACGGCCACCGACGCCAGGTGGGCGTACTGCGTGTAGTAGCCGCCCGGGTGCTGGAGCACGATCTCGATGCCGAAGGCCCCACCGCACGACACCCGCACCACGCGGCCCGTGCCGGCCGCCTTCACCGGCGTGCCGATCGGCACCGCGAAGTCCTGACCGGTGTGCCGGCTGGCCCAGCGGGCGCCGCCACTGCCGAAACTCGCGGACAGGGTGTAGCCGTCGACCGGCACGACCCACTCCCGCGGGTCATGGGTCGGCAGCCGGTCGAACCGCTCGGCGCCGCGACAGGCACCGGCGGCGACCGAGGCGTCCGCCTGCCCCTGCAACTGCCACCGGACCTGTTCCAGCTTCTGCTCGATGCCTGTCTTCAGAACGGCGAGTTCGGTGTTGCGCCGCTCCAGCGCCTGCCGTGCCCGCACCGCCCTCGCCTCGTCGGCGGCCAGCCGGGTCTCGGCCCGCCGGCTCTTGCCGATCGCGTTGTCCACCACCCGGTTCGTCCGCGAGAGGACGTGCTGACCCCGCATCAACGCGTCGGGGCTGCTCGACAGGACGAGCTGCGCGGCGACGGGCAGCCCTCCGCTGCCGCGGTACTGGGCACGCGCGATCCGGCCCAGATCCTCGCGCAGCACGGTGATCTCCTGCCGCTCGAGGACGAGGAGTTGCTCCAGCCGCTGGGCCTTCGCCCGCTGTTTCCCGGCCTCGACGCGCCCCTCCTGGTACCGCTGGGTGGCCACGGCCGCCTCCTCGTACAGCCGCGCCACCTGCGCGCTGAGTCCGGAGCCGGGTCCGCCGGGGCCGTCACCGCCCGGCGCCCCGTCGGCGGTCGTGGGCCGCGCCACCAGCACCAAGGCCGCGCACAGCAGAGCCGGAACCAGCAGTGGACGAAGGCGAGATGAGCGCATGCCAGCGATCTTGTCCCGGCCGACCGCCCCAGGTCTTGTTCTGGTCATACCCCTGGGGGACCAGCGACTCCGAATGGCCGAGTGCGGGCCGTGCCGGGCGCTCACTCAGGACGGGAGCCCGCGGCCGCCGCGCCGACCGCGGGAGGGGGGGTCACCCCACCCGCACCAGCAGCTCCGTCGCCGCCTCACGCTCGACCATCTCGCGCAGCGGTCCCTCCACGGAGGCCAGTTCCGCGTACACGCCGCGTTGCACGATCCGTCCCTCGTCCAGGACGACCACCTCGTCCACCGCGTCGAGTCCGGCCAGCCGGTGGGTGATGAGGAGCGTGGTACGGCCTTCGGTGGCGGCCAGCAGATCCGCCGTGAGCGCGTCGGCGGTCGGCAGGTCGAGATGCTCGGCGGGCTCGTCGAGCACCAGGACGGGGAAGTCGGCAAGGAGCGCGCGGGCTAGGGCGAGCCGCTGGCGCTGCCCGCCGGAGAGCCGGGCACCGTGCTCGCCGACGAGCGTGTCGAGCCCGTCGGGCAGTTCGTCCGCCCACTCCAGCAGCCGGGCTCGCGCCAGCACGTCGCGCAGGTCGTCCTCGGTGGCGTCCTTCTTCGCCAGCAGCAGGTTCTCGCGGACCGAACTGTCGAAGAGGTGGGCGTCCTGTGCGCACAGTCCGACCATGCGCCGTACGTCGTCCCCTTTCAAGGCGTACGCATCCACCCCGCCGAGCGTGTACGAGCCCGCTCCGGAGTCCAGGAAGCGCAGCAGCACCTGTGCGAGCGTCGTCTTGCCGGATCCGGAGGCCCCGACGACGGCGATCCTCCGACCCTGCTCCACGGTGAGGTCGACGCCGGCGAGTGCGTCCCGCTCCTGTCCCGCGTGGCGGGCGGACAGTGCCTTGAGGACGAGCGGGAACGGCGACGTGGGTACCCGGCGGGACGGCTCGGGCTCCCGCACAGGCTCGGGAAGGTCAAGTACCTCGTACACGCGCTCCGCGCTTCTGCGCACCCGCTGGCGGTACTGGACCGCGAGCGGCAGCCCCATGACCGCCTCGAAGGCGGCGAGCGGGGTGAGGACGACCACGGCCATGGTCACTCCGCCCAGCCGTCCCGCATCGACGGCCTGCGCACCCACGAGGGCGGCGCCGGCCACCGTCAGTCCGGAGACGAGCGCGGTCAGCCCGCCGCCGAGCGCTGTGGCGGTCGCGGCGCGCGAGGCGATCCGGGTGAGCGCGGAGTCCGCCGCCCGGACCGCGGCCGTACGGGCGGGCAGGGCGCCCGCGACGGTCAGTTCGGCGGTGCCGGTGAGCAGGTCGGCGGCGCGGACGGCAAGCGCCCCTCGTGCCGGGGCGAGCCGGTGCTCGGCCCGGCGTGCCACGGCACCGGTGACCAGCGGGACGCCCACCCCGGCGGCGAGCAACCCCACGGCGAGCACGGCCCCCGCCTCCGGCAGCAGCCACGCCGTGAACGCGACGGACCCCGCGCAGACGACGACTGCGGACGCGGCGGGCAGCAGCCAGCGCAACCAGTAGTCCTGGAGGGCGTCCACATCGGCGACGAGCCGCGTCAGCAGGTCGCCGCGACGCGTGGTGCGCAGCCCGGCGGGGGCGAGCCGCTCCAGCCGCCGGTAGACGGCGACCCGGGTGTCGGCGAGCATCCGCAGCACGGCGTCGTGCGACACCAGACGCTCGGCGTACCGGAAGACCGCCCGTCCGATACCGAAGGCCCTGGTCGCGGTCACGGCCACCATCAGATAGAGGACCGGCGGCTGTTGCGAGGCACGTGAGATGAGCCAGCCGGAGGTGGCCATGAGGCCGACGGCGCTGCCGAGAGCCAGGCTGCCGAGGAGCAGCGCGAGACCGAGGCGTCCACGCCGGGCACCCGCCATGCCCCGGACCCGGGCGAGGACCCCACCCCCGGCCGGGCCGGTCCGCACCTCCTCCGGCGTCTGGACGGCGGGCACGGCGTCTTCCCGGACGTCTCGGGAGCCTTGGCGTGGTGCCGTCACGGGTCCTCGTGTCACCGTGCCCTCCGCCTCGAGCCGCACCACCCGGTCCGCCACCGCGAGCAGCGCCGGACGGTGCACCACCAGCAGGACCGTCCGGCCGATCGCCAGCCGTCGTACGGCCGCCACGACCTCCGCCTCGGTCTCCCCGTCGAGCGCGGCCGTGGGCTCGTCCAGCAGCAGCACGGGCCGGTCCGCGAGGAACGCCCGTGCCAGCGCGAGCCGCTGACGCTGACCGGCGGACAGCCCGGCCCCGTCCTCGCCCAGCACCGTCGTGGCGCCGTCCGGCAGCGCGTTCACGAACTCCAGCGCACCCGCGTCCCCGAGCGCCCGGCGTACGGCGGCGTCATCGGCGTCGGGACGCGCCAGCCGTACGTTCTCGGCGATCGTGCCGGCGCAGAGGTGCGGGTGCTGCGGGACCCAGGCGATCCGGGAACGCCACTGCTCCAGGTCGATGTCCGCGAGGTCGGCTCCTCCGACACTCACCCGGCCCTCGGCCGGCCGGACGAAGCCCAGGAGGGCGTTCAGCAGGGTCGACTTGCCCGCGCCGCTGGGCCCGACGAGTGCCACCGTCTCTCCGGGGTCGACGGTGAAGGACACGTCCGAGACGGCATCGGCGGAGCGTCCGGGGTAGCGGACCGTCACGCTCTCGAAGGCCACGCCGCCCGTCGGTACCGCGCCCGTGCCCGACACCGGCACCGGCGTTTCCAGGACCTCGAAGATCTCCTCTGCCGCGGCGAGCCCTTCGGCGGCCGCGTGGAACTGGGCCCCGACCTGCCGCAGCGGGAGATATGCCTCGGGCGCGAGCACCAGAATGACCAGGCCGGTGTACAGGTCCATCTCGCCGTGCACGAGCCGCATGCCGATCGTCACGGCGACGAGGGCCACCGAGAGCGTCGCCAGCAACTCCAGTGCGAACGACGAGAGGAAAGCGATCCGCAACGTCCGCATGGTCGCCTGCCGGTACTCACCGGTGATTCGACGGATCGACTCGGTCTGCGCCTTGGCCCGCCCGAACACCTTGAGCGTGGGCAGTCCCGCGACGACGTCCAGGAAGTGGCCGGACAGCCGGGACAGCAGTCGCCACTGGCGGTCCATCCGTGACTGCGTGGCCCAGCCGATCAGCACCATGAAGACGGGAATCAGCGGCAAAGTACCGGCGATGATCGCGGCCGACACCCAGTCCTCGGTCACGATCCGCGCCAGCACCGCCACCGGCACCACCACTGCGAGACCCAACTGCGGCAGATACCGCGAGAAGTAGTCATCGAGGGCGTCCACGCCCCGGGTGGCGAGCGCGACCAGCGAACCGGTCCGCTGCCCGCTCAGCCACCCCGGGCCCAGCCGGGCCGCCCGATCCAGCAGTCGGCCCCGCAACTCCGACTTCACCGCGGCGCTCGCACGGTGTGCGGAGAGTTCGGTGAGCCAGGAGACCAGCGCCCGGCCGACCGCCACCGCCACCAACCACATCAGCGGTGCGCGAAGGTCCCCGACCGGTCGGCCCTGCTCGAACGCGCCGACCACCACCTCGGCGATGAGCATCGCCTGGGCGATCACCAGCACCGCCCCGATGGCGCCCAGGCCGACGACCGCCATCAGGAAGAAGCGGGTGGCGCGGGCGTACCGGAGGAGACGCGGGTCGATCGGTTTCACGTGGAACACACCTTTTTCATCAAGAGGCATGTTTCACGTGAAACGTTCGTTTCACGTGAAACATGCCTCACCTCGGTCTCAGTGCGCGGCCTCAGCGATGTGCTGCGTACCGATCCGCTTGCGGAACACCCAGTAGGTCCACCCCTGGTACACCAGGACGACCGGCGTGGCGAGTCCCGCGCACCAGGTCATGATCTTCAGGGTGTACGGGCTCGACGAGGCGTTGGTCACCGTGAGGCTCCAGTCCGCGTCGAGCGAGGACGGCATGACGTTCGGGAAGAGCGTCAGGAAGAGCATCGCGACGGCAGCCACGATGGTGAGGCCGGAGAGAGCGAACGACCAGCCCTCACGACCCGCCTGATTCGCCACGAGTGCCGCGACCAGGGCGGCGACTGCCACCACCAGGGCCACGAGGCTCTTGCCGTCACCACTCTCGATCTGCGTCCACAGCAGGAAGACCAGCGCGGACACGGCGGTCGCCAGACCGACCTTGGTTGCGAGCTGTCGCGCCCGTTCCCGGATGTCACCGACGGTCTTGAGAGCCGTGAACACCGCGCCGTGGAAGGTGAACAGCGTCAGGGTCACCAGACCGCCGAGCAGCGCGTACGGGTTGAGGAGGTCTCCGACGCCACCGACGTACTCGAAGTCCTGGTCGATCTTCACGCCGCGCACGATGTTGCCGAAGGCCACGCCCCACAGGAACGCGGGAAGGAGCGAGGTCCAGAAAATGGCGTGCTCCCAGTTGCGCTGCCAGTTCTCCTCGGGCCGCTTGGCCCGGTACTCGAAGGCGACGCCCCGCACGATGAGACAGACCAGGATGAGCAGAAGCGGCAGGTAGAAGCCGGAGAAGAGCGTGGCGTACCACTCGGGGAAGGCGGCGAAGGTCGCACCACCCGCAGTGAGGAGCCACACCTCGTTACCGTCCCAGACGGGTCCGATGGTGTTGATGAGCACCCGCCGCTCGGGGCGGTCGCGGGCGAGCAGTTTGGTGAGGATGCCGACCCCGAAGTCGAATCCCTCCAGGAAGAAGTAGCCGATCCACAGGACGGCGATGAGGATGAACCAGACGTCGTGCAGTTCCATGACTGTGCAGCTCCCTCGGCCTAGTAGGAGAAGGCCATCGGCTTGTCGGCGTCACGGAAGTCGCCGCCGATCTTCGTGGGCGGGTTGAGGTCGGCCTCGGTCAGCTCGGGCGGACCGGCCTTCACGTACTTCACGAGCAGCTTGACCTCGACGACGGCGAGAACGGCGTAGAGCACGGTGAAGGTGATCATCGACGTGAGGACCTCGGCCTGGGAGACGCCGGGGGAGACGGCGTCCCGTGTCTGCATCACGCCGTACACGACCCAGGGCTGGCGGCCCATCTCGGTGAAGATCCAGCCCCAGGAGTTGGCGATCAGCGGGAACGCCATGGTCCACAGCGCCAGGAGCCAGTAGAGCCGGGTGAGCCTCGGCCCGAGGGGCTTCTTCAGCAGGACCAGATGCGGCACCTCGTCCTCCCCGGTCCGCAGGGCGGCCGGCAGCAGGAACCGCTTGCGGGTGAGCCACAGCCCGGCCAGACCGAGGGCGAACGATGCCATGCCGAAACCGATCATCCAGCGGAAGCCCCAGTAGGCCACCGGGACGATGGGCTTGTAGTCGCCGGGTCCGAACTGCTGCTGGAGCGCTTCGTTGGTGTCGTTGATACCCGGCACGTACGACTCGAAGTCGCTGTGGGCCAGGAAGGACAGCAGGCCAGGGATCTCCAGGGCGACCTTGTTGTGGCCCTCGTCGACGTCCCCGTACGCGAACACGGAGAAGGGCGCGGGCTCCTCCCCGTCCCACAGTGCCTCGGCTGCGGCCATCTTCATCGGCTGCTGTTCGTACATGACCTTGCCGAGGGTGTCGCCGCTGACCGCGGTGAGCAGTCCGCCGACCGCCAGGGTGACCAGGCCGAGCCGTAGGGAGGTCCGCATCTCGGGGAGGTGCTTCTTGCGCATCAGGTGGAAGGCGGCAATGCCCACCATGAAGGCGCCACCGGTCAGGAAGGCCGCCGAGAAGCTGTGGAAGACCTGGTTGAGAGCGGTGTTCTGCGTGAGGACGCGCCAGAAGTCGGTGAGCTCCGCGCGGCCCTTCGCCTCGTTGATGCGGTAACCGACGGGGTGCTGCATCCAGGAGTTGGCCGCGAGGATGAAGTAGGCCGACAGCAGCGTGCCGATCGAGACCATCCAGATGCAGGCCAGGTGGATCTTCTTGGGCAGCTTGTCCCAGCCGAAGATCCACAGGCCGATGAAGGTGGACTCGAAGAAGAAGGCTATGAGGGCCTCGAACGCCAGGGGAGCGCCGAAGACGTCACCGACGAAGCGGGAGTAGTCCGACCAGTTCATGCCGAACTGGAACTCCTGCACGATGCCGGTGACGACACCCATCGCAATGTTGATCAGAAAGAGCTTGCCCCAGAACTTCGTCGCCCTGAGGTACTTCTCCTTGTCGGTACGCACCCAGGCGGTCTGCAACCCGGCGGTGAGCGCCGCGAGCGAGATCGTCAGGGGGACAAAAAGGAAGTGGTAGACAGTGGTGATGCCGAACTGCCAGCGCGCCAACGTCTCCGGCGCCAGAGCCAGGTCCACGTCGTCAGTCTCCTTACGTAACCACGCGAGCGGCAATTTGCCCCTTGTGCCACGCACACCGTCGGAGCAACCGGACACGCTTGTGAACGCGTTCACATTCACAAGCAATTATGCCGCATGCCCGTTCGATCTTGGATGGGCGGGGGGGGTCCCTAACCCGGACCGGCGGGCCCGCCAGGAGTGGACCACTCGGCCCCTGGCGCAAAAAGGCGTCCCGGTTTCACGTGAAACCGGGACGCCGAACGCTGCGACCTGGGCCGGAACCTTCCTCCGCGCCCTCGGGTAACTCTTCGCGCCTACACGTACGCCTCAGCGCTCGGGCCTAAAAGTGATCCTCACGGAACGCCTCAGCCGCCTTGAGGAAGATGTCGTTGGCCTCGGTCTCCCCGATCGTGACCCGAACACCCTCGCCAACGAACGGCCGGATCACGACCCCCGCCTGCTCACAGGCCGACGCGAAGGCAGCCGTGCGCTCACCCAGCCTCAGCCACACGAAGTTGGCCTGCGTCTCCGGCACCGTCCAGCCCTGAGCGCGCAGCCCCTCGACCACCCGGTTGCGCTCGCAGACCAGGGAACCGACCCGGCCGAGCAACTCGTCCTCGGCCTGCAGCGAGGCGATCGCCGCCTCCTGCGCGATCTGGCTCACCCCGAACGGCACCGCCGTCTTGCGCAGCGCCGCCGCCACCGGCTCATGGGCGATCGCGAAACCGACCCGCAGCCCGGCGAGCCCGTACGCCTTCGAGAACGTCCGCAGGACACAGACGTTCGGCCGCTCCCGGTACAGCACGACACCGTCCGGCACCTCTGTGTCGCGGACGAACTCCCGGTAGGCCTCGTCGAGCACGACCAGGACGTCACCCGGCACCCGGTCCAGGAACCGCTCCAGCTCGGCCCGCCGCACCACGGTCCCCGTGGGATTGTTGGGATTGCAGACGAAGATCAGCCGGGTCCGCTCGGTGATGGCGTCGGCCATCGCGTCCAGGTCGTGCACATCGCCGGCCGTCAGCGGCACCCGTACCGAGGTCGCACCGCTGATCTGCGTGATGATCGGGTAGGCCTCGAAGGACCGCCACGCGTAGATGACCTCGTCGCCCGGCCCCGCCGTCGACTGGATCAGCTGCTGGGCGACGCCGACCGAGCCGGTGCCCGTGGCGATGTGCGAGGCCGGCACGCCGAAGCGCTCGGACAACTCCTCCACCAGGCCCGAGCACGCCATGTCCGGGTAGCGGTTGAACGACCCGGCGAGGGCCGTGACGCGCTCCAGCACGCCCGGCAGCGGCGGATAGGGATTCTCGTTGGAGGACAGCTTGTAGGCCACGGGACCGCCCGCCGCGGCCGGCTTGCCCGGCTTGTAGGTGGGGATTCCCTCCAGCTCGGCGCGCAGCTTGGGGCTTGTCTCGCTCACCGCAGTCCTCCTCGTGACCACCACCGGCTCAATACTGCTCACCTTATGAGGATTCGGCCCGCATGCGTACAGCTGGAGACGCACCTCCCTCGGCGAAACCCGTGCGGGGCCACCACGTGCCACCCGCATCAGCGGCATCCCCGCACGAAGGCGGACGAAGGCGTGCACGCTGGGGGCGCGCTGTACATATATCTACGCGCCGGTGGCTCGCGCCGTGGCGCGCATCCCTCGTGCAGGTGAGTTGAGACCTCTTCGAAACATCGGCACCTTGGCAGGCTCATCCCTTTCCACGCGCCACGTCCTGACGTAAAAGGGATCAACTACCTTTCTTTCCAAGGCACTTGATCCCTTCTGTCCATGCAGAAACGTGCCTGTCAATGCGTGCATATGCGTCCGCCCTACCCCACCGGATGAGCCCTACTATCGGCTCGCCATGACAGCAGCAGGGAAGCACCAGGTGAGCCGCGCGGAAACCTCACGCCGAGGCAACCGGCCGGGCCGAGCGGGCATCAGGGACGTGGCCGCCGCCGCCGGAGTCTCCATCACGACCGTCTCCGACGCCCTCAACGGCAAGGGCAGGCTCCCGGACGCCACCCGACGCCACGTCCGCGAGGTCGCCGAACGACTGGGTTATCGCCCCTCGGCCGCGGCCCGAACCCTCCGTACCGGCAAGTCGGGCCTCATCGGTCTGACCGTGACCACCTACGGGGATGAACCTTTCACCTTCACCGAGTTCGCGTACTTCGCCGAGATGGCGCGGGCCGCCACCTCCGCCGCGCTCGCCCGCGGTTACGCCCTCGTCATCCTTCCCGCGACCTCGCGCCACGACGTGTGGTCGAACGTCGCCCTGGACGGCACGGTCGTGATCGACCCGTCCGACCAGGATCCGGTGGTCGGCGAACTCGTCCGGCAGGGGTTACCGGTCGTCTCCGACGGCCGTCCGGCCGGCCCGCTCCCGGTCACCGCATGGGTGGACAACGACCACGAGGCGGCCGTCCTCGACATCCTCGACCATCTGGCCGCCGCCGGCGCCCGCCGTATCGGCCTCCTCACCGGCACCACCACCGACACCTACACCCACCTGTCGACCAGCGCGTATCTGCACTGGTGCGAACGCGTCGGCCAGGACCCGGTCTACGAGGCCTACCCGGCCCACGATCCGTGCGCGGGCGCCGTCGCCGCCGACCGGCTGCTGGCCCGGCCCGACCGCCCCGACGCCGTCTACGGCCTGTTCGACCCCAACGGCACCGATCTCCTCGCCGCCGCCCGCCGCTACGGCCTGCGCGTACCGGAGGACCTGCTGCTGGTGTGCTGCAGCGAGTCCACCGTCTACGCCAACACCGAACCGCCCATCACCACGCTGTCGCTGAAGCCCCGGCGCATCGGCACCGCGGTGGTGCAGCTCCTCATCGACGCGATCGAGGGCGTCGAGTCCGACCGGCCGGTCGAGCAGGTGATACCGACGGAACTGATCGTGCGTACCTCGTCCCAGCGACGTTCGCCGCGCACGACGGTCAGCCCACCCCGGGTACCGGACGAGAAGTAGGGACATGCGGGCGATCAGCGGGGTGCTCGGGTCGGAGGGCCAAGACAGGTCGGACGGCCTGATTCCGGTTCTAGGCAGGGGGCGTGGGGGCGAGCCTGCGGTGGCCCCGCCGGTCGGGCGGCCACGGAGGAACCGCGGTCACGCGGCCGCGGAGGCAAGGGCGGACGGGGTCGACCGCGGCCGGCCGGTGCTTGCGGAGGCCGCCGGGGCGAGCCCGTCGAAGGGAGCTGTTCCGACGGTGGCGGCTTCCCTGCTCGCCGGCACCGGAATCGGCCGGCGGCAGCCGGGGGAAGCCGACCGGCGTCACCCGGAATCCTTCGAACGGATGATCGTCCCCGGCTCGCGCCCCACCCCGCTCCGCCACGCAACACGCCCCCCGGACGGCGCGGCGGCGCCGGCCTCACGTGGGCCGAGGGTGTAAGCACGGTGTGCACTGGGTGAGCGAGTACTGCCGAAGCCCGACCCAATCGGGGCGAAAGCCGCGGTGAACAGGAGCCTTGCTCCGATTCACCACCCCTGGGTCATCACACGGCACGATCCGCATTCCTATGATGGGCGCACGGCACCGCGGGCCGTTGCGACCATGCAGTCCGAAGCGGTGCAGATGCGGCGCGATGGTGGAGGGGTCTGATGACTCAGGGGGCCGGTCAGGGACCCGAGGTGGAGCGTACGGCGACGGTGCGCGACTTCCGAGTGCCCGCATACGTCCACGAGACCGGTCCGTACGCCCACAGCGGGCATCCAGGGAACGCGGTACCGCCCCTCGATGACCCCCTCGAGCCCCCCGAGGGTTACACACCCACCCAGCGCGACCTGCCCGTCATCAACCGGGGCGACACCCTTCAGGTGACCGTCGACCCGGACACCGCCCAGGCTCCGCAGGCCGCGACCGGTCCCGGTCCGCTGTTCGTCGTGGGCGACGTGCACGGCTATCTCGAAGAACTGGTCGCTGCCCTCCGGGAGAAGGGCCTGGTCGACGCGGCGGGCAACTGGTGCGCGGGCACCGCCCGGCTGTGGTTCCTCGGCGACTTCACCGATCGCGGTCCCGACGGCATCGGGGTGATCGACCTCGTGATGCGGCTGTCCGCCGAAGCCGCCGCGGCCGGCGGCTACTGCAAGGCCCTCATGGGCAACCACGAACTGCTCCTGCTCGGGGCCAAGCGGTTCGGCGACACCCCCGTCAACTCCGGTGCGGGCACTGCCACCTTCCAGGCGGCCTGGCTGCTCAACGGCGGCCAGAAGTCCGACATGGACCGCCTCCAGGACCACCACCTGCAGTGGATGGCCCGGCTCGACGCCATGGAGGAGGTCGACGGTCATCTGCTCGTGCACTCCGACACCACCGCCTACCTCGACTACGGCGACTCGATCGAGGCGGTCAACGACACCGTCCGCGAGACGATCACGCGTAACGACGCGGACGAGGTGTGGGACCTGTTCCGCAAGTTCACCAAGCGCTTCTCCTTCCGCGACCAGGGGGGCTCCGACGCCGTTCGCTCCCTGCTCGATACGTACGGCGGCACCCGCATCGTTCACGGCCACAGCCCGATTCCGTACCTGCTGGGCGAAGTCGGCTCCGAGGACGACGACGAATCGACCCGTCCCGTGGTCGAAGGACCACACGTCTACGCCGACGGGCTGGCCATCGCGATGGACGGTGGCGTGACGATGGCCGGGAAGCTGCTGGTCCAGCAACTTCCGCTGCCCGTCTGACCGTTCCCGGGTCCGTCGTCGCCCGCGTCGGACCCGCCCGGCGGCGCCGTGGGTCAGGGGTCAATTTCGGCTGACCCCCTGTTACCCCGGGCCGTTGCCGCTCTACCATCGGTCCATCCGTAGCAGGCTCCCCTCCGTTTCTGCCCGACGGCTCGCTGGCATGCGAGCCCCAAGCCCTACGGAGCATCGGGGGATGCACATGAACAGCGTTCCGCAGCACCTGCACAGCGAGGACCGCCAGGAGTACGAGCGGATCCTCGACGAGGCGCTGCGCTCCGCACCACACCACCCGGAACCGACCGCTGCGGGACAGCGGCTCAACCCCGAACAACTGCGCACCATGGCGCTCAACGCCTCCGCGCTCATCACGGCGGCTGCGGCGACCGAGTACCAGCACTACGTGAAGGTCCGCGAGGAACTGCGCCACCCGGCGCCGTCCAGCCCCTCCTCGGCCGGCCATGCGTCCGGCTCCGGTGAGCCGGGCGTCGCCGGAACGGGATTCGCCACCACCATGGGGGAGGCGGCCCAGGCCGCCGAGGTCGCCGGAGCGGGCGCCGTGGCCGTCGCCGCCGTCCTCACCCCCGTCCTCGCCGGCACCGCCGCGGTGATCTTCCTGCTCGTCGGCTACATCCTGCGGATGCTCGATCCCGAGCCGGCGTTCGCCACGACGATGCTCACCACCGGATGGACGTTCGGGGCGGTGGCCGCGGCCGCGATCCTCGTCGCGACCGTCGGCCTCCTGCTCACCGCCCTGCGCAACCGTCCCTCCCTGGAGGCCGTCCCGTCCGGCGAACTGAGCGAGGAGGTGGACCGCGCCAAGGAGGCCTGGCGGGAAGCCCTGCTGGAGCGCGGCATCCTGCCCTTCCTGCGCGAGGCCCTCGCCGGCCCCGGCACGAGCGCCGCACTCGACCCCGCGCCGGCCCCGCCGGCGCCCACCGGCCGTCTGCCGAAGATCGGTTACGGCCGTCCGGGCTTCAGCAGCCCCGACGAGGGGACGTCGAGCAGCTCCCGCCCGAGCTTCAGCAGCCCGGACTACACCAGCCCGGACTTCGGAGGCCCCGAGCACCAGCCGGAATAGGCCCTCGGCTTGCGCCCCCGACCCGGGGAGCGCAAGCCGTACGGAGCAGGGGCGGGTCCCCTGCCGGTCAGCCGGTCAGAGGATGCCCGCCTGCCCCGCGGCCGTGAGCCAACGCGGGAACTCGGACAGGAGCCGGTCGTAGAGCTCGGGGTCCGGGACCGTGCTGATGTCGTCGACGGCGAAGAAGCCCACGTTGTCCACGCGTCGGCCGGGCAGCGTGTCGAACCGCTCGAGGATGCCGTAGTTGGAGCGGCCGAGCCCGACGAACTGCCAGAAGATCGGCTCCTCCACCGCGGCGCGCAGTTCCTTCTCGATCGCGGCGTCGCGGTAGACGCCTCCGTCGGAGAAGAACAGCACCAGTGTCGGGGCTGCCGCCGGGTTCGCCCGGACGAAGTCTCTGACCTCGGCGATGACCTTCTGTTCCTCGTTCTGGATGCCGACCGATCGCATGTCGACCTGGTCCGGCTGCAGCCCCTTCCGCGGCTTCTTGCTCCGCCGGAACAGGCTGATCTCCCCCACCCGCACATGCAGCCGCAGCCACTCGGGAAGCTCTCCCAGGCGCAGATCGGGCAGCCGTGCCGGGTTCGAGGCGAACGTCCAGGCCTGCATCTCGCCGTCGTCGTCGAGCTGTGCCGCCACCGCGGCCATGCGCTCGACCACGTCCGCCACCACACCGCCGGAGTACAGGAACGACATGGATCCCGATGCGTCGAGCACCAGAACGACCCGCGCGCTGACCCCGGCCGCACCACGCTTGCTCAGGCTGACGGCGACCTGCTGCTTGCGCAGGGAGAGCCGCTTGCGCATGTCGACGGGAAGGCGTTCCTCTCCTTTGGTCAGCCGGGCACCCCCGGAAGACGACGCGGATACGGCGGTGGCGGGGGGCGGCGGCGTGGGCACGACCGGAGGGGGCCAGGGAGCGGCCGACGGAGGCGGGGGCGATGCGGGCACGACGGGTGGAGGCGGCGGAGGTGTAGGCACGGACGATGTCTCCGGGCCGGCTGCCGTGACGGCGGGCTCCTCATCGACGCTGATCCCGAAGTCGCTGGCGAGGCCCGCGAGCCCGGAGGCGTACCCCTGTCCGACCGCCCGGAACTTCCAGCGCCCCTCCCTCAGGTACAGTTCACCGCCGATGAACGCGGTCTCGGTCTCCCCCCGCATGTCGAACCGCGCCAGCTCCGTCGGACTCCCGGCGTCGAGCAGTCTGAGCGTCAGACCGGCCACCTGTCCGAAGGTGCCGCCGTCGGCGGACGCGCACAGTTCGACACGGGCGACGGCACTCTCCAGCGAGCGCAGGTCCACCTCGACCGTGTCGGTGGTGACGCCGCCGACGCTCCGCTTCCCCAGGTGCCGCACGGCTCCGGAGGCGTGCCGCGGCTGGTTGTAGAAGACGAAGTCCGCGTCGTCACGCACCTTGCCGACGTCCGTCAGCAGTAGGGCCGACACGTCCACGTCCGGTCCGCCGCCCTGTTCGGACCAGCTGATCTCGACGCGTACGGACGGCACGTCGACCGGCAGATTGGCGCCCTTGCTCATGGATTGCGCTGTCATGACACCAGTCTGCCGAGCCACAGCCCAGAAGCACCTCCCCCAACGGAAACCAACGGCCGGCCGCCCGCGTCCCACCCTCGGCCCGACCACCACCGACGCCGCCCCGACCCGGAACATCACGGCCCGGCTGCCGTGCCCCCAACCGGCACGGCGGCCTCGCCGTTACCGCGCGTCGGTCCGCGACCGGCGGATACACCCGATTGTCCGCGGCCGCGAACTCCTTGGACTTCTGTGCCATTCCCTCCTCGACCTCCTCCCGGCGGCCTGCGTGCTCACGGCGGATGTCTTGGGAGATCTTCACCGAGGACCAGTTCGGGCCGGAATCACTGATGAAGACAACGTGCCGACGCGCTACGACCCGTTCCAGGTCCCTTTCCGTCGCAGGCGCTCTTGACGCGCCCTCTCTCCCCACGCAGCCAGTGAAAAAACTGCGCCCATCATCACGCCGCCCAGGAGCACCCATGTGATGTCGGCGAAATGTGTCTCACTTGTGAGCGCCACCGATGCGAAAGCTCCGGTCGCGGCGGCGGCGCCCAGCAGCCCTACCCTCAGCGGGTATCGCGCCGCGTAGCGCTGTGTACGGGTTGGAGGGCGTTCACCGCCCAAGGTGCGATCCACGGCCCGGAAAAGCAGCACCACACTCCCACCGAACCGTCTCAGTCTCCGAGCCACTTCCACCATGGCGCGAGCGTAGATGCGCTGTTCCAGCGTCGTCCATGGGATCGGTGAAGCACCGTACGGGCCCCTTCCCCCGTCAGAAGGGGCCCACGCCGGCGAGCGGGCGTCGTCTCAGTCCGCGATCGGCAGGTACACCCTGTTCCCGGTCGCCGCGAACTCCTTCGACTTCTGGAGCATCCCCTCAGCGACCTCCTCAGCCGTCGCACCCGCAGCCGCCGTACCGCCGAACCGCTCTGTGATGCTTTGGCTGATCTTCATCGAGCAGAACTTCGGCCCGCACATCGAGCAGAAGTGGGCCGTTTTCGCCGGTTCGGCCGGCAGTGTCTCGTCGTGGAACTCCCGTGCGGTGTCCGGGTCGAGAGCCAGGTTGAACTGGTCCTCCCACCGGAACTCGAAACGGGCGTCGGACAGCGCGTCGTCCCATTCCTGCGCACCGGGGTGCCCCTTGGCGAGGTCGGCTGCGTGGGCGGCGATCTTGTAGGTGATGACGCCGGTCTTGACGTCGTCACGGTTGGGCAGACCCAGATGTTCCTTGGGTGTGACGTAGCAGAGCATCGCCGTACCCCACCAGGCGATCATCGCGGCACCGATGCCGGAGGTGATGTGGTCGTACGCCGGGGCGACGTCCGTCGTCAGCGGGCCGAGCGTATAGAACGGAGCTTCATCACAGATCTCCTGCTGAAGGTCGATGTTCTCCTTGATCTTGTGCATCGGGACGTGTCCCGGACCTTCGATCATGGTCTGAACATGGAAACGCTTCGCGATGCGGTTGAGTTCCCCGAGGGTGCGCAACTCCGCGAACTGGGCCTCGTCGTTGGCGTCCGCGATCGAGCCGGGCCGCAGCCCGTCGCCCAACGAGTACGTGACGTCATAGGCCGCGAGGATCTCGCAGAGTTCCTCGAAGTTCTCGTAGAGGAACGATTCCTTGTGGTGGGCCAGGCACCACGCGGCCATGATCGAGCCGCCGCGGGAGACGATGCCGGTCTTGCGGTTCGCCGTCAGCGGGACATACGGCAGGCGCACGCCCGCGTGGACGGTCATGTAGTCCACGCCCTGCTCGGCCTGCTCGATCACCGTGTCCTTGTAGATCTCCCAGGTGAGCTCCTCGGCCCGACCGTCGACCTTCTCCAGCGCCTGATAGAGCGGCACCGTGCCGATGGGGACCGGCGAGTTGCGCAGCACCCACTCACGGGTGGTGTGGATGTTGCGGCCGGTGGACAGGTCCATGACGGTGTCGGCGCCCCATCGGGTGGCCCAGGTCATCTTCTCGACCTCCTCCTCGATGGAGGAGGTCACCGCCGAGTTGCCGATGTTGGCGTTGACCTTCACCAGGAACCGTTTGCCGATGATCATCGGCTCGATCTCCGGGTGGTTGACGTTGGCGGGCAGCACCGCACGTCCGGCCGCGATCTCCTCACGGACGACCTCGGGCTCCACGTTCTCCCGGATGGCCACGTACTCCATCTCCGGCGTGATCTCACCCCGGCGCGCGTAGGCGAGTTGAGTGACCGCCTGCCCGTCCCGGCCACGGCGCGGCAGGCGGGGCCGTCCGGGGAAGACCGCGTCGAGGTTGCGCAGTCCGCCGCGCGGTGAGGTGTGTTTGATCCCGTCGTCCTCCGGACGGACGGGGCGGCCCGCGTACTCCTCCGTGTCACCGCGGGCGATGACCCAGTTCTCCCGCAGAGGCGGCAAACCCCTGCGGACGTCCGTCTCGACAAGCGGATCGGTGTACGGACCGGAGGTGTCGTACAGCGTGACCGACTGCCCGTTGGTGAGGTGCACCTGACGGACCGGCACGCGCAGGTCGGAGCGCGGGCCCTCGACATACGCTTTGTGCCATCCGATGGACTTCCCGGCCTCCCCGTCGCCAGAGACCTCGTCGGAGGTCTGCGCGGAGGCAGGCGTGCGTGCGTCCTTGTTGGTCATGAGACCTACTCCCTACGCCGGCATTACCCGGTAACAGGTTCAGCGGTCGACGCAGCGGCTTCCGTCTGCCGACGATTCATGTGAAACATCACTCGGTGGAGGTGACGTTCCACGTGAAACATCGCGAAGATGGAGGTCAGCGTCCTCTCAGCCCGGTGCTCCGAGCTCCCGCGTGTGCAAAAGTGCCTCCACGCTAGCGTCCTTTGTGGCGCGGTGAACAGTGGGCCTCGGTCGTTCTTGCGATGATCGGGCAGTGACCACGACACCCCATCCTCCGTTCCCACCGCCCGAACAGCCCCGCGGCCCGGGCATTCCTCCCGCCGGACGCTCCGGGCGAGGTCAGGGGTACGGCCCCGGTGGCGGTTCCGTTCCCGGATCGGGCCCTCGTCCGGATGCCGGTCCGGGTCTGAGTGCGGGGCCCAACAGCGGGTACGGCTTCGGCCACGAGGGCGGACAGGGCTCCGGCGGGGGCCACAGCCATCTGCCCGACGACGGTGCGCACACGCCTGGGGCCGGGGCCGGCCAGGGCGGGGTTCCCCGTGCGGGTCGTGGGCGCGGTGCTGATGAGGGAAACGGAAGCGCCGGCGGAGGCTGGGGACACGGCCCCGGCCCAGGTGACGGGCACGGTGGTGGGCGCGGTGGCCATGGCCCCGGTCCGGGCGGCGGCCACGGGCACAGCCACAGTCATGGCCCGGCCGCCCCTGTTTCCAAGCATCTGCGCAAGGTCATCGCGGCCGTTCTCATCCCCTTCGCCGTGGCCGTGCTCGCCGGTCTGGTCGTGCTGTGGCCCGGTGGTGCCCCGGCACACGAGCGCACCGGAGTCGGCTTCGACCGGCAGACGCAGCGGGCGACGGTCTCCAACGTCGAGAGCATCAGCTGCTCATCGGCGAACGCCTCGGGCGGCACCCCCACCGGTGACACCTCCACCGCTGAAGGCTCCTCCGCGGCCCAGCAGGCGAACGGAACCTGCAAGAAGGCCACGATCCGCGTGGACACCGGCGCGAACAAGGGCCGTACTTTCACGGAGATCGTCCAGCCGGACCAGTCACGGCAGCTGCACGAGGGGCAGAAGGTCGTGGTCGCCTACGAGCCCTCCGCGCCGAAGGACCTTCAGTACTCGGTGACCGACGTGGACCGCCGCGTCCCGCTGACCGTACTCGCCCTCATCTTCGCCGTCGCCGTCGTGGTCGTCGGGCGACTGAAGGGGGTCATGGCGCTGGTCTCACTGACCATCAGCTTCATGGTGCTGAACTTCTTCGTCCTGCCCGCGATCCTGCAAGGCTCGAACCCGCTCGCGGTGGCGGTCGTGGGGGCGAGCGCCATCATGCTCATCGCTCTCTACCTGTGTCACGGTCTGTCGGCCCGCACCTCCGTGGCTGTTCTGGGCACCCTCATCTCCCTGTTGCTGATCGGCGTCCTCGGCTCCTGGTTCGTCGACTGGGCGGCGCTCACCGGCAACACGGACGACAACACCGGTCTGATCCACGGCCTGTACCCGACGATCGACATGAGCGGTCTGCTCCTCGCCGGGATCATCATCGGATCACTCGGTGTCCTCGACGACGTGACGGTCACCCAGACGTCGGCGGTCTGGGAACTGCACGAGGCCAACCCCACAATGAGCTGGCGGGGGCTGTACCGGGCGGGCATCCGGATCGGTCGCGACCACATCGCGTCCGTGGTCAACACGCTCGTCCTGGCCTACGCCGGCGCAGCCCTCCCGCTGCTCCTGCTGTTCTCCATCGCGCAGAGCAGCGTCGGCACGGTCGCCAACAGCGAGCTGGTCGCCCAGGAGATCGTGCGCACGCTGGTCGGTTCGATCGGTCTGGTCGCGTCGGTTCCGGTGACCACGGCACTCGCCGCGCTCGTGGTGTCGGCGGACCGGTTGGGTACGGGCGCTCCCACCGCGGCAGCTCCGGCGGCGCCGGGGGCGTCGTCGGCCGGTACGGCGGGTCCGGCCGCGCAGATCGCTCGGGGCGGCAGGGGCAGGCGCCGCAAACACTGACGCTCCCCCGGGTGCGCGAAAGGCGGCATCGGACACGACGCCCTTCGCGCACCCGGGACGTCATCCGCCTCCTGCAGGCCGCTTCGCCGATCGGGGCGGGCCGATTGCCAGGCGCACCGTCGCCGTTCCAGCAGAAGCGTTACTTCACCGGCGTGCCACCAAGACCTCACCCGGCGCTCTGTTCCTCCGCCAGGATCCGGTCCAAGGCCTCGTCGAGATGGGCGTCGAAGTCGGCGAAAGCACCCTCCTGCCCCAACGGGACCAGCTTGTCGGTGCGGTCGAGGAAGGCCACGAGCGGAGCCGCCGACGATCGGAACACCGCTTGGTCACAGCCCACTTGAAGCCGGATCAGCACTTCACCCAGGAGATCCCGGTCGGCCGGCGAGACCCGCACGTCTCCCTCGCCGCACGGTCTGCCCACCCCGTCGATGAGCAGCTCACGCCCGAACGCCCAGGTCACCGGGGCATCACCGGGCAGATGAAACGTGAGCCGTACGGCATACGGATCACAGGTCTCGTAGCCAAGTTCCACCGGGATGCGGAAAGAGAGCTCCTCGGAGACGAGAAAGCTCATCATGACCTCTGCCTCTACTGCCTGCACGGACTCGCGCATCGTCCTATCCCGTCATCGCCGGCGACTGGCTGGGAATCAACCCCTGACACTGCTGGCATCTTGCTGAACGCGCACAACAGATCACAAGGAGTGATTTTTCAGATGCTGATAGAGACAGCAAGTGACCCCAGCGTCCGCCCGACCTCGCTCTGCAACTGCTGTACCGCCGTCGGCAGCCGGTCGGCCTGATGAGCGGGAAGGGAAATGGCCATGGTGGCGGCGCTCGTACCCACGGTGATCGGAATCGCGGCACACACCGTGCCCAGCGCGTACTCCTGCCGCTCGACGACCGTCTCCATCCGCCGCATGCGGGCCAGCCGCCGCAACAGGGTGTGATCGTCGCGCACGGTGTACGGCGTGATCGACTGCACCGGGTAACGGTCCAGGTGATCTCGGCGGGACGTCTCGTCCAACTGGGCCAGCAGGCACTGGCCGATGGCGTGCGCGTGTCCGGTCTCACGGAAGTCGGCCCATTCCTCGACCGCCGGATTGCCCGGGGTGTCGGAGACGCACATGACCTCGATCTCGCCGTCCTGGTAGCGGGCGTAGTACACAGGAACACCGATCGAATCGCGCCAGTGCGCGAGGGTGGCGGCCACGGTGCTGCGACGTTTCTGCGCGGCTCCGCTGCCGCCCAGGCGCTCGGCCGCCTCACCGAGGAAGAACATCCCCTTGTCCCGCTGCAGATAGCCCTCGTGTACGAGGGTGCGCAGCAGGTGGTACGCCGTGGGCAGCGCCAGGTCGGTCTCGCGGGCGAGTTGCTTCGCCGGAGCCCCGCCGTGATGCCGGGCCACGGATTCCAGCAGCCGCATGGCGCGCTGCACGGACCCGATGAGCGTCGCCCCGGGTTGCGGCTGTTCGGGGACGCCTCTGCCCGCGGGGCGCTGGAGCAGGGGTGTGGTGGAACGCGTGCGGATGGAGGGTGGGTGAGGTGCCGCGAACGCTGCGGTGTCAACCGTGGCCAAGGGTCACTCCCGAAGTTCGAGAGGGCGGTCCGTGCGGGGAACACGGGAGGGAGGGGGCGCCGCTCACGGAGTGTGACCCCGCGAAGGGTTCCGGACTTTAACGACCCGCCGCCGCCGACGGTCCCGCTGTCCGGAAAACTTCCCCCGGCCGAGGGAACCGGCGATCGCTGTCACCGGTGCCCGCTCCCCGCACCGCTCACCAGCCGCCGCGTGAGGAGGAACCCGCCGTGACCTTCCGGACCACGTAGATCAGTCCACCGACCAGTGCCACGAAAACCAGCAGCTTGAAGAGCAGACCGATCACGAAGCCGACGACGCTCGCTATCAGGCCGCCGAACACGACCAGCGCGATGACGGGCACCGCCACCCACTTCACCCACCACGGCAGTCCCGCGAAGATCTCTCGCATTCGTCCTCGTCCTCGTCTGTGCGGTGTCCGGCGCCACCGACGGCCCGGATCTTTCGATGTCCTGCCGTCGATGCTAGGTCCCGAGGGGGTGCCTGCGGGGGCCGTGCACCCCCGGTCCTCCCCTGACCGATCCCTGAGGGAACCCCGAGGCGGCGCCTCCGCTGCCGGGCGGAGACGCTCAGCCCTCCGGCGGCGAGAACACCACCAGGACCCGCAGGTCCTCGCTGATGTGATGGAACTTGTGGGCCACTCCGGCCGGCACGTACACGACGCTTCCGCGCGCGACCTGAGTGGTTTCCAGACCGACCGTGAGGGAGGCGCGTCCGCTCACGACGAAGTAGACCTCGTCCTGGTGGTGCGGGTTCTGTGGGTCGTGGGCTCCGGCATCGAGTGCGTAGAGACCGACCGACATGTTCCGTTCGCGCAGGAATTGCAGGTAGGCGCCGTCGTTGGCGGCTCTCTCCGCCTCCAGTTCATCCAACCGGAATGCCTTCATCGCCCTCGTCCGCCCTTCTGGTCGATCAGTTCTGCCACGATCAGACACATGAAGAATTTCGTAGTCAAGACGATCGCCAACGCAGCCGCTCTGGCGGTCGCCGTCTGGCTGCTCGACAAGATCACATTGACCGGTGCCGACACGGGCGAGAAGGTCGGCACCCTGATCGTGGTGGCGCTGCTGTTCGGCCTGGTCAACTTCTTGGTCAAGCCCGTCGTGAAGATACTGACCTTCCCCCTCTTCATCCTCACGCTCGGCCTGATCACCCTGGTCGTGAACGCTCTGATGCTGCTGCTCACCTCGTGGCTGGCCGACCAACTCGACGTCAGCTTCCACGTCGAGGGTTTCTGGACCGCGGTCCTGGGCGGCCTGATCATCTCCGTCGTCTCCTGGGCGCTCAACGTCGTCCTGCCCGACGAGGACTGAGCACGCGATGGGGTACCGCGTCTGCTTCGTCTGCACCGGCAACATCTGCCGCTCCCCGATGGCCGAGGCCGTCTTCCGCGCGCATGTCGCGGAAGCCGGCCTCGAGGACCTGGTCGAGGCCGACAGCGCCGGCACGGGCGACTGGCACGTGGGCGAGGAGGCCGACCCGCGCACCGTCTCCGTCCTGGAAGAGAACGGCTACACCGTCGAGCACACGGCCCGCGTGTTCGAACGGTCCTGGTTCTCCCGTCTGGACCTCGTGATCGCCATGGACGCCGGACACCTCAGGGCCCTGCGCCGCCTCGCACCGACCGACGAGGACGCCCGGAAGGTCCGGCTGCTGCGCGCGTACGACCCCGCCGCCGCCGACCTGGACGTTCCCGACCCGTACTACGGGGGCCGGGAAGGCTTCGAGGAGTGCCTGCAGATGGTGGAGGAGGCGAGCGTGGGCCTGCTCGCCGCGGTTCGCGCGGACGTGGAAGGGCCAGTGGCATGAGTGACTCCATTGCGGCCGGGGGTGCCGTCGCAGGCTCCGGTGAGGGCACGCGTGCGGTGCGGGCGGGTCTTCCGGCGCCGGTCAAGTACGAACCGACCTTGCCGGGACCGGTGTTCGCCGCGCACTTCCACCTGCCCGGCGAGCCCACGGGGCCGTACACCTACGGCCGTGACGAGAACCCGACCTGGACGCATCTGGAGCGCGCCGTCGGCGAACTGGAGGCGCCGGGGCAGGACGGCATCGAGACGCTCGTGTTCGCCTCCGGCATGGCGGCGATCTCGTCCGTGCTCTTCTCCCGGCTGCGCACCGGGGACACCGTCGTCCTGCCCAGCGACGGCTATCAGGCGCTCCCCCTGGTCCGCGCCCAGCTGGAGGCGTACGGCATCGATGTGCGCACCGCGCCGACCGGTGACGACGCTCAGCTCGGCGCCCTCGACGGGGCGAAGCTGCTGTGGATCGAGTCCCCGTCGAACCCGGGCCTGGACGTGTGCGACATCCGACGTCTCGTCGAGGCGGCACACGCGCATGGCGCCCTGGTGGCCGTCGACAACACACTGGCGACACCACTCGGACAGCGCCCGCTGGAGCTGGGCGCCGACTTCTCGGTGGCGAGCGGCACCAAGCAGCTCACCGGTCACGGCGATGTCCTCCTCGGTTACGTCACCGGACGCTCCGGCGAGCCGATGACCGCCGTGCGGCGCTGGCGCAAGATCGTCGGGGCGATCCCGGGGCCCATGGAAGCCTGGCTCGCGCACCGGTCGATCGCCACCCTCCAGATGCGGGTGGACCGGCAGAGTTCCACCGCACTGGCCCTGGCCCGGGCGCTGCGGGGAAGGCCCGAGGTGACCGGCCTGCGGTACCCGGGGCTGCCGGACGATCCATCGCACCAGGTGGCCTCGCGGCAGATGCGGCGCTACGGGTGCGTCGTCTCCTTCACACTGCCCACGCGCGCGCGTGCCGAGCGTTTCCTCGACAGGCTGCGGCTCGTGGACGACGCGACGAGCTTCGGCGGGGTGCGCTCCACCGCCGAGCGCCGCGGGCGCTGGGGAGGGGACGCGGTGCCCGAGGGCTTCATCCGGTTGTCGGCGGGCGCCGAGGACCCGGAGGATCTGGTGGCGGACGTACTGCGCGCGCTGGAGGAGTCAGCGCGATGACCGGCTCACGGATGACCGCCGGGCGTCCCGCGCCGTGCAGGGGACGGTCCGAGCCTCCCCCTCGTGGCTCGGCCCGTCAGCGGTTCCGCTCGAAAAACCCTGCGAACAAGGATAGTTGACTCTGCGTAAGTGTCCAATCACGGGAGCGACAGAGGCCTATCGACTTATAGTCGGGCCCTGCCCCAGCACGCGAGAAAGGCAGGGACGGGGAGCGCCCACTATGGATCTGGCCTTGCTGCGCACCTTCGTGACCGTGCACCGGGCCGGTTCCTTCACCCGCGCCGCCGCCCTGCTGGGCCTGTCCCAGCCGGCCGTCACCTCCCAGATCCGCACCCCGGAGAGGCAGCTCGGCCGCCCCTGTTCCTGCGCCAGGCCCGTGGTGTGACGCCGACGACCATCGGGGCCGAGCTCGCCCCCAAGGCCGCCCCGCACCTCGACGCCCACGTGGAGATCACCGAGACCGGCCTGGACGACGAGTCCTCCCTACGAACCCTGCACCTCGCCGGGCCACCCGAGTTCACCGCCGAACGAGCCCTTCCCGCCCTCACCGAGCTGTCCGGCGAGGGTGGACAGGGGCTCACCCTGCGCGCCTCCTTCGGAACCGCCGAGGAGGTTCTGGACGGACTGGCAGCCGGTCACCACGACCTCGCCATCACCACGGCCCGGCCGCGCAGCGCCCTGCTCACCGCCACCCCGCTGTACGACGAGGAGCACGTCCTGATCGCCGCGCCGGGCCAGGCCCGGGCCGGTCGGCACCGAGAAGCCGTACCGCGCGAAGGCAGCCGCCCTGGAAGGCCTTCCCGTGGTCGAGGTCCATGAGTCGCTGCCCTTCGTCTCCCGCTACTGGGCGTCCGCCTTCGACTTCCGGCCCGCGGCCGCCGGTGCCGTCATCTTCCCCGACCTGCGCGCCGTCCTGGCCTGTGTGACCACGGGCGCGGGTCTGGCGGTACTGCCCCGCCATCTGTGCGCGGTCGCCCTGGACCGCGGAGATGGCGTCGAACTGCACCGTCCGCCGGTGCCGCCGCTGCGGACCTACGTTCTGGTGGTGCGCACCGGCACGCTGACGATGCCGCTCATCGCGCGGACGCACGACTGGCTGCTGAGGGTGGCGGCCAGCTGGCGATGAAGCGACTTGTCCAGTCATCACGGAAGGGAATCACATGGTGACGATGCGGAATGTTTCACGTGGAACCAGCCGGGCCACATTCCTCCCATGACCGTCCGACCTGTGGTCAAGCGCACCGCGCGTGCCGTTCTGCTGGACGGCGACGACCTGATCCTGATCAAACGCAGCAAGCCCGGCCTCGATCCGTACTGGGTCACACCTGGTGGCGGAGTCGAGCCCGAGGACACGACCGTCGTCGACGCCCTGCATCGTGAGGTGTACGAGGAACTCGGCGCCAAGATCACCGACGTTGTCCCCTGTTTCGTCGACACCGTCGAGCACATCGGCGAGGACGGCGGCGCGACCGGCGTGAAGGTACAGCACTTCTTCGTCTGCCGACTGGAGTCCATGGACCCCGCCCTGCGGCACGGCCCTGAGATCGACGAACCCGTTGGGGAGTACGAGATCGTCCACGTGCCGTTCACCCGGGTCGGCATCGCCTCCGTCCACCTCGTCCCCCTGTCTCTGCGGCACTACCTCGACGGCAACATCGAGGGAGTACGCGCCATGCACGCGCCCGACCTGGGGTGAGGCTTTGAGTTCCAGGTCGGCTTCCAACACCCCCGGACTGCCGACAGGTCACCCACGCGTCAGATGTTTCACGTGAAACGAGCCTGGTGTCCGCATGCTGTGCAGTGGGCCACGCGTTGGCCAAAAGCACATACGACTGTGGGGAAACAGGTGGACGTCAGAGGTGCCGGTCGGACAGCCTGACCTGCGTGCCGACTCCTTCCCTCGCCGCTCTCCCCATCCGCCGTCTGACGCACCGTGATCTCATTGCCTGCGCCGACCTGTCCGAGGACAGGGGGTGGCCACGTGAGGAACACAAGTGGGGCCTCCTCCTCACCGCTGGAAAGGGCTACGGCATCGACGACCCTGACGGGGGCCTCGTCAGCGCCTGCGTGGTCACCGAGTACGGCCCCCACGACCAGCCGGCTTTCGGCGCCGTCGGCATGGTGCTGGTCGCTGAACGGCATGCCCGGCAGGGCGTCGGCCGCCGGCTCATGCGGCACATCGCCTCCGTGATGGGCACGACGCCACTGACACTGCACGCGACGCCGAACGGCCGTCCGCTGTACGAGGAGCTGGGGTTCAAGGCCACGGGCCACGCCGAGATGGTGACCGGCCGCTTCACACCCGGCGGTCCGGGACCCGGCGTCATGACGCGTGCGGCCACGGCAGAGGACCTCACCACGATCCTCCGCCTGGACGAGGAGGTGTTCGGCGCCGACCGCACCCCCGTGATCGCCCGGCTGCCCGCCTTTGCCGACCAGGTGCGGGTCGCCGAGGACGGCGACCGGATCGTCGGCTACGCGGCCGCCTGGCCCAACATGGACACACATGTCGTGGGACCGCTGATCGCCCGCGACACCGAGACGGCGAAAGCGCTCCTGGCGTCCCTGGCCGAGCATTCCGACCGGCCGCTGCGCACCGACATCGACGTCCGGCACGAGGAACTGCTGGCCTGGGTCAAGGAGCGGGGCCTGTCATCGGTCACCTTCAACACCGTCATGACTTACGGCTTCAACGAACTGCCCGGCGACTGGAGGCGGCGGTTCGCTCCACTCACGGTGGCGGCCGGCTGAGGCAGACGGAGACGCGGAAGCCGGTGTCCGGGACGTCTCGGACACCGGCGCGCATCCACATTCCGGAAGGACGCCGGCCCACCTTCATGAGGGGGAAGAGACCAGGCCAGCGCCTCCACGGCCGCAGTGGCGAAGCCGTGGTCCTGCTCCGGCACACCACCACCCATGCCAACGGCCCCGATCAGGTGTCCGTCACGGTGGACCGGCACGCCGCCCGCAATGAACAACAGCGGCCTGTCGAGTGCGGTGGGCAGGGTGTGGAACAGGCCGCCGGGTCGGACCGCGTCGACGAGGTCGGCGGTGGGGTGTTCAGCTGGAGCGCCGTGCAGGCCTTGCGTGTGCTCGTCTTGCCGGAGATCAGCACCGCGCGGTCGCCCCGGCGAAAGGCCAGCAGGTGACCCCCGCGTCCAGGACGGTGACGCTGACCGCGACCCCGGCCGCCTCAGCCGCGCGGCGGGCGGCCATGAGGAGGGCGTCGGCATCCTGACCGGTCAGGGGCGCGAAGGCGGTGGTCATCGAGGCTTTCTCCTTGTGGATGTTTCTCCTGCGGGAATTCCCGAAGGGCATTCCTCGCGGGCATTTCTCAAGGGAGCGGTGAACCGAAAGGTGTGGCAACGGTCCTGGCTCCCGCGCCTCGGAGCGGATCAGTGGTGGACGGTCGCCGGCTGTTCGACCGGGGTCCGTCCGGTGACGACGGCACTGGTGGTGCTGTCACGGCGCTCCAGCGCGGCCGAGACGAGAGCGAGAGCGAGAGCCGCCGCGGCAAGGGCGGCGCCGACCCAGTTCGGGGCGGTGTACCCGAGGCCCGCAGCGATGACGAGGCCGCCGAGCCAGGCGGAGAGGGCGTTTCCGAGGTTGAAGGCACCGATGTTCACCGCCGAGGCGAGCGTCGGAGCACCGTGGGCCTGGTCGAGGACGCGCTTCTGGAGCGGTGGGACCGTGGCGAAGCCAAGGGCGCCGATCAGGACGATCGTGACGGCGGCGAGGATCTTGTTGTGCGCGGTGAGGGTGAAGAGGGCAAGGACGACCGCCAGGCTGCCGAGGGAGACGTACAACATCGGCATCAAAGCGCGGTCGGCGTACTTGCCGCCGACGAGGTTGCCGCCGACCATGCCGAGCCCGAAGAGGACGAGCAACCAGGTGACGGAGCCCTCGGCGAAACCCGCGACGTGGGTCATCATCGGCGCGATGTAGGTGAGGGCCGCGAAGACACCGCCGAAGCCCAGGACGGTCATCGCCATGGCGAGCAGGACTTGCGTGTTCTTGAACGCGGCCAGTTCGTGTCGCAGACGCACGCCCTCCACGCGGGGCAGCTCGGGCACGAGCTTGGCGATGCCCGCCAGTCCGAGGACGCCGAGAAGGGCAACGATCCCGAAGGTCACGCGCCAGCCGACGGTCTGCCCGACAAACGTGCCCAACGGGACGCCGACGACGTTGGCGACGGTGAGACCCGTGAACATCATCGCGATGGCGCCGGCCTTCTTGTCCGGGGCGACCAGATCCGCCGCGACGACCGAGCCGATGCCGAAGAACGCGCCGTGGGCGAGCGAGGCGACAACCCGGCCGACCAGCATGACGGCGAAAGCCGGGGCGACTGCCGACAGGAGGTTGCCCACGACGAACAAGCCCATCAACAGCATCAGCATCCGTTTGCGGGACACCTTGGTGCCGAGGACGGTCATCAACGGGGCGCCGAGCACGACGCCGAGCGCGTAACCGGTCACCAGGAAGCCGGCCGTGGGAATGGAGACACCGAAGTCGCCTGCTACCTCGGGCAGCAAGCCCATGATGACGAACTCGGTCGTGCCGATGCCGAAGGCCCCGATCGCGAGGGCCAGTAGCGCGAGAGGCATGGTGGGGTAGACCTTCCAGACGATTGCAGGAGCTCTTTACGTTCGTTCACAATAGTTGCAGACGCGGGTTACATGCAATAGCGGTCTATTGCGGCATTGCCCTATCCTGGGATCCAGCCGCACCGGGACGGAGGAGAACACCCATGACTGCGACGGACCCCGCACTCACCGCTCTCGCTCAGGGCTGGTGCGCCCTCTCCCTGCTTCACGGCAGGATCGAGGCCCATATCGAGCGCGCTCTCCAGGCCCGGCACGACCTGAGCGTGCGCGAGTACTCCCTCCTCGACGTGCTCAGCCGCCAGCACGACGGCGACGGGGGACATCTGCAGATGAAGCAGGTCGCCGACGCCGTCGTCCTCAGCCAGAGCGCCACCACCCGACTGGTCACCCGCCTCGAGGACCGTGGTCTCCTCGAGCGGTACCTGTGCCCCACCGACCGCCGCGGCATCTACACGAACGTCACCGAGGCGGGCGTGAAGCTGTTGGACGAGGCCCGCCCCACCAATGACACCGCCCTTCGCGAGGCCCTCGACGAGGCGGCGAAGAACCCGGAACTGGCTCCGCTGGTCCGGGTCGTGGAGTCCTTGAAGACACCCACCGCTGCATAGGGTGCGACCATGGGAGATCTTGAAATACGCGCAGCCGTCGCCGAGGACGTTCCCGCGATCGTCGGCATGCTCGCGGACGACCCTCTGGGGGCGCGGCGCGAGTCGCCGGACGACCTCACCCCTTACCTGAGCGCGCTGGAGCGCATCAGCGCCGATGCGAACCAGCGCCTGGTCGTGGCCGTGCGCGAGGGACGTGTCGTGGGGACCCTCCAACTGACGATCGTGCCCGGCCTCTCCCGGCGTGGGGCGACCAGGTCGATCATCGAGGGCGTACGTGTCCACGCCGACGAGCGCGGCGGCGGCCTTGGTACTCGGTTCATCGAGTGGGCGATCGAGGAGTCCCGGCGGGAGAACTGCCGACTGGTCCAGCTGACCTCCGACAGCACGCGCACCGATGCCCACCGCTTCTACGAGCGGTTGGGTTTCGAGGCCTCGCACGTCGGCTTCAAACTCCAGCTCTGAACGGCGGAGGTCAGCGTCCGGATCTCACAAGGACAAGGTGTGGCGTTTCACGTGAAACACGGCACCTTGCCTCCTTCCGCAGAGCGCTAGCCGATCCCCCGCCACCCCTGTGCGTCCACACCACCGGGCACATCGGCCTCATCGTCGTACGGCCGGCGAGTGAACGCGAACGATCCGAGGTCGAGATGGTCCACGGTGCCGTCCGGTCGCCGTACGGTCCGCAGAGTCTCGCCGGCGAAGTACCCCTCCAGGCCCGACCACATTCCGTCGCCGTTCGGACGGAACCGCGAGCGTCGCCCACCGCCGGAAAGCGGTCCGAGCGAGATGTGACCGTCGGCAGTGACCCGTAGGGCGAACGGGCTGGTCCCCCAGTACCACTGGCCCGCCAACTCCAGAACGGACCGATCGACGTCCCGCAGCGGCCGCCAGGGCTCGGGGATCCGCGGCTCGGCCTCGGCCACGATGCGTACGAGGTCCGCGGCCACCTGAGTCACCATCGGACCCGACGTGCAGTTGGCCAGGACCACAGCGGCGACGTCGTCGGCCACGCCGATCGTGAGACCGGCCAGGAACCCCGGCACCGACCCCGAGTGCCCCACGAGCACCCGGCCGCCCAGGTTCTCGATCCGCATCCCGAGCCCGTACGTGCCACCGTCCACAAGGTCGGTGGCTTCGGCCGGCGCCGCGGGCGTCCGCATCTCCTTGAGGGTGTCCGCGCTCAGCACCCTGTCGTCCCCTCGGACCAGGAAGGTGGCGAACCGCGCGAGATCGCCGCTCGTGGACCAGAGTTGACCGGCCGCGGCCATCCGGCCGAAGTCCTCGACAGGTTCGGAGAGCATCACGTCGGCCCAGGGATGCACCGCCCAGCCACCCGCATAGGGAGCGGTAGGTCGCACACTCGTACGTTCAAGGCCCAGGGGTTCGAGCACTTCCCGCTGTAGGACCTCGTCCCACGGAGCACCGCGGAGTTCTTCGACGAGAGCGCCGAGAACGCTGTAGCCAGGGTTGGAGTAGTGGAAACGACGCCCTGGCGGATGCAGGACGTCCTGGTCACCGAGGACGTCGGAGAGGCGGGGACGCAGCGAGCCGGGAGTTCGCTCCCACCATGGGCCGGGCGACTCGGCCGCCAAGCCGCCCGTGTGCGCGAGAAGCTGGGCAACGGTCGCCTCCCCGGCACCCGAACCCGGAAGATGTTTCTCGATCGGGTCCGCGAGGTCGAGCGCTCCTTCATCGCGCAGCCGCAGCACGAGAACGGCGGTGAAGGTCTTGGTGATCGAGCCGATCCGGTACTGCACCGTCTCGTCCGGAGCGTGCCCGTCGACCGAGGTCCGTGCCCCGTGCCACACGGCCCGCCCGTCCCGCACCACCGCGGCGACGAGTGAGGGTGCCCGCCCCTCGGACTGGGCCACGGCGATCCGGTGCAGCAGCGCCCGCCGAGTGCCGGGAAGCAGCTCTTCCAAAGGTGTCGTCATGGCCCCAGTCCACCCGGCGGCGCAGTCCACGTCGAGCCCATTTCGCCGAGGGCACGCGATCAGGTCTGCGCCATGTCCACGAAGCGCGAGTAGTGCCCCTGGAAGGCCACCGTGATCGTGGCCGTCGGGCCGTTACGGTGCTTGCCCACGATGATGTCCGCCTCGCCCGCGCGCGGCGACTCCTTCTCGTACGCGTCCTCGCGGTGCAGCAGGATCACCATGTCGGCGTCCTGCTCGATGGAGCCGGACTCACGCAGGTCGGACACCATCGGCTTCTTGTCCGTGCGCTGTTCGGGACCACGGTTGAGCTGGGAGAGCGCGATCACCGGGACCTCGAGCTCCTTGGCAAGGAGCTTGAGGTTACGGGACATGTCCGAGACCTCCTGCTGGCGGCTCTCGGAGCGTTTGGAGCCGCCGGCCTGCATCAGCTGGAGGTAGTCGATGATCACGAGCTTGATGTCGTTGCGCTGCTTGAGCCGTCGGCACTTCGCGCGGATCTCCATCATCGACAGGTTCGGCGAGTCGTCGATGTAGAGCGGCGCGGACGACACTTCGGGCATCCGGCGGGCCAGGCGGGTCCAGTCCTCGTCCGTCATCGTGCCGGAGCGCATGTGGTGCAGGGCGACACGGGCCTCGGCGGACAGCAGGCGCATCGCGATCTCGTTGCGCCCCATTTCCAGGGAGAAGATGACGCTGGGCAGGTTGTGCTTGATCGAGGCCGCACGGGCGAAGTCGAGGGCGAGTGTGGACTTGCCCATGGCGGGCCGGGCGGCGATGACGATCATCTGGCCGGGGTGCAGCCCGTTGGTGAGCGAGTCGAGGTCGGTGAAGCCCGTGGGCACACCGGTCATCTCGCCGCTGCGCGAGCCGATCGCCTCGATCTCGTCGAGGGCGCCCTCCATGATGTCGCCGAGCGGGAGGTAGTCCTCACTGGTGCGCTGCTCGGTGACGGCATAGATCTCGGCCTGGGCGCGGTTGACGATCTCGTCGACGTCGTCGTCACCCGCGTATCCCATCTGGGTGATGCGGGTGCCGGCCTCGACCAGGCGGCGCAGGACCGCGCGCTCGTGGACGATCTCCGCGTAGTACTCGGCGTTCGCCGCCGTCGGCACGGTCTGGACGAGCGTGTGCAGATAAGAGGCGCCGCCGACCTTGTTGATCTCGCCGCGCTTGGTGAGTTCGGCGGCGATCGTGATGGGGTCGGCCGGTTCGCCCTTGGCATAGACGTCGAGGACGGCCTGGTAGATCGTCTCGTGCGCCGGTTTGTAGAAGTCGTGACCCTTCAGGATCTCGACGACGTCGGCGATGGCGTCCTTCGACAGGAGCATGCCACCGAGCACGGACTGCTCGGCGTCGAGGTCCTGTGGTGGCACCCGCTCGAAAGGCGTCCCGCCACTGTCCCAGTCACCACTGTCCCGCCCCCGGTCGTGCTGTTCGTCGCGTCCGCGGCCTCCGTCACGCCGACGGGAGGAAGGCAGACGATCACTGGGACCACTGTCGGCCCACGGATCGTCCAAGGGCTCGGAAATGCTCAACCGAGCCACCTCCTCCCGTCCGCGGAGCGGACCTCGCCGCGCCTCTCATTCCTACGGCACGGCACTGACAACTAGAGGCCCAACTCCGGTTCGAGCGCGTCGGTTCTGCGGGACTTTCACAGCCGAGGAACGGAGCGGGCGCCGGACCACGGTAGGCCCGACGACGGCCTCAGCCAATCTGGTTATCCACAGGCCATGTGGACGACGACCCCGATGCTGTGGAGAACTACTCAAAACCTGTGCACGACCCGGTGGACAGGCCTGTGAACAAGCCCTCTTCTTCTCCTCTGCGGCCTCGCTGACCAGCGTCTTTACCGTCCACCGGCTGTGCAGAAGAAAAACTTCCCCAGTCGGATCAAGTTCGCCACGAAGGGTGCAGGTGAGCACGCACAGTGAGTCACGAAGTAAGGGTCATTAGCTAATTGCATCTCTTACCTGTGGACGATTAGATTGGTGGCCATGACACCGGCTCCCACGATCCCCAAGGCCACCCGGCGACAGCACGATCGGGAGATCGTCGCACTGGCCGTCCCGGCCTTCGGCGCCCTCGTCGCCGAGCCACTCTTCGTTCTGGCCGACAGCGCCATCGTGGGCCACCTCGGCACCGCGCAACTCGCCGGCCTCGGCGTGGCCTCCGCCCTGCTCACCACAGCCGTCAGCATCTTCGTCTTCCTCGCCTACGCCACCACGGCGGCCGTCGCCCGTCGCGTGGGCGCCGGTGATCTTCCGGCAGCCATCCGCCAGGGTATGGACGGGATCTGGCTGGCACTGCTGCTCGGCGCGGCCGTGATCGCCTTCGTCCTCCCCACCGCACCCTCCCTCGTGGAGTTGTTCGGCGCCTCGGAGACAGCCGCCCCGTACGCGATCACCTATCTGCGCATCTCCGCACTGGGCATCCCCGCCATGCTGGTCGTCCTCGCCGCAACAGGCGTTCTGCGCGGACTCCAGGACACGAGGACACCCCTCTACGTCGCCGTCGCCGGCTTCGTGGCCAACGCCCTTCTGAACGTCGGTCTCGTCTACGGCGCGGATCTCGGCATCGCCGGCTCCGCCTGGGGCACCGTCATCGCCCAGTGCGGCATGGCGACGGCCTACCTCGTCGTGGTGATCCGAGGGGCCCGCCGGTATGGCGCCTCGCTACGCCCCGACGCCGTCGGCATCCGGGCGTCGGCCCAGGCGGGCATGCCCCTACTGGTGCGCACCCTGTCCCTGCGAGCCGTGCTGATGATCGCGACCGCCGTCGCCGCCCGACTCGGTGACGCGGACATCGCCGCCCATCAGATCGTCCTGTCACTGTGGAGTCTGCTGGCCTTCGCCCTCGACGCCGTCGCCATCGCCGGACAGGCGATCATCGGACGTTACCTCGGCGCCGACGATCCCCACGGTGCCCGGGCCGTCTGCCGCCGCATGGTGGAGTGGGGCCTCGCCGTGGGCGTCGTACTGGCCCTGCTCGTAGTTCTGGCCCGGCCGTTGTTCCTGCCCCTGTTCACCGGGGACCCGGGGGTCAAGGACGCCGCGCTGCCCGCCCTGCTGGTGGTGGCTCTGTCCCAGCCGGTCTGTGCCGTCGTCTTCGTCCTGGACGGCGTACTGATGGGCGCGGGCGACGGCCCCTACCTGGCTTGGGCGATGGTTCTCACCTTGGTGGTCTTCGCGCCGGTCGCGCTGCTGGTTCCCACTCTCGGTGGCGGCCTCACCGCACTGTGGGGAGCCATGACCCTGATGATGGCGGTCCGGATGCTGACCCTCTGGCTGCGCGCCCGCTCAGGGCGCTGGCTGGTCACCGGCGCGACCCGCTGACCGTGGCGCACGAAACCGGCGTTTCACGTGAAACACCACGGTTCCGATACCTGCGGATCGGCTGAGGCATGCGGAAGGGGCCGCGCCCTGGAGGGTGCGGCCCCTTCTCAGCCCTACAAGCCCGAGCGCAGCGATCAGGCCGCGACGACCTCGAGGCTGACCTTGGCGGCCACCTCGGGGTGCAGACGCACGGACGTCTCGTGGGCGCCCAGGGTCTTGATCGGCGAACCGAGCTCGATGCGGCGCTTGTCGACCTCGGGACCACCGGAAGCCTTGATCGCCGAGGCGATGTCGGCCGGGGTGACGGAACCGAAGAGACGACCGGCGTCGCCGGAGCGGACGGCCAGGCGGACCTTGACGCCCTCGAGCTGGGCCTTCACAGCGTTGGCCTGCTCGATGGTCTGGATCTCGTGGATCTTGCGAGCGCGACGGATCTGCTCGACGTCCTTCTCGCCGCCCTTGGTCCAGCGGATCGCGAAGTTCCGCGGGATCAAGTAGTTGCGAGCGTAGCCGTCCTTGACGTCGACGACGTCGCCCGCGGCACCGAGGCCGGAGACCTCGTGGGTGAGGATGATCTTCATTTTTCGGTCACCCTTCCCTTATCGCGCCTGGGCGGTGTAAGGCAGCAGCGCCATCTCACGGCTGTTCTTCACGGCCGTGGCGACGTCACGCTGGTGCTGCGTGCAGTTGCCAGTCACGCGGCGGGCACGGATCTTGCCGCGGTCGGAAATGAACTTCCGCAGCATGTTCGTGTCCTTGTAGTCCACGTACGTGACCTTGTCCTTGCAGAAAGCGCAGACCTTCTTCTTCGGCTTGCGCACAGGCGGCTTCGCCATGGTGATTCTCCTGTGTGATCAAGAAGTTGGGATACGACCCGCCCTCGGCCTGAACGAGCCCGGAGAACCGGGCCCGAAGGCCTAGAAGGGGGGCTCGTCCGAGTAGCCGCCACCGGCACCGCCGCCGGAGTTTCCACCCCAGCCGCCGCCACCGCCGCCGCCCTGGTTGCCACCGGCGGGAGCGCTGGTCGCCCACGGGTCGTCGGCGGGAGCGCCGCCGCCCTGCTGACCGCCGCCGGGGCCGCCGCCCCAGCCGCCGCCCTGGGCGCCACCGCCGCCACCGCCGCCGAAGCCACCGCCGCCACCCTGGCCACCGCGGCCGGTGGTCTTGGTGACCTTGGCCGTGGCGTTGCGCAGGCTGGGGCCGACTTCCTCGACGTCCAGTTCGTAGACCGTGCGCTTGACGCCCTCGCGGTCCTCGTAGGACCGCTGCTTCAGCCGGCCCTGCACGAGGACGCGCATGCCCCGCTGGAGCGACTCGGCGACGTTCTCCGCCGCCTGACGCCAGACCGAGCAGGTCAGGAACAGGCTCTCGCCGTCCTTCCACTCATTGGTCTGACGGTCGAAGGTGCGGGGAGTGGACGCGACACGGAACTTCGCGACTGCCGCACCGGAGGGGGTGAAGCGCAGCTCGGGGTCGTCGACAAGATTGCCGATGACCGTGATGACGGTCTCGCCTGCCATGGGGGAACCTCTCGGCGGGTTTGCTGCTGCTGGCTGCTGGTGCTGCTACTCGAATCCCGAGACCAGTTGAGCGGGGAAGCTCAGTGGGTCTCGGGACGGAGGACCTTGGTCCGGAGGACCGACTCGTTCAGGTTCATCTGGCGGTCGAGCTCCTTGACGACCGCAGGCTCGGCCTGCAGGTCGATGACCGAGTAGATGCCCTCGGGCTTCTTCTTGATCTCGTACGAGAGACGACGACGGCCCCAGGTGTCGACCTTCTCCACCTTTCCGTTGCCCTCACGGACGACGGAGAGGAAGTTCTCGATCAGCGGGGAGACAGCGCGCTCCTCGAGATCGGGGTCGAGGATGACCATCACTTCGTAGTGACGCATGTGGAACCCACCTCCTTTGGACTCAACGGCCACGGTCGTTCCGTGGCAGGAGGGTTGTGATGCGTACGCAACGGTATCGGCCGCCACTGACAATCGGGGTCGCTTCGCGACGTTCCCGCTCTGAGCTGGGCGGAGTCCCTGGCTGTGCCTGGGCAGACACCGGTGCAGACGGTACAGACTACCTGCACACCGGCTTCCGGTTGAAATCCGGCCCCGGAGCCCGTCAGTCTGTACACATCGGGTGTGTATGGCGCTACGATGCGCCGCTTTCCGCAGGAGGTGCCTCATGGCACAGGCATTGCGACCCAACACCGCCGGTTCTCTCTTCGCCACCGACGGCAGGCCTCATCCGCTTCAGGACACGCTCACGGCCGTCACCCTGGTCCTGGGCGCGGTGGCCTTCATCACGGCGATGTTCCACAGCCTCCACCTGCTCAGCTCGTGGGCCGGCCTGGTGGGGATCTTCACCGGCGCGTACGGACAGTGGATCTCCGAGACCACCCGTGAGCGCTTCGGCCTGATCCTGGGGCTCGGTGCCTCCGGCGTCGGCTTCTTCCTCGGCATGGCCCACGGCGGCCTCTTCGGCGGCCTCTGGTGACCTGACAGAGCCGGCCCGGCACCTCCCGCCGGCATCGGCAGGAGGTGCCGCAGAGCACCGGCGCCGTCCCGGCGGAACGCCCCGGCCGTCCCACCGGCCGGGGCAAAGGTGCCGTACGCCCAGTCAGGGCGCTCGCCAGGCGCAGTAGGCTTCGGCGCGAGAGCCGGAGCCCCTGTACCCATGGGGACACACCAGCCCGAGGAGCGCCCCGAATGAGCCTGACCCTGAGGACGATCAGCCGCGAGCAGCATCTGGCGTACATCCAGAGCCTGCCGGCGGCGAGCCACATGCAGGTTCCGGCCTGGGCAGACGTCAAGGCCGAGTGGCGGTCGGAGAGCCTCGGCTGGTTCGACGGCAGGACCGGTGAACTCGTCGGTGCCGGCCTCGTCCTCTACCGCCAGCTCCCCAAGATCAAGCGCTACCTCGCCTACCTGCCCGAAGGCCCGGTCATCAACTGGTACGCGCCGAATCTGACCGAGTGGCTGGAGCCGATGCTCGCGCACCTCAAGCACCAGGGCGCCTTCTCCGTGAAGATGGGTCCGCCGGTGATCATCCGGCGCTGGGAGGCCTCCTCCATCAAGGCGGGCATCCAGAACCCGGACGTGAAGCGACTGCGGGACGTCGAGGCCGACTTCATCGAGCCGCGGGCCTTCGAAGTGGCCGACAAGCTGCGGCGCATGGGCTGGCAGCAGGGCGAGGACGGCGGCGCCGGCTTCGGCGACGTCCAGCCCCGCTACGTCTACCAGGTACCGCTGGCGAACCGTTCCCTCGAAGAGGTCCACAGGAACTTCAACCAGCTCTGGCGCCGCAACATCAAGAAGGCCGAGAAGGCCGGCGTCGAGGTCGTCCAGGGCGGCTACCACGACCTCGAGGAGTGGCAGCGGCTCTACGAGATCACGGCGGTGCGCGACCACTTCCGGCCGCGCCCGCTGTCGTACTTCCAGCGCATGTGGACGGCCCTCAACACCGAGGACCCCAACCGCATGCGGCTGTACTTCGCCCGTCACAACGGCGTGAACCTCTCGGCGGCGACCATGCTGATCGTCGGCGGGCACGTCTGGTACTCCTACGGCGCCTCCGACAACATCGGCCGTGAGTTCCGCCCCTCGAACGCGATGCAGTGGCGGATGCTGCGCGACGCCTACGCACTCGGCGCGTCCGTGTACGACCTGCGCGGCATCTCCGACTCGCTGGACGAGTCGGACCACCTGTTCGGCCTGATCCAGTTCAAGGTCGGCACGGGCGGGCAGGCCGCCGAGTACCTGGGCGAGTGGGACTTCCCGCTGAACAAGCTGCTCCACAAGGCGCTCGACATCTACATGTCGCGCCGCTGATCACCCGTCGGCTGCTTCGATGGCGTCATACGTCTCGACAGCTCCCCACCTCTGACACACCGCAGCCACGAGAAAGGTTCCAGGTCCGGCCATGGCGCTCACGCTCTACGTCGACACCGCGCGCTGGCGGGCGCACCACAAGCACGTGCAGGAGCAGTTCCCGGGACTCGTCCCGGTCTGCAAGGGCAACGGCTACGGCTTCGGGCACGAGCGGCTGGCGGAGGAGGCCACCCGGCTGGGCTCGGACATCCTCGCCGTCGGTACGACCTACGAAGCCGCGCGCATCAAGGACTTCTTCGGCGGTGACCTGCTGGTGCTGACGCCGTACCGGCGCGGCGAGGAGCCCGTCCCGCTGCCCGACCGGGTCGTGCGGTCGGTGTCGTCGATCGACGGTGTCTACGGCCTCGTGGGCGCGCGCGTGGTGATCGAGGTGATGTCCTCGATGAAGCGGCACGGCATCAGCGAGCAGGACCTGCCGCAGCTGCACGCCGCCATAGAGAACGTCCGCCTGGAGGGCTTCGCCATCCACCTGCCGCTGGACCGCACCGACGGCTCGGACGCCGTCGAGGAGGTCATCGGCTGGATGGACCGGCTGCGCGCGGCCCGGCTGCCACTGCACACGATGTTCGTGAGCCACCTCAAGGCCGATGAACTCAGCCGCCTGCAGCAGCAGTTCCCGCAGACCCGCTTCCGTGCCCGCATCGGCACGCGGCTGTGGCTGGGGGACCACGAGGCCACCGAGTACCGCGGCGCCGTCCTGGACGTCACGCGCGTCGCCAAGGGCGACCGGTTCGGCTACCGCCAGCAGAGGGCGGCCTCCGACGGCTTCCTGGTGGTCGTGGCGGGCGGTACGTCCCACGGGGTGGGCCTGGAGGCCCCCAAGGCCCTGCACGGCGTCATGCCGCGCGCCAAGGGCGTCGCACGCGCCGGCCTGGCCACGGTGAACCGGAACCTCTCGCCGTTCGTCTGGGGCGGCAAGCAGCGCTGGTTCGCCGAGCCGCCGCACATGCAGGTGTCCATCCTGTTCGTCCCCTCGGACGCACCGGAGCCGACGGTCGGCGACGAGTTGGTGGCCCATCTGCGGCACACCACCACGCAGTTCGACCGCATCGTGGACCGCTGAGCAGCACGGCAACGACGAAAGGCCGTACACGGGTTTCCGTGTACGGCCTTTCGTCGTTGCCGAAATCCGGCGTGTTCGCTCAGGGCGAACCGTCGACGGTGTCCCGCTTGCCCCACTCCACCTGCGGCCCCTCGAAGTGGGCCGCGTGCCGGACGGGATGAGCCGTCGCGCCCAGGACGAAGACGTCCTCCGCACCATCGAGCACCCCGCCCGAAGGATCGTCGTCCCCGGCCTGGCGGACCACGTCCCGCTCGGGCACCAGGATGTCCCGCACCACCATCACGCACAGGTAGAGCGTCCCCAGCAGGTGGACGCCGATGGCCCAGTGATAGCCGTCGGTCGGCAGCCCTTTGTGGGCTTCTCCGCTGGTGGTGTAGGCGAGGTACAGCCAGATGCCGAGAAAGTAGGACACCTCGCAGGCCTGCCAGATCAGGAAGTCCCGCCATTTGGGCCGGGCCAGAACAGCCAGCGGCACGAGCCACAGGACGTACTGCGGCGAGTACACCTTGTTGGTGAGGATGAAGGCCGCCACGATCAGGAAGGCCAGCTGGGCGAAGCGGGGGCGCCGCGGAGCCGTGAGCGTCAGCGCCCCGATCCCCAGTCCGCACGCCACGACCAGAAGCGTGGCGAGCGTGTTGACGCTGTCGGTGGTGAGTGGATCGCTGGAGTTCTGAGCCAGGATCAGCCAGAACGACCCGAAGTCGACTCCTCGCTCCTGACTGAACGTGTAGAACTTCGACCAGCCTTCGAAGGCGAAGAGCATCACCGGCAGGTTCACCACCAGCCAGGCGACGACCGCACCACCGAGGGCCGTGCCGAAGTCCCGCCACTTTCCCGCCCGCCAGCACAGGACGAACAGCGGGCCCAGGAGGAAGACGGGATAGAGCTTGGCGGCGGTGGCGAGCCCCAGCAGGACGCCGAACGCCAGCGCCCGTCCGCGTGACCACATCAGCATGGCCGCGGCCGTCAGAGCGACGGCCAGGAGATCCCAGTTGATGGTGGCGGTCAGCGCGAACGCGGGCGCCAAGGCCACCAGCAGGCCGTCCCAGGGCCGCCGGGCGTGCGTCCGGGCCACACAGACGGCGATGACGGCCGCGCACGCCATCAGCATCCCCGCGTTGACCATCCAGTACCACTGGCCCTGATGCTGGGCGCTGCCGCTGCCCGGAGTCAGCCAGGCGGCCACTTCCATGAACACTCCGGTGAGGACCGGGTATTCGAGGTACTGCATGTCACCGGGGAGCTTGTCGAAGTACGGCACGAGTCCGTCGGCGAATCCGCGCCCCTGGTACAGGTGCGGAATGTCCGAGTAGCACGCGTGTGTGTACTGGGAGACAGCGCCGAAGAACCAGCCGCCGTTGTAGCAGGGCGCCTTCTGGATCAGGCCGAGGGCGAACATCCCGATGGCCACGAGCGCGACCACCCGCACAGGCGACAACCGGGACGTCCCGGTCAGGGCTCGCCGCCCCAAGGGGCCGCCGATCAGCTCACTGCCGGCCGCGGCCACCTCGTCGTTCCTGGTCGGCTGCACCGGATCAGGCTCGTGCACGCGCGCTGGCGTCGATTCTGCACTGGGCATGGCCCACATCCTGCCGTACAGACCTAGGAAAACATCGAGGGCCGCCCCACCTGGTCCGGTGGGGCGGCCCTCGTTTCACGTGAAACGTCCCCTTGTTTCACGTGAAACGCATGGGTGGGGCGATTGCCCTGCTAACTGCTCGCTCCTCCGAAGAAGTCGCCGCCGCCATTGCCGTTGCCTCTGGTGTCGTCCCCGGTGTCGCTGGGTGAGGGTGAGGGGCTAGTCGTCCCGGTACCGCCGTCGGTGTTGCCCCCGCCGTTCGCGCCGCCCGAGCTGTCGTCGCAACCGAAGAAGTTGTTGCAGGTATCGCTCGGTGAGGGTGACGGCTCAGGCTGTTCCGACTCCGTGGGGCTCGGGGACGGCGAGGGGCTCGCCTCCTCGCTCTCCGTGACCGATGGGCTGGGCGACGGGATCGGGTCCTCGTTGAGGACCTCACCGATGGGCTCGGGTTCCGGGAAGCTCTTCTTCGGCAGGTTCTTCATGGCCTCGGCCATGTAGTCGTGCCAGATCTCCGCCGGGAACGAAGCGCCGTGGATCTTCTTCTGACCACCGGTTCCGAACATCTCCAGGAACGTGCGGTTCTTCTTGGTCTCGTCGTCGTCGTACCGGAACATGGTGATCGCGGTCGACAGCTGCGGCGTGTAGCCGACGAACCAGGCCGACTTGTTGCCGTCGGTGGTACCGGTCTTGCCGGCCACCTCACGACCGGGCAGCTGCGCGGCGGTACCCGTTCCCTTCTCGACCACGGTCTTCAGGACATCCGTGACGTTGTTCGCGACCTTCGAGGTGAACCCTTCATTCGTCTCGGTCTTGTGGGTGTAGATCACGCCGTCCTGGCTCGTGACCTTCTGGACCGAGTAGGGGTCACGCTGCTTGCCGCTGGCCGCGAAGGTGGCGTAGGAACCGGCCATCCGGATCGCGCTCGGGTCGGAGATGCCGATCGAGAACGAAGGGAAGTCGGCGCCGGTGAGGCTGCTCTCCTTGATACCGGCGCTCGTGGCGGCCTCCTTCACCTTGTCCAGGCCGACGTCCATGCCCAGCTGGACGAAGGCGGAGTTCACCGACTCGCGCATCGCCTCACGCAGGTCGACCTTGAAGTTGGGCGGGCTGCCGTAGGAGGCCTGGCCGTCGTTGGTCTGCAGCCACTCCTCGCCCTTCTCGTTCTTCCAGATCGTCCCGTCGTAGTTCTTGATCTTGAGCTTGTTCTTGCCGCTGAACAGGCTCTTGGGCGAGACGATGGTGCGCTCGTCCTGGGCCTGCGACGAACCGAGGTCCTTGTCGCGGACGCCCCAGCTCATCGCTGCCGCGAGGACGAACGGCTTGAACGTGGAGCCCACCTGGGCACCGGTCTGGTCGGCGTTGTTGGTGAAGTGCTTGGTCGCGTCCTGACCGCCGTAGATCGCCTCGATGGCACCGGTCGCCGGGTTGACGGACGCTCCACCGAACTGGACGTGGGTGTCCGTCTCGGGGCGCTCCTTCGGCTTGATGTTGGCCTCCTGGACCGCCGAGACAGCCTTTTCCAGTTGCTTGACCTTGTTCTTGTCGAAGGTCGTGTAGATCGAGTAACCGCCCCGCTGGAGCTTGTCCTGCGTGATCCCCGTTTCCTTGCTGTGGGTGATCACGTAGCCGTTGGCAAGGTCGACGAGGTAGCCGATCTGACCGCTCAGCTGGGTGTTGGACCGCGGATTCTCCAGCTTGGGCAGGGTGGTGAACGTGGCCCGCTTGGCGGCATCCAGGTGCTCGTACTCGACCATCTTGTCGAGGGTGTCCTGCATCTGGGCCAGAGCCCGCTTGCGGTTGGCCTCCGGCGTCGCGGCTGCGTCGATGGAGGTGGCGCCGGCGGGGTCGTAGTAGGTGGCGCCCTTCAGCGTGGCGGCGAGGAAGGCGCACTCGCCCTCGTTGAGCTTGATGGCGTCCTTGTCGAAGTACGCACGGGCGGCGGCCTGGATGCCGTAGGCGTTGCGTCCGTAGTACGCCGAGTTCAGGTAGCCCTCGATGATGTCGTCCTTGTCCTCCTCCGCGCCGACCTTTATCGACACGAAGATCTCCTTGAACTTCCGGGAGATCGTCTGGGACTGGTCGTTCAGCATGGCGTTCTTGACGTACTGCTGGGTGATGGTCGAGCCACCCTGCGTCTGTCCACCCCGCGCCATGTTGAACACCGCGCGCGCGATGCCCTTGGGGTCGATGCCGCTGTCGTCGTAGAACGTCTTGTTCTCCTGCGAGATCACCGCCCAGCGCATCGCCTCGGGGATCTGGGAGAGGTCGATGATCTGACGGTTCGTCTCACCACCGGTGGCGACCATCTGGCTGCCGTCGCTCCAGTAGTAGACGTTGTTCTGCGCTGTGGCGGTCTTGGCGACCTCCGGGATGCCGACCATGGCGTACCCGACGCCCGCCACCGCGACCAGGCTGCCCATGAAGCCGACGAACAGGCCGGCGACGAGCTTCCAGGACGGCACCCAGCGCTGCCAGCCGTACTTGCCGGCGCGCGGGTAGTCGACCAGGCGTTTCTTGCCGGGCGCCGGACGCCCTCTGCCCCGGCCCGGAGGACCGGACGGTCCGCCTCGGCTGCCTCCTGCCGGCTCGGCGGCTCTGCGCCGGCCACCCGTGCTCCTCTGTGCCGCGCGCCGGGCGTCGGCGCGGCCACCGGACAACGGGTCCTCGCCTCCCGGCCCGTGGAAGCCCGACCCGTACGAGTCGGAAGGAGAACCGGTGGCGCCTCGCGGTGCCGCACGGCGGCCGGAGGACGAGCCGGACTGGCCGCGTCGGGCCGCGGCACGTCCGCCTTCCTGCGGCTGCGGCGGTTTGCGACGGTGCTCGCTCATCGAACGACTACTCCTCGGGCAGGCGCATCCGTGCGCGCCTGGAAACGGCGGCTGGTTTCCTGTCCCCCCGAAGTACGGATGGGTTCGCTGGCGCATTCACCCGTACTGCACCGGGGAACTCGACGCCCCCCGGCGTCTCGCGAGTCCCGGTGGTTTGCATGGCGCACAGACTACGCACCCTCAAAACCCGTCCAGCTCCGAAGTTCATCTCAAACCAGGCAACTTGCCCGCAATGAATCCGTGATGTGATCCCGTTCACTATCACCCCCCTTGTCCCAGCCGCAGGGCCGTTCTATCGTGCTGATGTATCGAGTCGATACATCAGCCCGGCATAAGACCGTCAGTGGGCCCGTCAGCACGGGTCGCGGGAGAGAGGAGGCGACGATGAGCCGACGTTCCGGAATCCTCGAGTTCGCCGTCCTCGGACTGCTCCGCGAGTCCCCGATGCACGGCTACGAGCTGCGCAAACGACTCAATACCTCACTGGGCGTGTTCCGTGCCTTCAGCTACGGAACCCTCTACCCCTGCCTCAAGACGCTCGTCGCCAACGGCTGGTTGATCGAAGAAGCGGGAAACAGCCCGGAGGACGCCTTGGCCGCTCCGCTCACCGGACGCCGCGCCAAGATCGTCTACCGGCTGACGGCAGAAGGTAAGGAGCACTTCGAGGAACTCCTCTCCCAGACGGGCCCGGACGCGTACGAGGACGAGACCTTCGCCGCTCGCTTCGCCTTCTTCGGCCAGACCTCCCGCGATGTGCGCATGCGCGTCCTGGAGGGCCGTCGCAGCCGTCTGGAGGAGCGCCTCGAGAAGATGCGCGCCTCACTGGCGCGCACCAGGGAGCGCCTCGACGACTACACGCTTGAGCTCCAGCGCCACGGAATGGAGTCCGTGGAGCGCGAAGTGCGCTGGCTGAACGAGCTCATCGAGAGCGAGCGGGCCGGACGGGACCTGAAGGGGTCCGGTTCCGGAGGGTCCGCTCAACAGAACACCACATCTGGATCGACGGGCGGCCTGCCCCGTCCCGGGGACACCCCCGGGACGGATACGCCCGGCGAAACCGCCACGTGAGAGCCCACTCAGGGCCTCACTCGTACACACAGGGAGCAACCGGAATGGGTTCGGTTCGCGTAGCCATCGTCGGCGTGGGCAACTGCGCGGCGTCGCTGGTGCAGGGCGTCGAGTACTACAAGGACGCCGACCCGGCGTCCAAGGTCCCGGGCCTGATGCACGTGCAGTTCGGGGACTACCACGTCGGTGACGTCGAGTTCGTCGCCGCCTTCGACGTCGACGCGAAGAAGGTCGGCCTCGACCTCTCGGACGCCATCGGTGCCAGCGAGAACAACACCATCAAGATCTGTGACGTGCCGAACAAGGGCATCACGGTCCAGCGCGGCCACACCCTCGACGGTCTCGGCAAGTACTACCGCCAGACCATCGAGGAGTCCGCCGAGGAGCCGGTGGACGTCGTCCAGGTGCTGAAGGACAAGCAGGTCGACGTCCTCGTCTGCTACCTGCCCGTCGGCTCCGAGGACGCGGCGAAGTTCTACGCCCAGTGCGCCATCGACGCCAAGGTCGCCTTCGTCAACGCCCTCCCGGTCTTCATCGCCGGCACCAAGGAGTGGGCGGACAAGTTCACCGAGGCCGGCGTGCCGATCGTCGGTGACGACATCAAGTCCCAGGTCGGTGCCACGATCACGCACCGTGTGATGGCGAAGCTGTTCGAGGACCGCGGTGTCCGGCTCGAGCGCACCATGCAGCTCAACGTCGGCGGCAACATGGACTTCAAGAACATGCTGGAGCGCGACCGCCTCGAGTCCAAGAAGATCTCGAAGACGCAGGCCGTCACCTCGCAGATCCCCGACCGCGACATGGGCGAGAAGAACGTCCACATCGGTCCCTCGGACTACGTGGCCTGGCTCGACGACCGCAAGTGGGCGTACGTCCGTCTCGAGGGCCGCGCCTTCGGTGACGTCCCGCTGAACCTGGAGTACAAGCTCGAGGTCTGGGACTCCCCGAACTCCGCGGGTGTCATCATCGACGCCCTGCGCGCCGCGAAGATCGCCAAGGACCGCGGCATCGGCGGCCCGATCCTGTCGGCGTCGAGCTACTTCATGAAGTCCCCGCCGGTCCAGTACTTCGACGACGAGGCCTACGAGAACGTCGAGAAGTTCATCCGCGGCGAAGTCGAGCGCTGATTCGGCCGAGCACGGCGCGCAGACACGACCGAGGGTCGCGCGCCGGCTCGGCACAGCACACCGCGCTGCGTCCGGCAGCGCTGAAATTCGCTCCTGCCAGGGCTGACGAGGGCCCCCGGGTCGTGTGATCCGGGGGCTTCGCCGTATGTGAGGCTGTCCCCCATGGCCGTCGTCCGCGATCTGCGCGTCCTGCTGCGCTTCGGCGCCTTCCGGCGCCTGCTCGCCGTACGGCTCCTCTCCCAGTGCGCCGACGGCGTCTACCAGGTCGCGCTCGCGGCCTACGTCGTCTTCTCCCCGGAGAAACAGGCCTCGGCCACCGCGATCGCCTCCGCGATGGCGGTGCTGCTCCTCCCGTACTCCCTGGTCGGCCCCTTCGCCGGCGTCCTGCTGGACCGCTGGCGCCGCCGCCAGGTGTTCCTCTACGGCAACCTCCTGCGGGCCCTGCTGGCCTCGGTCACGGCCGCCCTGATCGTCAGCGGCGTTCCCGACTGGCTCTTCTACGCCTCCGCTCTCTGCGTCACCGCGGTCAACCGCTTCGTCCTCGCCGGTCTGTCGGCGGCACTGCCGCGCGTGGTCGACGCCGAGCGCCTGGTCATCGCCAACTCCCTCTCGCCGACGGCGGGCACGCTCGCCGCGACCGCCGGGGGAGGGCTCGCCTTCACGGTCCGGCTGCTGGCCGCCGACTCCGACGCCGCCGTCGTCCTGCTGGGCTCGGCGTTGTACCTGGGCGCCGCCCTGGCGTCCCTGCGCCTGGCGGTGGATCTGCTCGGTCCCGAACGGGACCGGATCCCGCCCCGTCTCATGACCACCCTCCGGGGAACGGCCCGCGGCCTGGCGGCCGGCCTGCGTCACCTCGCCGAGCCGGGTCGTCGGCAGGCCGCGTGGGCACTCGGCGCGATCACGCTGATGCGGTTCTGCTACGGCGCCCTGACCGTCATGACACTGATGCTCTGCCGGTACGCCTGGTCCTCCGCCCCGGAAGAGGGGCTGGCCCTGCTGGGGCTGGCGGTGGGCATCGCGGGCGTGGGCTTCTTCGTGGCGGCCGTGGTGACCCCGTCCGCCACCCGGCGTCTGGGCCCGGGCCGCTGGATCGTCGTCTGCTCGGCCGTGGCCGCCGTGCTGGAACTCGCGCTGATGCTTCCGTTCGCCGAAGCCGCCGCGTTCGTCGCGGCTTTCGCCCTGGGGCTCGTCACCCAGGGCGCGAAGATCGCCACCGACACCATCGTCCAGCTCTCCGTGGAAGACGGCTTCCGCGGCCGCGTCTTCTCCCTCTATGACGTGCTGTTCAACGTCGCCTTCGTCGGCGCCGCCGGAGTGGCCGCCGTGATGCTGCCGCCGGACGGGCGCTCCACGGCCCTGGTGGTCACGGTCGCCGTTATCTACGGGGCTGTTTCTGCGACTATAGGACGTTTTGAACGTCAGTAAGTGTCACATCAATGCCACAGACCTCTCCTGGGCTGCAGCGTTGTCAGTGGTGGCCGGTAATTTACGTGCGTCTTATCTCGTGCCTCACGCACGTCGCACACCTATGTTCTCTAGGGGGACCCCCAGTGACGACTCCGCCGCCCCAGGGCCAGAATCCGTTCGCGCAGCAGGGCCAGCAGCCCTACGGCCAGCCGCAGGGCCAGGCTCCGTACCCGCCGCAGCCTGGCTTCCCGCAGCAGCCCACCGCCCCCTACGGCGCGGTCCCCCCGGCGCCGCCCAGCCGCAAGGTCAGCTTCAAGCTGATCAAGAACGTCGTGATCGTCCTGGCCGTCATCGGTGTGGGCATCGCTGCCTTCATATCGAGCCGGGACGACGCCAACACCGCGGCGGTCGGCGACTGCATGCACCGCGGCAGCACCGACAACAACGACCCCGACCTCGAGGTCGTCGAGTGCAGCTCCTCGAAGGCCCAGTATGTGGTGCTGGCGAAGGTCGAGGGCGACTTCTCCATGATCAGCGCGGAGACCAAGTGCTCGGAAAAGGCCAAGGACTTCCAGTACTCGTACACCGAGACCGGTGACGGCAGCAACTTCCTGCTTTGCCTGAAGGACTACACGAAGTAAGGCAGTCACAGAAGGGGCGGTGTTTCACGTGAAACACCGCCCTTCGGCACATCCAACAGGGGCATGTTTCACGTGAAACATGCCCCTGCCGCGCACGCCTCAGGCTTCCCTGGCCCACCACTCCTGAAGCGCCGCCACCGCCGCGTCGTACTCCATCGGGCCGTTCTCCAGCCGGAGTTCGAGCAGGTGCTTGTAGGCCTTGCCCACGGCAGGGCCGGGACCGACACCCAGGATCTCCATGATCTGGTTGCCGTCGAGATCCGGACGAATCGCGTCCAACTCCTCCTGTTCCTTCAGCTCGTCGATGCGCTCCTCCAACCCGTCGTACGCACGTGAGAGCGCGGTCGCCCTGCGCTTGTTGCGCGTCGTGCAGTCGGAGCGGGTCAACCTGTGAAGACGCTCGAGGAGCGGCCCGGCGTCCCGTACATACCGGCGGACGGCGGAGTCCGTCCATTCACCGGTGCCGTAGCCGTGGAAGCGGAGGTGGAGTTCGACCAGGCGCGAGACGTCCTTCACCAGTTCGTTGGAGTACTTCAGTGCGGTCATGCGCTTCTTGGTCATCTTCGCGCCGACCACCTCGTGGTGGTGGAAGGAGACCCGGCCGTCCTTCTCGAACCTACGGGTTCGCGGCTTGCCGATGTCGTGCAACAGCGCGGCCAGACGGAGAGTGAGGTCGGGGCCGTCCTTCTCCAGCGCGATCGCCTGTTCCACGACGATCAGCGTGTGCTCGTAGACGTCCTTGTGCCGGTGATGCTCGTCGCTCTCCAGCCGCAGGGCGGGCAGCTCCGGCAGCACGTGCTCGGCGAGCCCGGTGTCGACCAGCAGCGTCAGGCCCTTACGGGGACGCTCGGAAAGGATCAGCTTGTTCAGCTCGTCCCGCACGCGCTCGGACGAGACGATCTCGAGCCGGCCGGCCATCTCGGTCATCGCCGTGATGACCTCCGGGGCCACCTCGAAGTCGAGCTGGGCGGCGAAGCGTGCGGCACGCATCATCCGCAGCGGGTCGTCCGAGAAGGACTCCTCCGGCGTCCCTGGAGTGCGCAGCACTCGCGCGGCGAGATCATGGAGGCCACCGTGTGGGTCGATGAACTCCTTCTCCGGGAGGGCCACAGCCATCGCGTTCACCGTGAAGTCCCGCCGCACCAGGTCCTGCTCGATGGAGTCGCCGTACGACACCTCGGGCTTGCGGGACGTCCGGTCGTAGGCCTCCGACCGGTAGGTGGTCACCTCGATCTGGAAGCTTCGATCAACATCTTCGACGCGGGCGTCCTTCTGCGCACCCACCGTGCCGAACGCGATCCCGACATCCCATACGGCGTCCGCCCAGGGTCGGACGATCTTCAGCACGTCCTCGGGGCGGGCGTCCGTCGTGAAGTCGAGGTCGTTGCCGAGTCGGCCGAGCAACGCGTCCCGGACCGAACCGCCGACCAGGGCGAGCGAGAACCCGGCCTCCTGGAAACGGCGGGCGAGGTCGTCGGCGACAGGAGCCACCCGCAGCAGTTCACTCACCGCGCGATGCTGCACCTGACTCAGGACACTGAGGTTGTCTTCGTTGGCGTTCGGCACAACAGAAGAGGGTACGTGGCCCGGCACGGCACGGGCGCCCCTATAAAGGGGACAGCCACCTCCCTCAATAGACGCGCAATCACCAGCCTTCATGACATACGCCACTGTCCCTCCCTATACATGCACATAGTGGAGGCGCTGCCGGTTGCACCTGATCTTGCGGAGCAGACCGCGGCACTTACCCTCAGCGGGCATCGTTACCATGCGTGGACGCACATACCGACGACCACTGACGACGACGAGGGACGGACGAGCGCGTGGCCGAGGCGGCAGACTTCCCGGGGATGGCTCCCTCACCTGCCCGCCGGTGGCTGCGGCGTACCGGAGCACTGCTCGCGGGGACGCCTCTGCTGGCCGGCCTGCTCCAGCTGCCCGCGTCCTCGGCGTCGGCCGCCGAACAGACCTCCGCCAAGGCGGCCTCCGACACCGGCACGGTCGCCGTCGCCGTCGACTCGCTCACCCCCAGCGCTCCCACCGAGGGCGACACGTTGACGGTGTCCGGCACGGTGACCAACAAGGGCAAGCAGACCGTCACGGACGCGCACGTCGACCTGCACCTGGGGTCCGCTCTGGCGACCCGCTCGGCGATCGACAGCACCGCCAAGCGGCCCGACGACCTGTCGAGCGCCACCGGATCCGAGGTGGGCGACAAGTACATCGCCAAGTTCGCCAAGCTCGCTCCCGGGGTCGCCCAGCAGTTCAGCATCTCCGTACCGGTGGACGAGCTCGATCTCGGGGCCGACGGTGTGTATCCCCTGGGCGTCTCCCTCTCGGGTGAGACATCCGCGAAGCCGTGGGAGCGGATGCTCGGCATCCAGCGGACGTTCCTGCCGTGGCAGCCCGACCAGGCCGACACCAGAACCCGTACGACGGTGCTGTGGCCGCTGGTCTCCAACGTCCACATGACAGCCGAGACCGGGTCCGACGAACAGCAGACACCGGTCTTCCTCAACGACGACCTCGCCGCGGAGATCTCGCCCGGCGGCCGCCTCGACCAGCTCCTGAGCCTGGGGCGGACCCTCGATGTCACCTGGGTGATCGACCCGGACCTGCTGGCCTCCGTCGACGCCATGACCGAGCGGTACGACATCCTCGCCGGCGACACCACCACGGCCGGCAAGCACCAGGCCGTCGCCAGTCAGTGGCTCGCCGCACTGCAGGAAGCCGTACGGGGCAAGCAGGTCGTCGCCCTGCCCTACGCCGACCCCGACCTGGCCTCCCTCGCGCACAGCGGCACCAGCGTCACCGGCTCCCTGAGCCAGCTCAAGGCAGCCACGGACGTCGCCGTCTACACGGTGGAGACCGTCCTCCACGTGACCCCCAGCACCGACTTCGCCTGGCCGGTCGAGGGTGCCGTGGACCCGTCGATCGTCAAGGTCGCCACCTCCGCGGGCGCCGACAAGGTGATCGCGCGAAGTGACAGCCTGACGGAGAACGGCGGCCTGTCGTACACGCCCTCCGCGGCCCGCCCCATCGGCGGCGGCACCACCGCGGTGGTGGCGGACGCCAGACTGTCGCAGGCGTTCCAGAGCGACCTGACGGCGGCCTCCGCGTCCACACTCGCCGTGCAGGAGTTCCTGGCGCAGAGCTTGGCGCTGAACCTCCAGTCGGACAAACAGCGCAGCATCGTCGTGGCCCCTCAGCGCATGCCGACCGCGGCTCAGGCCCAGGCGATGGCGGAAGCGGTCACGGCCCTGCAGGGCGGGACCTGGTCGCAGGCGCAGCAGCTCACGGCGGCCGCCACCGCCAAGCCCGACCCGGGCGCCACGACGAGGGTGCCGTCCCGCTCTGCGTACCCCGCCTCGCTCGCCAAGCGGGAGCTGCCGCGGTCGGCCTTCGTGGACATCGCGACCACGCAGGACCGGCTCGACAACTTCAAGGTGATCCTGACCGACGAGTCCCGGGTGGTGACTCCCTTCGGGCGGGCCGTCAACCGTGAGATGTCCGCCTCCTGGCGGGGCCGGACCGCCGCGGCGAGCAGCTTCCGCCAAGGCGTCCAGGCCTATCTCGGCACGCTCGCCGGCCAGGTCAAGCTGATCGAGAAGTCGGAGCTGAAGCTCTCCGGGCGCAGCGCCACCATCCCGGTGACTGTGCAGAACAACCTCGTACAGGGCGTCGAACGCCTGGTGCTGCGGCTCACCTCGACCAATCCGACCCGTCTCGAGATCGGCGGCAAGGCCTATGACGAGCAGCCCATCGCCGTCTCCGGCGGACACAGTACGACGGTGAAGTTCACCACCTCCGCCAACGCCAACGGCCAGGCGGCGGTCGTCGCCCAGCTGTACACCGAGGACGGCAGGGCGTACGGCGCACCGGTCACCTTCGACGTGAAGGTCACCGAGATCACGGCCACGGTGATGCTCGTCATCGGCGGCGGTGTCCTGCTGCTGGTGCTGGCCGGCTTCCGCATGTACACCCAGCGCAAGCGCGCCGCGGCCCGGGGGGCCGAGGACCACGCAGCCGACGGAACGGACCCGGCAGCCGACGCCGCCGAGAGCGCGCAGGACTCCGAGAGCCGTCCCGACGACGAGTCGGGTGCCCGGTCCGGGGCGGACGGCCCGGCGCAGCCGAGTGACGGGACCACGGACACCGCAGCGGAAAGCGCCGACCCCTCCGGGACGGGTGAGAGAGTGGACCGTTGAGGATGTCGTGGCCGGACGGCCCGGAACGATGAGGTGGGGTAACCATGAACGCGCCGTACGACGGTGACCGCGGCCAGGCCGCGGGCAGCTCGGGCTACCCCGAGGGCCCGCCGCCCGAGCAGGGCCAGGTGCCGCCGCAGCACCCCGCGGACATGTACCTCCAGGACGCCTACGACCAGGACCCCTACCGGTCCCAGGACCTCACCGCGCAGGATCCGGTCGCCGAGGCGCTCTACGACCGTGCCGCGCACCCCCCGCCGCCGCCCGGCGCCCACCCTCCCCAGCAGCCGCTCTACGGGCAGCCGCAGCAGTCCCCGTACGCGCCCGACCCCCGTGTCTGGGCCCAGACCCCGGCGCCCGAGCCGGAGGGCCCGACGCAGTACCTGCCGTACGGCGATGACCCGCGCACGACCCAGTTCGTGGGTGTGGACGACCTCGTCACTCACTCCGGTGAGGAGCGCCACGAACCCGATGCCTTCGCCCACCTCTTCCGCGACCAGCAGCAGGGCGACACCCGCGCCCAGAGGGACTCGCCCGCGGTACCGGGGCCAGCACACGCTCCGAGCGGCACGGGTCTCACCGCGCAGTACCGGGCGCCCGCGGCCGTCCATGTTCCAGGGCCCGAGGGGCCGGCGTCCGGCGTCGACCAGACCATGAACCTCACCGCCACCCCGGCGGCGGTCCCCGCGCCGCCCGCGAAGAAGGGCGGTCGGGCCACGGGGCTGCTGAAGTCGAGCGCCGTGATGGCAGCGGGCACGATGGTCTCGCGTCTGACCGGGTTCATCCGGTCGGCGATGATCGTCTCCGCCCTGGGTCTCGGTTTCCTCGGTGACTCGTTCCAGGTCGCATACCAGCTGCCGACGATGATCTACATCCTGACCGTCGGCGGTGGCCTCAACTCCGTCTTCGTGCCGCAGCTCGTCCGTGCCATGAAGGAGGACGACGACGGGGGCGAGGCGTACGCCAACCGTCTCCTGACCCTCGTGATGGTGGCCCTGGCGGCGCTCACCGCCCTCGCGATGTTCGCCGCCCCGCTCCTGGTCCGCATGCTGGCGAACCCCGTCGCGAGCAACCCCGCGGCCAACGAGGTCGCCGTCACCTTCACGCGCTACTTCCTGCCCTCGATCTTCTTCATGGGCGTCCACGTGGTGATGGGGCAGATCCTCAACGCCCGGGGGAAGTTCGGCGCGATGATGTGGACGCCGGTCCTGAACAACATCGTCATCATCGTGACGCTCGGCATGTTCCTGTGGGTGTACGGCACCTCGGCGGACTCCGAGATGAGCGTCACGAACATCCCGCCGGAGGGCCAGCGTCTCCTCGGCATCGGCATCCTGCTCGGCCTGGTCGTCCAGGCCCTCGCGATGATCCCGTACCTGCGTGAGACCGGCTTCCGGATGCGGCTGCGCTTCGACTGGAAGGGCCACGGCCTCGGCAAGGCCGCCATGCTCGCCAAGTGGACGATCCTGTTCGTCCTGGCCAACCAGGCGGGCGCGCTGGTGGTCACCCAGCTGTCCACCGCCGCAGGCATCGACTCGGGCGTCAGGGGCACCGGTTTCGCCGCCTACGCCAACGCTCAGCTGATCTGGGGTCTGCCGCAGGCCATCATCACGGTGTCGCTGATGGCCGCCCTGCTGCCCCGTATCTCGCGCTCCGCGGCCGAGGAGGACGCGGGTGCCGTCCGCGACGACATCTCCCAGGGGCTGCGCACCACGGCCGTCGCGATCGTGCCCATCGCCTTCGGGTTCATCGCGCTCGGCGTCCCGATGTGCACTCTGATCTTCGGCTCCTCGGGTATCAGCGAGGCCACGAACATGGGCTTCATGCTGATGGCCTTCGGCCTCGGCCTGATCCCCTACTCCGTGCAGTACGTCGTCCTGCGCGCCTTCTACGCGTACGAGGACACCCGGACCCCCTTCTACAACACGGTGATCGTGGCGGCCGTCAACGCAGCCGCCTCCGCCGCCTGCTACTTCCTGCTCCCTGCCCGCTGGGCCGTGGTCGGCATGGCCGCCTCCTACGGCCTGGCCTACGCCACCGGTGTCGGCGTCGCCTGGAGCCGTCTGCGCAAGCGGCTCGGCGGGGACCTGGACGGCGCCCGCGTGCTGCGGACGTACGCGCGGCTGTGCATCGCCGCCGTGCCGGCCGCCCTGCTCAGCGGCGCCGCCTGTTACGGCATCGCCCAGACTCTCGGTCAGGGCGTCCTCGGCTCCTTCGCCGCACTGCTGGCGGGTGGGGCCGTCCTGCTCGGCGTCTTCTTCGTGGCCGCCCGCCGCATGCGGATCGAGGAGCTCAACTCGCTCGTCGGCATGGTGCGCGGACGCCTGGGTCGCTGAGCCAGGGGTAGGCGCACAACCATCGTCCGCCGCCGCGTGTCGTGCATAGCGCCGGACTGTGGGCACAATTGGTTTCGGCGTCGGACGGCGCGCACGGGGTCGGACGGCGCGCATGGATGGGGAGGCAGGAACGACGGTGGCGGAACCGAGTACGGCTGCCGTCGACGTGGCAGACAACAGCGGTGACGAGCCGCTGACCGCACAGGCGGACCAGTCCACGGCCGACGGTGTGGCCAAGAACCGGGAGCGGGACACGGACAGCGACGAGGCACAGGGGAGTGGTGGGACCAGGGGTCCCGGAAAGGCCTCGGCGCCGGAACTGCACAGCGGCCACAAGCTCGCCAGACGCTACCGGCTCGAGGACTGTGTCACCCGTCTGGACGGCTTCAGCAGTTGGCGTGCGGTCGACGAGAAACTCCGCCGTGCCGTCGGCGTCCATGTGCTGCCCTCCGCTCACCCACGGGCCCGTTCCGTCCTGGCGGCGGCCCGGTCCTCCGCCCTGCTCGGCGACCCTCGCTTCGTCCAGGTCCTGGACGCCGTCGAGGAGAACGACCTCGTCTACGTGGTCCACGAGTGGCTGCCCGACGCCACCGAACTGACCACTCTTCTCGCCTCCGGGCCGCTGGAGCCGCACGACGCCTACCAGATGGTGAGTCAGATCGCCTCCGCCATGGCGGCGGCCCACCGCGAAGGACTCGCGCACCTGCGGTTGAACCCCAACGCCGTGCTGCGCACCTCCACAGGCCAGTGGCGCATCCGCGGCCTCGCCGTGAACGCGGCGCTGCGCGGCATCAGCTCCGACACCCCCCAGCGCACCGACACCAAAGCGATCGGCGCCCTGCTGTACGCGGCGCTCACCCAGCGCTGGCCGTACGAGAACGACGCCTACGGACTGTCCGGTCTGCCCAAGGACATCGGGCTGATCCCTCCCGACCAGGTGCGTGCCGGTGTCCACCGCGGCCTGTCGGAGCTGGCCATGCGCGCGCTCGTCAACGACGGGGCGACCGCCTCCCGGCACGAGTCCGCCTGCACCACTCCTGAGGAGCTGGTCAAGGCCATCGGTGAGATGCCCCGCATCCGCCCGCCGGAGCCCGCCTTCGCCGCACCCCCCGAGTACCAGCGCACGACGTACCAGCAGGGCAGCTACGGACGCCCCTCGACGCACCCGGGCGCCACCCAGCCGGTACAGGCCCCGCCTCCCCCGTTGCAGAGCCGTACCGGCAAGGCGCTCAAGTGGGCTGTCTCCGCACTGCTCATCGCGGCCCTCGGCCTTGGCAGCTGGCAGCTCGCGGACGCCCTGATGGACCAGAACAACACCGACGACCCGAACCAGACGCAGACCACGGACGCCGACGACAACAACAGCACCGCACCCAAGCCGGTCCAGCAGCTCAAGATCCAGGGCTCACAGGAGTACATCGCCAGCGGCTCCGCCCAGGCGCCGGAGGACGTCGCCAACACCTACGACGGCGACAGCTCCACCTACTGGCGGACCAAGCGCTACGACGAAGGCCCGAGCCTCGCTCCCTACAAGCCCGGCGTGGGCATCGTCTACGACCTCGGTTCGGCCCAGGAGGTCTCCGCGGCATCGATAGGACTCCGGTACGCGGGTGATCACACGACTGTGAAGCTCTACGCCACGGACTCGCTCACCCCGTCCACGGGTATCAACGGTATGAAGGAGATCGGCACCGCCGACGCCAGCGGTACCTCGCTGACGGTGAAGGCGTCGAATGCGGTGAAGTCCCAGTACGTACTGCTCTGGATCACGGCCGTACCGTATGCCCCCACCGATGGCTTCAGTAGCTCCGGCTACAAACAGGCCATCACGGACGTGAAGTTCACGGGCTGAGATCTCGTCCAAAGGGGAGGGGGCCCGATGGCAGCAGGCGCCGACTACGACGGAATCAGCGATCAGGACCTCCTCGCCCGCCACGTGGAGGGTGATCCCGACGCCTTCGGTGAGCTTGTGCTGCGTCACCGCGACCGCCTGTGGGCCGTGGCCCTGAGAACGCTGGGAGACCGCGAGGAGGCTGCTGACGCGGTTCAGGACGCTCTCGTGTCCGCCTACCGGGCCGCCCACACCTTCCGCGGCCAGTCCGCCGTCACCACCTGGCTGCACCGGATCACCGTGAACGCCTGTCTGGACCGAGCCCGCAAGGCGGCCTCCCGCAAAACCTCCCCAGTCGATGACACCGAGCGCCTGGAACAGTTGCTGGAGCCGCACGAGTCGGCCTCGGCACCCGCCGAACGCAACGACCTGCACCGCCAGCTCCTCGAAGCCCTCGACACCCTGCCGCCCGACCAGCGCGCGGCGCTCGTCCTGGTCGACATGCAGGGCTACCCCGTCGCCGAGGCCGCACGCATGCTCGACATTCCCATGGGGACGGTGAAAAGCCGCTGCGCTCGCGGCAGAGCGAAACTGCTGCCGCTGCTCACCCATCTGCGACCGGCGAGTTCCGACGAGGTACGGGAAAGCAGTCGGGGACGGAACCGGGCGGAGGGGACATCCGTCCCACCGGCAGCGGGTCCCCGGGGCGAGGATCCGGACGACGCCGAAACCGGCGATTCAGCTGCTGTGAAGGGCGGAGGTGGGCGAGCGTGACATCGACGACGGACACGGCCGGACACCCGGACGTAGCGGAGATCTCCGAGCTCACCGAAGGGTTGCTCACTCCCTCCCGTAGCGCGGAGGTGCATCGGCACCTCGCCACCTGCGTGCCCTGCGCGGATGTCCACGCGTCGCTGGAGGAGATCAGAGGCCTCTTGGGGAGGCTGCCCGGACCGGCGCGGGTACCGGAGGATGTCGCCCGGCGTATTGATGCCGCACTCGCCGCCGAGGCGTTGATCAGCGCCACCACTACGGAACCTCCGGACACGGTGAGGGCTGCCGTTCCCGAGCCGAGCGACACCGCTGCGCATGTTTCACGTGAAACATCGGCGGTGCAGTCGCGGCCCGCAGGGCATGCTCGTCCTCCCGCTGCCGGCGGACCCGGCCGGAAGAGTCGCCGTCGGGGCGGACGCCGCAGGATCGCCGTCCTGGGAACCATATTCACCGTCACCACGCTGGGCCTCGGGTCGGTCCTGGTGTCGTCACTGACCGGCGACGAGGGACCCGGCACCTCGGCACCCGGCCAGCGGGCCACCGTGGCGGACACCTTTTCGGAGAACGGTCTGGAGCAGCAGGTCGTCGATCTCCTCGCCGCCTCCCCCGCCTCCAGTCCACAGACGCTGGGTATGCAGGGCGAGCCCGAGAGCAGCAGTCCCCGAGTCCTCCACCAGCCCACGGTGCCGGACTGTGTCCAGAAGGGCCTGGACCGAAAAGACGTGGCCCTGGTCGTCGAGAAGGGCACGTTCCAGGGGAGGGAAGCTCTCCTCGTCGTCCTCCCCCACAGCTCCGACAGCACGCGGGTCACCGCGTACCTCATGGATGCGACCTGCGTCAGCCGACCGTCGTCCGGCACGGCGAAGATCCTCCTGAAGGACTCCTACACTCGCCGTTGACGCCTCCGGCATCGTCTTCGCCGTGCGTGGTGTCCCGTACGGTGTCGGCCCCTTGGTGTGCCCGGACACACCGGGAATGCGCGCCCCTTAGGATCCGTTGGGTGGGGTGAGAGTTCCCAAAAGCTCCCCCGGTCGATCGACACAGACCAGAGACGAGGAATCAAGCCGTGAGCGACGTCCGAAACGTGATCATCATCGGCTCCGGGCCCGCCGGCTACACGGCGGCGCTCTACACCGCCCGCGCTTCGCTGAAGCCGCTGGTGTTCGAGGGGGCCGTCACCGCGGGCGGCGCCTTGATGAACACGACCGAGGTGGAGAACTTCCCCGGCTTCCAGGACGGCATCATGGGCCCCGAGCTCATGGACAACATGCGCGCCCAGGCCGAGCGCTTCGGTGCCGAGCTGATCCCCGACGACGTCGTCTCCGTCGACCTCACCGGTGAGATCAAGACCGTGACCGACACGGCCGGCACCGTCCACCGGGCCAAGGCCGTCATCGTCACCACCGGCTCCCAGCACCGCAAGCTCGGCCTGCCCAACGAGGACGCTCTTTCCGGCCGCGGCGTCTCGTGGTGTGCCACGTGTGACGGCTTCTTCTTCAAGGACCAGGACATCGCCGTGATCGGCGGCGGTGACACCGCCATGGAAGAGGCCACCTTCCTCTCGCGCTTCGCCAAGTCCGTGACGATCGTCCACCGCCGTGACACCCTGCGCGCCTCCAAGGCGATGCAGGAGCGCGCCTTCGCCGACCCGAAGATCACATTCGTCTGGGACAGCGAGGTCGCCGAGATCCAGGGCGACCCGAAGCTGGCCGGTCTCAAGCTGCGCAACCTCAAGACCGGTGAACTCTCCGACCTGCCGGTGACGGGCCTGTTCATCGCGATCGGCCACGACCCGCGCACCGAACTCTTCAAGGGCCAGCTCGACCTGGACGAGGAGGGCTACCTGAAGGTCGCCGCCCCGTCCACCCGGACGAACGTGACGGGTGTCTTCGGCGCGGGCGACGTCGTCGACCACACCTACCGTCAGGCGATCACTGCGGCCGGCACCGGCTGCTCCGCCGCCCTCGACGCCGAGCGCTACCTCGCCGCCCTTGCGGACGAGGAGCAGGCCGAGCCCGAGAAGACCGCCGTCTGACCTCCCGCCCCACCACACACATCACTTAAAGGAGCCCGCCGTGGCCGACCTCAAGCACGTAACCGACGACTCCTTCGAGCAGGACGTCCTCAAGAGCGACAAGCCCGTCCTGGTGGACTTCTGGGCTGCCTGGTGCGGCCCGTGCCGCCAGATCGCCCCGTCCCTCGAGGCGATCGCGGCCGAGTACGGCGACAAGATCGAGGTCGTCAAGCTCAACATCGACGAGAACCCGGGTACGGCTGCCAAGTACGGCGTGATGTCCATCCCGACTCTGAACGTGTACCAGAACGGCGAGGTCGCCAAGACCATCGTCGGCGCCAAGCCCAAGGCCGCGCTTGTCCGCGACCTCGAGGACTTCATCGCCGAGTGACGTTCTGAGCGTCGCGCACGCGGCGGATGTTTCACGTGAAACACGAATGGGCCGACCCGAAAAGGTCGGCCCATTCGCTTGTCCGGAGAGCCGACCACACGGAACCGGTCCCCACAGCCCGTCCCAGAAGTCAGTGGGAGCCGATCAGAGCGGTCGTAGCACCGGCTCCTTCTGTACGGCCCCCAGGAGCCGGTCGAGCGCCATCTCCACGTCTTCCTTCCAGGAGAGGGTGGTGCGCAGTTCCAGCCTCAGCCGCGGGTGAGAAGGATGCGGCCGAACCGTCTTGAAACCCACCGCCAGCAGATGGTCGGCCGGGAGAAGACAGGCGGGGTCCTTCCAGCGAGCGTCGCCGAACGCCTCGATCGCTTTGAAGTCCCGGCGCAGCAGATCTTTGGCGACCGTCTGGACCATCACCCGACCAAGCCCCTGCCCCTGATAGCCCGGCACGATGAACGCGGTCATCAGCTGCACCGCGTCCGGGGAGACAGGGCTCGTGGGAAACGCCGTCGAGCGGGGAACGTACGCGGGCGGAGCGTAGAGCACATAGCCCACCGGGACGTCATCGACGTAAACGACCCGGCCGCAGGAGCCCCAGTCGAGCAGTACGGCGGAGATCCAGGCCTCTTTCTCCACCGCGGTCGTCCCCGTCTTTGATGCTGCTTCGCCGCTGACGGGGTCCAGCTCCCAGAAGACACACGAGCGGCAGCGCTGGGGGAGATCCTGAAGGTTGTCCAGCGTGAGCGGTACGAGCCGACGCCCCATGAGAGCTGATCCTCGCTTCCTTCGCCCGCGGCACCGCGAGCGGCTGTCAGAGCGCTCCGTTACCTGAGCAGGCCGCCGACGAATCCACCGACCACACCGATACCCACGGCCGTGCTCATCAGTCCGGCCCAGTTCATCCTTCGCATGGCTCCGCCTGTCACTCGAAGGTGTCATCAGGTGGTCGTGCCATGCCTCCTCGCATCGTATCCACGAGGCGATTCTCTCGACACCGCGTCAAAGCAAGGAGCGAGCCGTGCTCCGATACACAACGGAGACGGCTCGCTCTTGGCAGTCGGCGGACGGGATGACCTCGCCAGGGAAAGGTTCAGTCGTCCGTTTTCTCGGACTCGGACTCGCCCTCCACTAGGCCCTTCTGAAGGACGGGTCCTTCGCCGGGAGCCAGACTGCCGAGAATCCGCTCAAGGTCTTCCATGGAGGCGAACTCGACGGTGATCTTGCCCTTCTTCTGCCCCAGATCGACCTTGACCCGCGTCTCGAAACGGTCCGAGAGCCGGGTGGCCAGGTCTGACAGCGCCGGCGACACCCGGCCTCCGGCGCGGGGACCCTTGGACCGCTGTGAGGCCTGGGGGTGCGACCCCATGAGGGTCACAATCTCTTCGACCGCCCGCACGGACAGCCCCTCCGCCACAATGCGGTGGGCTAGCCGATCCTGCTCTTCCGAGTCGTCGACGGAGAGCAGCGCCCGCGCGTGGCCGGCCGAGAGCACACCGGCAGCCACCCGGCGCTGGACGGCTGGGGAGAGCTTCAGCAGCCGCAGCGTGTTGGAGACCTGCGGACGTGAGCGTCCGATCCGGTCAGCCAGCTGGTCATGGGTGCAGTTGAAGTCCTTCAGCAACTGGTCGTACGCAGCAGCCTCCTCCAGTGGGTTCAGCTGAGCCCGGTGGAGGTTCTCCAGCAGCGCGTCCAGAAGAAGCTTCTCGTCGTCAGTGGCTCGGACGATCGCGGGGATCGCTTCCAGGCCTGCCTCACGGCAGGCCCGCCAGCGCCGCTCACCCATGATCAGCTCATAGCGCGAAGGACCGGTCTGCCGTACGACGACCGGCTGGAGGAGACCGACCTCCTTGATGGAGGTGATCAGCTCCTGAAGTGCGTCCTCGTCGAAGACCTCGCGCGGCTGGCGCGGATTCGGGGTGATGAAGTCGAGCGGGAGTTCCGCAAAGTGGGCACCCAGGGGCGGTGCCGGAACCTCCGCTGCGCCGTTCGCCGAGGAGTCCTCGGTTTCACGTGAAACAGGCGGCAGCGTGGCCACCTTCGCCGCGGCCACCCCACGATCGGTCGTCAGGACCGGGACACCGGCGGAGGACGTGGAGGTTCCATCCCCCACCGCGGTCTGCGCCGGTGTCCTTTCCGTCGGGGCAGCAGGGATCAGCGCGCCCAGACCACGGCCCAGCCCCCTCCGTCGATCACTCACTGCATCCCCTCCATGGTCGGATTGTTCTGAGCACCGATATGGGCGTGCGTACCGTCGTAGCTGACACCGACGCCCCTCAGTGCGATCTCTCGAGCTGCTTCAAGGTAGGACAGGGCACCACTCGACCCAGGATCGTAGGTCAGTACCGTCTGGCCGTAGCTCGGCGCTTCGGAGATACGGACCGAGCGGGGAATGCTCGTCCGCAGCACCTCGTCGCCGAAGTGGGTGCGCACCTCCTCGGCGACCTGCGACGCGAGGCGCGTCCGGCCGTCGTACATGGTGAGCAGGATGGTCGACACATGGAGGGTGGGGTTGAGATGGCCTCGCACCAGGTCGACGTTGCGCAGCAGCTGACCCAGTCCTTCCAGTGCGTAGTACTCGCACTGGATCGGGATGAGGACCTCCTGGCCGGCGACCAGCGCGTTGACCGTCAGGAGGCCGAGCGAGGGTGGGCAGTCGATAAGGACGTAGTCCAGCGGCTGCTCGTACGCCTGGATGGCCCGCTCGAGCCGGCTTTCACGTGCCACCAGTGACACGAGTTCGATCTCCGCACCAGCGAGATCGATTGTGGCAGGAGCGCAGAAGAGGCCTTCAACATCGGGGACCGGTTGGACCACTTCTGCCAAGGGGCGGCTCTCGACCAGCACGTCGTAGATGGACGGGACTTCGGCGTGATGATCGATCCCAAGAGCGGTGGAGGCATTGCCCTGTGGGTCGAGGTCGATCACCAGAACACGACCACCGTGCAGGGCCAGCGAGGCAGCAAGGTTGACGGTCGTCGTCGTCTTGCCCACCCCGCCCTTCTGATTGGCCACCACGATGATGCGGGTCTGCTCGGGCCGCGGCAGGCCTTCGCCGGCTCGTCCGAAAGCCTCTACTGCCAGTTGGGCAGCACGACCGATCGGAGTGTCGTCCATGGGAGGCAGTGTTTCACGTGAAACATCCTCCCCCATCGACTCGGTACGGGGACCGGGGACCGGATCGGTCATCGGTCCCGCGATGTTGGCGTCGGACCGCAAGGATTCACTCTCCTCGACTTCAGGCTCGCAATGCACAGAGCCTCCCATGCCTTCGGGGTCGTGAACCAGTGAGGTCTGGTCTTCTGTGGAGAAATCCACCTCTGTGGACAACTCCACCCCACTGGCGAGTGAGCCGAGAGGCTTCCGATCGCGAGGTTCGGCCGCAGCGTGTCCACGGCTGATGATGCCGTGCAGCAATGAGCGAGGTTTCACGTGAAACACGATGCACAGCGCCCGCGACCGAACTGTCGCGACACTCCGTCATGCGCAGGTTGGGCAGCTTGTGTGGAGTACGACTGTTCTTCGGGCTGAATCAGCGACGACGACGCGTACGACCTGTCCGAGCCGCCTTGGCACGCTTCGCGGCGAACCTCACGCCACCGGGGCTCTCCCCGACTTCGACCCGCACGACCGTGGAGAGCGGATCGACCACTCCCTCCCCGACGTGAAGGACCGACGTGCTCACCGCGCCGAGCTTGCTCAGCGCGGTGGCGGCGCTCTTCAGCTCCTCCTCGGCGGTATCGCCCTTCAACGCGAGCATCTCGCCGTAGGGGCGCAGCAGTGGGATGCCCCAGGCGGCCAGGCGATCCAAGGGAGCGACGGCGCGGGCGGTCACGACATGGACCGGCGGCAGCTTGCCCATGACCTCTTCGGCGCGGCCACGCACGACGGTCACATGGTCCAGGCCGAGGAGCTCGACGACCTCGGTCAGGAAGTTGGTGCGTCGCAGGAGCGGCTCCAACAGGGTGATCTTCAGATCCTCCCGGACCAGGGCCAGGGGGATGCCGGGCAGGCCGGCACCAGATCCGACGTCGCAGATCGTCACGTCCTCGGGTACGGCCTCGGAGAGCACCGCGCAGTTCAGGATGTGCCTCTCCCACAACCGGGGCACTTCTCGTGGGCCGATGAGCCCACGCTGTACACCTGCCTCCGCCAGGAGCTCGGCGTACCGGACCGCATCCGCGAAGCGATCACCGAATACCTCGCGTGCTTGCTCGGGCGCAGGGGGGAGCTCCGCTGCCTCCGTCACGGGGACCGTCCTTCCGTACCGCATCGACGCGTTCCGCGCCGACCACCAGAACTACCAGGCTGACAAAGACCGGCCCCGCCTGCGCGACAGACGGGGCCGGTGATACGTGCGTACTGAATCAGTTGGGCAGTACGACGACGAAGCGCTGCGGCTCCTCGCCCTCGGACTCGCTGCGCAGACCGGCTGCCTTGACCGCGTCGTGGACGACCTTGCGCTCGAAGGGCGTCATCGGGTTCAACTTGACCGGCTCACCGCTGTTCTTCGCGTCGGCCGCGGCCTTGGCGCCCAGCTCGGAGAGCTCGGTGCGCTTCTTGGCCCGGTAACCGGCGATGTCCAGCATCAGGCGGCTGCGGTCGCCGGTCTCGCGGTGCACGGCAAGACGCGTCAGCTCCTGCAGTGCCTCCAGCACCTCGCCGTCCCGGCCGACGAGCTTGTACAGGTCTCGGCCGCCCGTGTCACTGATGATCGACACCGAAGCGCGGTCGGCCTCGACATCCATGTCGATGTCGCCGTCGAGGTCGGCGATGTCCAGCAGACCCTCGAGGTAGTCCGCCGCGATCTCACCCTCCTGCTCCAGGCGGGTCAGGGTGTCTGCACCCTCGGCGGCAGCGGAGGTGGTGCCTTCCGTCACGGGATGGGCTCCTTCTTACTTCTTGGACGGGGACTTGGGGCGCTGCGGGCCGCCCTTGCGCTGCCCGGACTGAGCCCTGCTGCGGCCACCGGAGCCGGTCTTCGGCTTGGGCGCACCGGCGGGCTTGGCGTCTTCCGGCTCGTCGGACTTGGTCAGCGAGGTGGGCTCACCGGCCGGCTTGGTGACTCCGGACTGGCGCTGGGACTTGGTCTGTCGCTTGGGCTGCTGACGCCGGGCCGTGGCCGTCGTGACGTCGCCGTCCTCGGTGAGGGTGACGGTCTGAGCCTCGCCCCTCGCGACGGTGCCGTCGGGCTGGGCCGCGAAGCCCGCCTTGTTCAGACCGTTGATGAACTTGCGCTCGTAGTCGTTGCGGTCGCGGCCCTTGGCCACGATCGCCTTGACGATGGCCTTCTGGCCGCGGCTGCGCGTCTTGCCGTGGTGCGTGACCTGCTTGTAGAGGCGATCCAGGTAGGCGCCCTGAGCCTTGGAGCCAGGGGTCGGGTTGTTGCGGATGACGTACATCTGCTGGCCCATGGTCCACACGTTGGTGGTCAGCCAGTAGACGAGGACACCGACCGGGAAGTTGATGCCGAAGACGGCGAACATGATGGGGAAGACGTACATCAGCATCTTCTGCTGCTGCATGAACGGCGTCTTCACCGTGGTGTCGACGTTCTTCGTCATCAGCTGGCGCTGCGTGAAGAACTGCGAGGCCGACATCAGGACGATCATGATCGCGGTGACGATGCGGACGGTGGCCAGCGAGGCATCGAGCGCCGTGACGTCGGAGGAGCTGTCAGTGAACTTCGCCGCCAGCGGGGCGCCGAAGATGTGTGCCTTCTGGGCGCTCTGCAGCAAGCTCTCGTTGATGACACCGACGGTGTCGTTGTTCGCGATGCTGTTGAGCACGTGGTACAGCGCGAAGAAGAACGGGGACTGCGCCAGGATGGGAAGGCACGAGGAGAGCGGGTTGGTGCCCGTCTCCTTGTACAGCTTCATCATCTCTTCGGACTGACGCTGCTTGTCGTTCTTGTAGCGCTCCTGGATCTTCTTCATCTCGGGCTGCAGAGTCTGCATCGCCCGCGTCGCCTTGATCTGCTTCACGAAGAGCGGGATCAGGCAGATCCGGATGAGGATCACCAGGGACACGATGGACAGGCCCCAGGCCCACCCGGTGTCAGCGCCGAAGAGGGCGCCGTACACCTTGTGGAACTGGACGATGACCCAGGAGACGGGTGTGGTGATGAAACTGAAGAGGCTGGCAATCGTGTCCACTAATCATGCTCCTTGGGCATGGGACGGGATCTCTGCGGCCGGGCTCGAAGAAGGATTCTCTCCGGTGGCCGTTTCGGCGGCGGAGGGCCCGCCCTTGCGTGCGCGCCATGTGTTGCGCAGCATCTCGTGCCACCGCGGACGCTTACGCGGCGGGACATGGTCCACGCCGCCGAGCGACCACGGATTGCATCGCAGGATGCGCCAGGCGGTGAGGGCCGTTCCCTTGATCGCACCGTGTCGGTCGATGGCCGTATAGCCGTAGTGGGAGCACGACGGGTAGTACTTGCACACCGGCCCGAGCAGCGGACTGATCGTCCACTGGTAGAGCTTGATCAAGGCCAGCAGCGGGTACTTCATCGCGCGCCCCCTCCTAGTAGCCGTTGAAGGGCGGCATCGAGGTCTTGGGCCAGCTGTGCGTGGTCGGCGTCACCCGCACCGGGCAGCGCCCGTACGACTACCAGGCTACCGGGGGGAAGGAGGGTGACTCGGTCGCGCATCAGATGGCGCAGTCTGCGCTTCACCGTGTTGCGCACGACTGCTCCGCCCACGGCCTTGCTCACGACGAAACCCGCACGCGTCGGGGGAGCGCTCTCCCCAGGCGCGTGCGGGTCCGTTGCACCGTTTCGAAGGTGCACGACGAGGGTCGGGCGTCCTGCCCGACGACCCCGTCGTACCGCGGTCGCGAAGTCCTCGCGCCGCCTCAGCCGATGCTCGGTAGGCAGCACGACGTCATGACCTGATCAGGCTCAGGCGGACAGGTTGGCGCGACCCTTGCTGCGGCGGTTCGCGAGAATCGCGCGGCCGGCGCGGGTGCGCATCCGCAGGCGGAAGCCGTGGGTCTTGGCGCGACGACGGTTGTTCGGCTGGAAGGTGCGCTTGCTCACTCGGGGGCTCCAGAAATCAATCGGTGGTGGCGGGGTGCCGTCCTGGCTGTCACCGTGCGCCCACGAGGTAGCTCGCGGTCAACGCCCGAGTGCACCGCTTCCCGATCACCTGACGTGATCTGTGCCCATCGGAGGCAGGCGGCAGCAGCCATCGACAACTCGACCTGGTCACGGTACGCGCGGCTACGCCATCCGGTCAAACCGACCCCCGTCGGGGGACACTGTCCACAGGCTGGGGACAACAACTTGAACCGTAGCCGTCGGCCTGACTACCGTGGCTGAACTCCGATTCGTTCCTTTGTCCCTGATCCCACCCGATGCGAATCCCCAACCGTCCCACCATCACACGAACGTGGGACCCACGAGAGAGCGTGCCCTGTGGCTGACGTACCTGCCGATCTTGCCGCAGTGTGGCCACGCGTACTGGAGCAGCTCCTCGGTGAGGGCCGCGGCCAGGGTGTCGAGGTGAAGGACGAGCACTGGATCAGGCGCTGCCAGCCGCTCGCCCTGGTCGCGGACACCGCCCTGCTCGCCGTGCCGAACGAATTCGCCAAGGGCGTGCTGGAGGGCCGTCTCGCCCCGATCGTCAGCGAGACGCTGAGCCGGGAGTGCGGCCGGCCGATCCGGATCGCGATCACCGTCGACGACTCCGCGGGCGAACCCTCCGCCCCGTCGGCGCCGTCGCGCTACGACGAACCCGAAGAGCAGCCGGGCCAGTACGACGGCCCGCGCGACAACCCGTACCAGGGCTACGGCCGGCACCGCGCCGATCAGTCCCAGGGTGGGGGCGACCAGGGTGCCCGCCAGGACCAGCTGCCGACCGCGCGGCCTGCCTACCCCTCGGAGTACCAGCGGCCCGAACCCGGCGCCTGGCCCCGGCCGGCGCAGGACGAGTACGGCTGGCAGCAGCAGCGCCTCGGTTTCCCCGAGCGCGACCCTTACGCGTCGCCCTCCCAGAACTCCTACGGCGGCTCCGGGCAGGACGCGTACGGCCCGCCGTCCCAGGACGCGTACAAACCGCAGGACCAGGACTCCTACGGCCCGCCCTCCCAGGACTACCGGCCGCAGGCCATGGAGCGGCCGTCCTACGACCGCTCGCCCTACGACCAGAAGCGTTCCGAGTACCAGCAGTCGCGCCCCGAGTACGACCAGCGCGACCCCACCCGGCGGGAGATGCCGGAGTCCTCGGCCGGTGGCGGTCATCCGCACCGCGGCCCGGCCGGTCACGGTCAGTCCGGCGCACCCGGTCCGCTGGGCGCGAAGCCCGCGCCGGCGAGCGGGCCCGGCGAGCCGACCGCCCGGCTGAACCCGAAGTACCTCTTCGACACGTTCGTCATCGGCGCCTCGAACCGTTTCGCGCACGCGGCCGCGGTCGCCGTCGCCGAGGCGCCCGCGAAGGCGTACAACCCCCTGTTCATCTACGGGGAGTCGGGCCTGGGCAAGACGCACCTGCTGCACGCCATCGGGCACTACGCGCGCAGCCTCTATCCGGGCACGCGGGTGCGGTACGTCAGCTCGGAGGAGTTCACCAACGAGTTCATCAACTCCATCCGCGACGGCAAGGGCGACAGCTTCCGCAAGCGGTACCGCGAGATGGACATCCTGCTCGTCGACGACATCCAGTTCCTGGCGGACAAGGAGTCGACGCAGGAGGAGTTCTTCCACACCTTCAACACGCTGCACAACGCCAACAAGCAGATCGTGCTGTCCTCCGACCGGCCGCCCAAGCAGCTGGTGACGCTGGAGGACCGGCTGCGGAACCGTTTCGAGTGGGGTCTGATCACCGACGTCCAGCCGCCCGAGCTGGAGACGCGGATCGCGATCCTGCGCAAGAAGGCGGTGCAGGAGCAGCTCAACGCCCCGCCGGAGGTGCTGGAGTTCATCGCGTCCCGCATCTCGCGCAACATCCGTGAGCTGGAGGGTGCGCTGATCCGGGTGACGGCGTTCGCGTCGCTCAACCGGCAGCCGGTGGACCTGGGCCTGACCGAGATCGTCCTGAAGGACCTGATGCCCGGTGGTGACGACTCGGCGCCCGAGATCACCTCGACGGCCATCATGGGCGCGACCGCCGACTACTTCGGGCTCACGGTCGAGGACCTGTGCGGCACCTCCCGCGGCCGCGCGCTGGTGACGGCCCGGCAGATCGCCATGTACCTGTGCCGCGAGCTGACGGACCTCTCGCTGCCGAAGATCGGTGCCCTGTTCGGCGGCCGTGACCACACGACGGTCATGCACGCGGACCGCAAGATCCGCAACCTGATGGCCGAGCGGCGCTCCATCTACAACCAGGTGACCGAGCTGACCAACCGCATCAAGGCGGGCTGACGGGGCCGCACGGACCTGTCGAGGGCGTCCCGGGAGCTGTTCCCGGGACGCCCTTCTACGTGCCGCGGGTCGGCGCCCGGTCATCCGCTGTTCGATTACTCGCCGGGTTACGGCCACTCTCCACAGATTCGGTGACTTTCTCGCGTCCACACCCTGGGGACTGCCAAGTTGTCCAGATTCTGTCCACAGGCGGCCTGGGTGAAAGAGAATCGAGGCAGGTCACCTGGCTGTGGATCGGTGGAAAAAAGTTTTCCACAGCTTGTGGACAGCGGGACGATCCACAGGCTGTGCACGGAGTTGTCCACTGGCAACCCACAGGGTCGGGCTGGTTGTCCCCAGCGATCAGCGGCTTCTCCACATGGCTGTCCACTGTTCGGCAATCCGACGCACCTCCTCACCGGTCCGAGTGAAAGGCGTCACACGGAGGTGCCGGATTGGGCTGTGGGAAAGCCGGGTAAAGCTGGGGACGGTCCTGGGGAGAAGTCGCCTCACCCTGTGCATGAGGTGTGCAGAACTTTCTGTTCTCCACAGAAGCCCCCGGTTGTCCACCGCCTCCGTCCCCAGGGCCAGTGGACAAAATATCGCCTCTGAGCTGCGGAAACAGGGTTATCCACGGTATCCACAGCCCCTACTACTACTCCCAACCAGAGAGAGCGAGAAATCCGGTTCGAAGGGGGGGCTGTGCACAACTCGTCGTCCGGGCCCCGGCTGCCCCTCGTCACGACTTGACCCCGACGGGCACCTACTGTCAGTGCGGTGCGTCAGACTGGTCCCCGGTGGTCCTTCCCCTCACCGGGGCCGACGACACCGAGACAGACGACGAAGGCCAGGCAGGGCGAGAAGCGCCGGCAACAGCAGGAGGCGGCAAGAGTGAAGATCCGGGTGGAACGCGACGTACTCGCGGAGGCAGTTGCCTGGGCGGCGCGCAGCCTCCCGGCCCGTCCGCCGGCGCCTGTCCTCGCCGGCCTCCTGCTGAAGGCCGAGGACGGAGCCCTCAGCCTCTCCAGCTTCGACTACGAGGTCTCCGCGCGTGTGTCGGTGGAGACCGAGGTCGAGGAGGAGGGCACCGTCCTCGTCTCCGGCCGGCTGCTCGCGGACATCTGCCGGGCGCTGCCCAACCGCCCCGTGGAGATTTCCACAGACGGTGTACGGGCCACGGTGGTCTGCGGCTCCTCGCGGTTCACGCTCCACACACTGCCTGTGGAGGAGTACCCGTCGCTGCCCCAGATGCCGAACGCGACCGGCACGGTTCCCGGCGAGGTCTTCGCCTCCGCCGCCGCCCAGGTGGCCATCGCGGCCGGCCGTGACGACACCCTGCCCGTCCTCACCGGTGTGCGCATCGAGATCGAGGGCGACACCGTGACGCTTGCCTCCACCGACCGCTACCGCTTCGCGGTCCGCGAGTTCCTGTGGAAGCCGGAGAACCCGGACGCGTCCGCGGTCGCCCTGGTGCCCGCCAAGACGCTCCTGGACACCGCCAAGGCCCTCACGAGCGGCGACAGCGTCACCATCGCGCTGTCCGGCTCGGGTGCGGGCGAGGGTCTGATCGGCTTCGAGGGTGCCGGCCGGCGTACGACGACCCGGCTTCTGGAGGGCGACCTCCCGAAGTACCGCACCCTGTTCCCGACGGAGTTCAACTCCGTGGCCGTGATCGAGACCGCCCCCTTCGTGGAGGCCGTCAAGCGCGTGGCCCTGGTCGCCGAGCGCAACACACCGGTGCGGCTCAGCTTCGAGCAGGGCGTGCTGATCCTGGAGGCCGGTTCCAGCGACGACGCACAGGCTGTGGAGAGGGTCGACGCCCAGCTGGACGGCGACGACATCTCGATCGCCTTCAACCCGACCTTCCTGCTGGACGGCCTCAGTGCCATCGACTCCCCGGTGGCCCAGCTGTCCTTCACGACGTCCACCAAGCCCGCGCTGCTCAGCGGCAGGCCGGCGGTCGACGCCGAGGCGGACGAGGCCTACAAGTACCTGATCATGCCGGTTCGCCTCAGCGGCTGAGCCGTCCGGACCTGTCCACAGGCCGTGGAGGAACGCTTCCCGGCCTGTGGATGAAGCCGCAGGTGAGCGCGTGGCTGGGCGGTACGTCTGAGCGCGTATGCCCACAGGTGTGCGTGACAGTCCGGGACTAGGCTCGGACAGGGGTACGAAGGTGCCCACACGCCACACAGCGACCTAAGGAACAACTGATGGAGCTCGGTCTCGTCGGCCTCGGCAAGATGGGCGGCAACATGCGTGAGCGGATCCGCCGCGCGGGCCACACCGTCGTCGGATACGACCGCAACCCGGACCTCGCCGATGTCCACAGCCTCTCTGATCTTGTGGACAGGCTCAAGGGCCCGCGGGTGGTCTGGGTGATGGTCCCGGCCGGTGCCGCCACCCAGTCGACCGTCGACGAGCTGGGCGAGCTGCTGGAGCCGGGTGACGTCGTCGTGGACGGCGGCAACTCCCGCTGGACGGACGACGAGAAGCACGCCGCGGAGCTGGCCGCCAAGGGCATCGGCTTCGTCGACTGCGGCGTCTCGGGCGGTGTGTGGGGCCTGGAGAACGGCTACGCACTGATGTACGGCGGCGATCCGGAGAACGTCGCCAAGGTGCAGCCGGTCTTCGACGCGCTCAAGCCCGAGGGCGACTTCGGCGCGGTGCACGCCGGCAAGGTCGGCGCCGGCCACTTCGCGAAGATGGTCCACAACGGCATCGAGTACGCCATGATGCAGGCCTACGCCGAGGGCTGGGAACTGCTGGAGAAGGTCGACTCGGTCACCGACGTGCGCGAGGTGTTCCGCTCCTGGCAGGAGGGCACGGTCATCCGCTCCTGGCTCCTCGACCTGGCGGTCGACGCCCTCGACGAGGACGAGCACCTGGACAAGCTGCGCGGCTACGCACAGGACTCCGGAGAAGGCCGCTGGACCGTGGAGGCCGCCATCGACAACGCGGTGCCGCTCCCGGCCATCACGGCCTCGCTGTTCGCACGGTTCGCCTCCCGCCAGGAGGACTCGCCCCAGATGAAGATGATCGCCGCCCTGCGCAACCAGTTCGGCGGCCACGCGGTAGAGAAAAAGTAGTCCACACGACCGTTTCGGCGGTCCGTCGCAGGACCGTTTCGGCGGTCCGTCACGCCGGGGAGGTCGGCGAAACGACCATGCACGTCACGCATCTGTCGCTGGCCGACTTCCGCTCGTACGCCCGGGTCGAAGTCCCGCTCGACCCGGGCGTCACCGCTTTCGTCGGCCCCAACGGGCAGGGCAAGACGAACCTCGTCGAGGCCGTGGGCTATCTCGCCACCCTGGGCAGTCACCGGGTCGCCTCCGACGCACCCCTGGTCCGCATGGGCGCCGACCGCGCTGTCGTCCGGGCGCAGGTACGGCAGGGCGAGCGGCAGCAGCTCGTCGAGCTGGAACTGAACCCCGGCAAGGCCAACCGTGCCCGCATCAACCGGTCCTCGCAGGTCAGGCCGCGTGACGTGCTGGGGATCGTACGAACCGTGCTGTTCGCGCCCGAGGACCTGGCCCTGGTGAAGGGCGATCCCGGGGAGCGGCGCCGGTTCCTCGACGAGCTGATCACCGCGCGCTCCCCGCGGATGGCCGGGGTGCGCTCCGACTACGAGCGGGTGCTCAGGCAGCGCAACACCCTGCTGAAGTCCGCCGCGCTGGCCCGTCGGCACGGCGGCCGGACCATGGACCTGTCCACGCTCGACGTGTGGGACCAGCACCTCGCGCGCGTGGGTGCCGAGTTGCTGGCCGCCCGTCTCGATCTGGTGGCCGCCCTCCAGCCGCTCGCCGACAAGGCGTACGAGCAGCTCGCCCCCGGCGGCGGCCCGGTCGCGCTGGAGTACAAGGCGTCGGCGCCGGGCGAGGCACACGCGCGCGAGGACCTCTACGAGCAACTGATGGGTGCGCTCGCCGAGGTGCGCAAGCAGGAGATCGAACGGGGCGTGACCCTCGCGGGTCCGCACCGGGACGACGTGCTGCTCAAACTCGGTCAGCTGCCCGCCAAGGGGTACGCCTCCCACGGTGAGTCCTGGTCGTACGCGCTGGCCCTGCGGCTGGCCTCCTACGACCTGCTCCGGGCGGAGGGCAACGAGCCGGTGCTGATCCTCGACGACGTCTTCGCCGAGCTGGACAGCCGGCGGCGGGAACGGCTGGCGGAGCTGGTGGCGCCGGGCGAGCAGGTGCTGGTGACGGCCGCCGTCGACGACGACGTCCCGCAGGTGCTCGCGGGCGCGCGGTACGCCGTGGCGCAGGGGACCGTGGAGCGCGTATGACGTCGCAGGAGCCGGAGAAGGCGCCCGAGCCCTCCGGGGTCGACCTGGCGCGCGTGGCGCTGAGGGCGGCGCGCGAGCAGGCACGCGCGCGTGGGGACGCGGTGCAGCAGAAGAAGCAGGCGCGGCGCGGCGGCGGCCTGCGCTCCGGCGCGCGGGCGGACGGACGCGACCCCATGGCGCTCGGTGCGGCGATCAACCGGCTCCTCACCGAGCGCGGCTGGGAGGCGCCGGCCGCGGTGGGCGGGGTGATGGGGCGCTGGCCGCGGATCGTCGGCGAGGACGTGGCCAAGCACTGCGAGCCGGAGAGGTACGACGAGGACGAGCGGGTGCTGTTCGTGCGCTGCGACTCCACGGCCTGGGCGACGAACCTGCGGTTGCTCGCCCCGACGCTGGTCGCCCGGCTCAACGAGGACCTCGGCCACGGCCGGGTGCGGCAGATCAGGGTGCAGGGTCCGGCGGGCCCCGTGCGTCGTTACGGCCCCCTGCGGGCCCCGGGCAGCAAGGGACCCGGCGACACCTACGGGTGACATCTGTCACGTACTCCGGCCGGGGCGGTGCTGTCGTACCGTCCCGGCCGTCTTCATGTGCGGGTGTACGGCTCCGTGCGGCCCGTGAGTGGTACGGACCCGTTCCGACCCGTTCCGACCCGTTCCGACCCGGGCCGGAACCCGCTCCCGGAGAGGCCCTGCGAGGTGCGGACGAGGCGGCGGAACCGGAACTGACTCGCCGGTAGCCAAGGGTTGACACCCGGAAGCGCTGAGTGCCTCCGTGAGCCTCTTGGAGGCCCGCTCCGTATATGGGGACCCGGTGGAGACCGGTTGAGGGCGGCACATGCGGACTCAGGTACCGGCAAACCACCATCACTGTCGGCGCTACCGGTAGACTGGAAGCCAATCCCGCCCCGAACGTGGGGACCGCCCGGGAGACGCTGAGCAACGCTGATCAAGGCTTACCAACGCAACATGCCGCAGCCGCTCCGGCAACCCGCCGACGAGCCCGGCTCGTGCTGTGCCAGAAAGGGCGCTTCGTGGCCGATTCCGGCAACCCCAACGAGAACATCCTGTCCACCGACGCCGGCGTCACCAGCGAGGCCGTGACCTCGACCAGCGAGGTCACGGCCTCCTACGACGCCAGTGCCATCACCGTCCTCGAGGGCCTGGACGCGGTCCGCAAGCGACCCGGCATGTACATCGGCTCGACCGGCGAGCGCGGTCTGCACCACCTGGTGCAGGAGGTCGTCGACAACTCCGTCGACGAGGCGCTGGCCGGGCACGCGGACACCATCGACGTGACGATCCTGGCCGATGGCGGCGTGCGCGTCGTCGACAACGGCCGCGGCATCCCGGTGGGCATCGTCCCCTCCGAGGGGAAGCCCGCCGTCGAGGTCGTGCTGACCGTGCTGCACGCGGGCGGCAAGTTCGGCGGCGGTGGCTACGCGGTCTCCGGCGGTCTGCACGGTGTCGGTGTCTCCGTCGTGAACGCCCTGTCGTCCAAGGTCTCCGTCGAGGTGCGGACCGACGGACACCGCTGGACGCAGGACTACAAGATGGGCGTCCCGACGGCCCCGCTCGCCCGGCACGAGGCCACGGAGGAGACCGGCACCTCGGTCACCTTCTGGGCCGACGGCGACATCTTCGAGACCACCGAGTACTCCTTCGAGACGCTGTCGCGGCGCTTCCAGGAGATGGCGTTCCTCAACAAGGGTTTGACGATCAAACTCACCGACGAGCGCGAGTCGGCGAAGGCCGTGACCGGTGCGGACGAGGCGGGCGCCGACGTGAAGGACGAGGTCAAGTCCGTCACGTACCACTACGAGGGCGGCATCGTCGACTTCGTGAAGTACCTCAACTCCCGCAAGGGAGAGGCGGTCCACCCCACCGTCATCGACCTCGAGGCCGAGGACAAGGACAAGAACCTGTCCCTCGAGGTCGCGTTGCAGTGGAACAGCGGCTACAGCGAGGGCGTGTACTCCTTCGCCAACATCATCCACACCCACGAGGGCGGTACGCACGAGGAGGGCTTCCGTGCGGCGCTGACCTCGCTGATCAACAAGTACGCGCGCGACAAGAAGCTGCTGCGCGAGAAGGACGACAACCTCACGGGCGACGACATCCGCGAGGGTCTGACCGCGATCATCTCGGTGAAGCTCAGCGAGCCCCAGTTCGAGGGCCAGACCAAGACCAAGCTGGGCAACACGGAGGCGAAGACCTTCGTCCAGAAGGCGGTCTACGAGCACCTCAACGACTGGCTGGACCGCAACCCGGTCGAGGCGGCGGACATCATCCGCAAGGGCATCCAGGCGGCCACCGCGCGCGTGGCGGCCCGCAAGGCCCGTGACCTCACGCGCCGCAAGGGCCTGCTGGAGTCGGCGTCGCTGCCGGGCAAGCTCTCCGACTGCCAGTCGAACGACCCGACCAAGTGCGAGATCTTCATCGTCGAGGGTGACTCCGCCGGCGGCTCGGCCAAGTCCGGCCGGAACCCGCAGTACCAGGCGATCCTCCCGATCCGCGGCAAGATCCTCAACGTCGAGAAGGCCAGGATCGACAAGATCCTGCAGAACCAGGAGATCCAGGCGCTGATCTCCGCCTTCGGCACGGGTGTGCACGAGGACTTCGACATCGAGAAGCTGCGCTATCACAAGATCATCTTGATGGCGGACGCCGACGTCGACGGGCAGCACATCAGCACCCTGCTGCTGACCTTCCTGTTCCGCTTCATGCGGCCGCTGGTCGAGGCCGGGCACGTGTACCTCTCCCGTCCCCCGCTCTACAAGATCAAGTGGGGCCGGGACGACGTCGAGTACGCGTACTCCGACCGCGAGCGGGACGCGCTGATCGAGATGGGCCGCCAGCGCGGCAAGCGGGTGCGCGAGGACTCCATCCAGCGCTTCAAGGGCCTCGGCGAGATGAACGCCGAGGAGCTGCGTGTCACCACGATGGACCAGGAGCACCGCGTCCTCGGCCAGGTCACCCTCGACGACGCAGCCCAGGCCGACGACCTGTTCTCGGTCCTCATGGGCGAGGACGTCGAGGCGCGCCGCGCCTTCATCCAGCGCAACGCCAAGGACGTCCGCTTCCTCGACATCTGAGTCGGTCTCAGCTGACCGGACCAGGAAGGATCAACACCAGCAATGACCGACGAGAACACTCCCGTCACCCCTGAAGAGGGCGGCGACATCGCCATGCGCGTCGAGCCCGTCGGGCTCGAGACGGAGATGCAGCGCTCCTACCTCGACTACGCGATGTCCGTCATCGTCTCGCGTGCGCTGCCGGACGTGCGGGACGGCCTCAAGCCCGTCCACCGCCGCGTCCTGTACGCCATGTACGACGGCGGCTACCGCCCCGAGCGCGGCTTCTACAAGTGCGCCCGCGTCGTCGGCGACGTCATGGGCAACTACCATCCGCACGGCGACTCCTCGATCTACGACGCGCTGGTCCGTCTCGCGCAGCCGTGGTCGATGCGCATGCCGCTCGTGGACTCCAACGGCAACTTCGGCTCGCCGGGCAACGACCCGGCGGCCGCCATGCGGTACACCGAGTGCAAGATGGCGCCGCTGTCGATGGAGATGGTCCGCGACATCGACGAGGAGACCGTCGACTTCACGGACAACTACGACGGCCGCTCCCAGGAGCCGACCGTCCTGCCGGCCCGCTTCCCGAACCTGCTGATCAACGGCTCGGCCGGTATCGCGGTCGGCATGGCGACCAACATCCCCGCGCACAACCTGCGCGAGGTCGCGTCCGGCGCCCAGTGGTACCTGGAGAACCCGGAGGCCTCGCACGAGGAGCTCCTGGACGCGCTGATCGAGCGCATCAAGGGCCCCGACTTCCCGACCGGCGCCCTCGTCGTCGGCCGCAAGGGCATCGAGGAGGCGTACCGCACGGGCCGTGGCTCCATCACCATGCGCGCGGTCGTCGAGGTCGAGGAGATCCAGAACCGCCAGTGCCTGGTGGTCACGGAGCTGCCCTACCAGGTCAACCCGGACAACCTCGCGCAGAAGATCGCCGACCTGGTGAAGGACGGCAAGATCGGCGGCATCGCGGACGTCCGTGACGAGACGTCCTCGCGCACCGGCCAGCGCCTGGTGATCGTCCTCAAGCGGGACGCGGTAGCCAAGGTCGTCCTGAACAACCTCTACAAGCACACGGACCTGCAGACCAACTTCGGCGCCAACATGCTGGCCCTGGTCGACGGCGTCCCGCGCACCCTCTCCCTGGACGCGTTCATCCGCCACTGGGTGACGCACCAGATCGAGGTCGTCGTCCGGCGTACGAAGTTCCGGTTGCGCAAGGCCGAGGAGCGGGCGCACATCCTGCGCGGCCTGCTGAAGGCCCTGGACGCCATCGACGAGGTCATCGCGCTGATCCGGCGCAGCGACACCGTCGACATCGCGCGCACGGGCCTGAGGGACCTCCTGGAGATCGACGACATCCAGGCGAACGCCATCCTCGAGATGCAGCTGCGCCGCCTGGCGGCCCTGGAGCGGCAGAAGATCGTCCAGGAGCACGACGAGCTGCAGGCGAAGATCACGGAGTACAACGAGATCCTCTCCTCGCCGGTCCGTCAGCGCGGCATCGTCAGCGCCGAGCTGGCCGCGATCGTCGAGAAGTACGGCGACGACCGCAAGACCCAGCTGATCCCCTACGACGGCGACATGTCCATCGAGGACCTCATCGCCGAGGAGGACATCGTCGTCACCGTCACACGCGGTGGTTACGTCAAGCGGACCAAGACCGACGACTACCGGGCGCAGAAGCGCGGTGGCAAGGGGGTGCGGGGCGCGAAGCTGAAGGAGGACGACATCGTCGACCACTTCTTCGTCTCCACCACGCACCACTGGCTGCTGTTCTTCACCAACAAGGGCCGTGTCTACCGGGCGAAGGCGTACGAGCTGCCCGACGCCGGGCGTGACGCGCGTGGACAGCACGTGGCGAACCTGCTGGCCTTCCAGCCGGACGAGGCGATCGCCGAGATCCTCGCGATCCGCGACTACGAGGCGGCGCCCTACCTGGTCCTGGCCACCAAGGGCGGTCTGGTCAAGAAGACGCCTCTGAAGGATTACGATTCGCCGCGTTCCGGCGGTGTCATCGCGATCAACCTGCGGGAGCGGGAGGACGGATCCGACGACGAACTGATCGGAGCCGAACTCGTCTCGGCCGACGATGATCTGCTGCTGATCAGCAAGAAGGCCCAATCGATCAGGTTCACCGCCTCGGACGACACTCTGCGCCCGATGGGCCGTGCCACCTCGGGCGTCAAGGGCATGAGTTTCCGTGCGAGCGACGAGCTGCTCTCGATGAATGTTGTTCGACCCGGTACGTTCGTGTTCACTGCCACAGACGGTGGGTACGCGAAGCGCACCAACGTCGACGAGTACCGCGTCCAGGGTCGCGGCGGCCTCGGCATCAAGGCCGCCAAGATCGTCGAGGACCGCGGCTCCCTCGTGGGCGCGCTGATCGTCGAGGAGACCGACGAGATCCTCGCCATCTCACTGTCCGGCGGTGTGATTCGTACGCGAGTCAACGAGGTCAGGGAGACGGGCCGTGACACCATGGGCGTCCAACTGATCAACCTGGGCAAGCGCGATGCCGTGGTCGGCATCGCACGTAACGCCGAGGCGGGGCGCGAGGCGGAGGAGGTCGACGGCGACATCGCCGTGGACGACGTCGCCGAGGACGCCGCGACCAGCGGCACGGACGAGGGTGAGGCGCCCTCGACCGAGTAGCACGAGGAGTGAGTCATCGTGAGCGGAGCCACGGGCGCCGGTTCGGTCGGAACATCGGCCGGCACCTCTGCCGGCCCTTCGACCGGTACCCCTGCCGGTACGAAAACGGACGGCGGCCGTGGCTCCGCCGCGGTGAAGAAGAACACGCGTACGGCCGATGCGCAGGTGACGGATCCGCACACGACCAATCTCCAGGCGATCAAGTCGCCCGTGAAGGACTCGCACTCGCCCGACACGCATGGATCCCAGGGGGGAACTGTGACGGACACCCGAGGCCCGCAGACCCAGCAGTACGCCGCTGGAGCGGGCCAGGCCGATGAGGCCCAGCAGGCCTCCCCGCTGCCCGGCGAACGCCAGAGGCAGCAGCCCGGCGGGCCCTACCACCCGCCGCAGGCCTACTCGACCCCGGCCCCGGACGGCGCGGTCCGCCGGCCGCGCACCGGTGCCCGGACCACACCCCGGGTGCGCAAAGCCCGGCTGCGCGTGGCGAAGGCCGACCCGTGGTCGGTGATGAAGGTCAGCTTCCTGCTCTCGATCGCGCTGGGCATCTGCACGATCATCGCGGCCGCCGTGCTGTGGATGGTCATGGACGCGATGGGCGTCTTCTCGACGGTCGGCGGCACGATCTCCGAGGCGACCGGCTCCAACGAGTCGAACGGCTTCGACCTCCAGTCCTTCCTCTCCCTGCCCAACGTGTTGCTGTTCACGGCGATCATCGCGGTCATCGACGTCGTCCTCGCGACGGCTCTCGCGACACTCGGCGCGTTCATCTACAACCTCTCCGCGGGCTTTGTGGGCGGCGTCGAGCTGACCCTCGCCGAAGACGAGTGACTTGGCCGCATCGGCCGTTCCAAACCTCCGCCGCCCCTCCGGCGACAACCGATTTTGGGACTGCCCGCGTCGTGCGCTAATCTTCAGGAGTCAGCGCGCGGGACACACACCGCAAAGCGCGGCGGGGCTATAGCTCAGTTGGTTAGAGCGCATCCCTGATAAGGATGAGGCCACAGGTTCAAATCCTGTTAGCCCCACCAGTACGAAGGCCCCCAACCGGTCAGGTTGGGGGCCTTCGGCGTGTTCGTGTGGGGTTGGGTCGGTGACGCGTCGGGTGGAGGAGTGGGCGAGTCGGCTGTGGGTGCAGGGGTGGGGTCAGGTGACTGATCACTGGGGCTCGGCGGTCTGACCAGGTGCTGGGTGTGCTGGGTGCTGCGGGGCCGTGAGCCTCGGTCTGAGTCCTCAGTCCTCAGTCCTCAGTCCTCAGTCTTGGGCCTGATGAGACCTGGACTCCGAGCCCTGAGCCGCGGAACCCGTGCTCATGACTCGTCACTCACGACTCCGCACGGGAGTGGGGGAGCCGGAGGTGCCAGGCTGGGCATGGCGAAGGCCCGGTTGCTCCTGGGGAGCTGCCGGGCCTGCATCGTGCGGCTGTACGCAAGTTCGCCGTTACGTCGTGATCGTGGCTGGGTTGCGGCACGTTGTGCCGGGACGTCAGCGCTGGAGGGGGGTGACGGGCTCGGCTGCGAGGTCGGTCTCGGTGCCGCACGGGGCCGTGAGGTCGTCCGGTTCCGTCTCGGGGAGCGGACGCTGGCGGCAGTTGGGGGACTTTCCGTGGGCCTCGGCGTGGATGCGCTGCTTCATCGTGGGGGGCAGGGACCGGGCCAGTAGCCAGGACGCCCAGGGGGACGCCGTCGGCACGTTCGCGTGTACGGCGTTGTTGCTTTCACCGCTGTTGCGCGTCGGCTCGCTCTGCGCTACCGCCGTCGCGGCGGTGGTCGTGATGAGTCCGAGCGCCGTGCACAGCGCGAGGAAGGCGGCGACGAAGGCGGTCCAGAGCTTCGTGATCCGGTGGTCGGTCATGGCCCCTCACTTTCGGGTCAGGCGATTTGCGTACTTTCCTCATGATGTGTATGCGGGGCGCGAAGTGGTGGACCGACGCCCGTGGCGTGGCGTTGTTCCGATGAACACCACTCGGATGGGCGCAAGGGGGCCGATAACTCATCGAAGGCGGGCGAAGTGACCCTCCGTGCGGGTGCGATCACCCTCCGGTCCGAGGGGGTGATCCTCTGCCACGGCCCTGCCTACAGGGCTGTCGGAGGCGGGAGTTGGCGGGCCGACGCAGGTCACCGATCGGTATCGGTCGGTGTGTATAGTCGGGCGCCAGAGGTCCCCTACGTCAACGAAAGACGAGGTCGCGCGGTGAAGAAGCTTCTCCTGGTCGCACTGGCCGCCATCGGCGGGCTCCTCGTGTACCGCCAGATCCAGGCGGATCGCGCCGAGCAGGATCTGTGGACGGAGGCGACCGACTCCGTGCCCACGGGTTCGTGAGTACCGACACCGAATACTGATCAGGCCCCGACCGCTCCGTGCGGTCGGGGTTTTGTGTTGCGGGGGAGGCCGACCCCGGTTGGGGCCTGTCCGACGGATCAGGCCGCAGACGCGGGGTCCGGCACGCCCTCCCCCGGAGGGGGTGACCTCAGCGGTGTTGTCGTCGGTCGCCGACTCCCCCACGCTCGACTGTGCTCGCCCGGGGGCACCCTCATCGCGTCGACGCCCTCCTCGGCCTTGCAGCCGGACGCACCGGACCCCGCTCACCTCGGCTGCAAGGCGCCGCCGGTTTCCTCCGACGTGATCCGCAGGACAGACCCCAGGGGCGGCGGGGCAGCCGTTTCGGACGTTCGTGCGGGATGCGGGGGCGGCGCCTGGGCCGGCAGGGCAGGATGGCCCACGGCCGGGTCCGGACAGGACCGCTGCCGGCGAGGTCGAGGGGGTGCCTGATGGGCCGGCGTACGGGGTGGAAGACCGCACTGCTGGAGGCCGCGGTGCTGATGGCCATCGGGCGGGCCGCGGCCGTGGCGGCGGTGTTCTGCGTGGCCTGGGCCGGGCTGCCGGGGACCGTGGCCCGGGCCGCGGGCGCGGCCGACGTACCCGCTTACGTGTTCGACCGGAGCGCGCGCGCTGTCACCGCTGCCGAAGGCACCACCGAGGCCATGCGCCTGGAGCCGGGCGTCATGTACCGCAGTGCCCTCGCGGGCCGCGAGAAGGCCTACTACCGGCTGGAACTCGACGACGCCTCGAACGCGTACGTCTCCGTCACGGCCGTCCCGCGCGCCGGTACCGCGCTCGCCAGCGGCGACGGCGTCAAGGTCTCCGTGCAGAACGCCGACGGCAGCAGCTGCTCCTACGACACGGTGACCGTGGGCCCCTCCAGGGACCCGCATCCGGTCACCGCCTGGGGGGCGCGCGAGATCCTGGCGGGCAAGGGCCTGTGCCAGGAGGCCGGCACCTACTTCCTCGTGGTCGAGCGCACCGAGACCAGCACCGGGGCCGGGCAGTCCTGGGAGCTGGAACTGGCGCCCGTGTCCGAGCCGCCGACGGCCGGCGGTGGCGGTGGCGGTGGCGGTGCGACGAGTGTGCCCGAGGTGTGGGACTCCGCCACGCCCGCGCCCCTCGTGGCGGAACCCGTCGACCGTCCGGGCGGCGGCGGCTTCTCCGGCGCGACCGCCGTGGGGCAGGGCGTCTGGCGGGACGAGATCGTCCCCGGACAGACCCTCTACTACAAGGTGCCCGTCGACTGGGGACAGCAGCTGTACGCCACCGTCGACCTGGACAGCGCGGGCACGGACTCCGGATTCGTGGTCCCCGCCCTCGACCTGACGGTCTACAACCCGGTGCGCGCCGAGATCGCCGGCACGAGCATCGGCTACGGAGGCACCCAGAAGTCGACCTCTCTGCCCCCGCTGCCGCCGGTCCGCTACGTCAACCGGTACGCCCCCACGGACCCGGCCCAGAGCCTGCGGTTCGCGGGTTTCCACTACCTCGCCGTGTACCTCTCGGCGCACGTCGCCGAACGCTTCGGTGAGGGGCCCTACGGCGTGAAGCTGCGTGTCCGGATCGGCGGGACCGCACAGGCCGGACCCGGGTACGAGGGCCGGTCGGTGCCGAGTGGTGTCTTCGGGACCGGTGAGCGGAGCGGGCAGGGCGCTTCAGCCGGCGGTACGGCCGACGGCGGTGGCGGTGCCGGGGGTGACGGCGCGATGGCGGCTGTGGCCGTGGGCGGCATCGGTACCGGCAGCGCAGTGTTGCTGGTGCTCGGCGTGTGGACGGTGACGGCCAGACGCCGCACCTCCGCTCAGATCCGGGCCAATGCCCAGAACCCGACGGCGTAGCAGGCCAGGGCCAGCAGCAGGAGGGGCAGCGCGACCTTGGCGGGCGGCCCGGGCCGCCGGGCTGCCTTCGCTCGGCGGTGACCGCGACGGCGGACGGGCGCCGGCGGTCCCGGAGCCGGGCTCGCGGGAGGCGGAGCCTGTGGGTCCTGAGCGGTGTAGGAAGCGGTGGAGGTGTCGACACGCCGGGCGGACGAGGGCCGGGGAGACAGGGCGAAGGTGGATTCGCTCGGGGCGCCGCGAAGGAGGTCTTGCCCGGAGGCCGTGCCCGGGTGCAGGGGAGGCGGCAGGTGGAAGCTGCCGGTGTCCGACAGGGAGGGGCCGGAACCGGTGGACGAGGTGTCACGCCGTTGACGTGGATCGCCGGCATCAAAGACGTGCGGTGCGGCGTCCGGTGCCGGGAAGCCCTCCGCCCCCGGCCCGCCGGACGGGGACGATCCGGGCGGTACGGCGTCGTCGGCGCCGGTCCCGTGCGGTACGGCGCCCGCGGTCGGCCCCGGTCCGGCCTGGAGCACGGGTGGCCGTCGCGGCGGCACCGGAGGCTGCACGACGGGGGGCGCGGTGGTGGGCGGGGCGGCGGGCGGGGCCGGGGTCCCGGATGCGATGGAACCCGTGCCTGGCCACGCCGGCAGGGGAACCCGGCCCGGGCCGCCGGGAGCGGACCCCGTGGAGCCACGCTGCGGGGGCATCCGCCCGAAGGACGAGGGGGCGCCCGCGACGTCCGGCGCCGGTTTCGAGGGGCCCTGTGGCCCGAAGCCCTCCGGCAGCGGACCGAGTTGGTCGAAGATCTCGATCTGCTCGTCGTCCGGGCCGGGGGCGGGAAGCAGCTCGGCGGCCGCGGCCAGTGCCTTGCGCACCCCCGTCGCGGTGCGGAAGCGGGCTTCGGGGTCCGGCTGCAGCAGCGTGGCCACGACCTGCCACAGCGGCTCGGGGACACCCCTGGGAGCGCCCGGAGTCCCGTGCTCCGCGAAGTACTGGAGGAGGGCCTTGGCGTCCGGCTTGGCACCCTCCAGGAGGTACAGGGCGACGAGGCCGACTGCGAAGAGATCGGCGGGGAAGTCGGGTTCGGCACCCATCATCTGTTCGGGAGCGAGGTAGCCGGGTGTTCCCACCACGAGGTTGGTCTCGGTCAGGCGTGGTTCGCCCAGCCGCATCGCGATGCCGAAGTCGGACAGCCGCAGCCGCGGGCGGGCCGTCCCGGTGGCCTCCAGCAGGATGTTGGCGGGCTTGATGTCACGGTGGACGACGCCCTCCGCATGGACCGCGGAGAGTCCGGACAGCAGCTGGTCGAGGAGGGTGCAGACGAACAGGGGAGGCAGCGGGCCGTAGTCGCCCACGAGGTGGACCAGGGAACCGCCGGTGACCAGGTCCATGGTGAACAGGACCTTGTCGTCGTCCGCGGCCCAGCTGGCGGGGGCGAGGACGTGGGGATGGTCGATGCGCAGCGCCTGCTCGCGGACGAAGCGGAGCAGCGCGTGGGCGTCGCTCTGCTGGAGCACCTTGGCGGCGACGTAACGGCGGCGGCGATGGTCCCAGGCGCGCCAGACGGCGCCGACCCCTCCGCGGCCGATCGGGTCGGCGAGTTCGTACCGTGCGGCGAAGACCTCACCCATGGTGGTGCGTCGCTCCTCCCCGTCGGGAATCCCGCCTGCTGTCCCCTCGCTACCCCGGTGATGAGTGATACGACCCCCGTGGCCCGTCACGATCCGGCTCGCGTCATCCCCCGGCGAAGAGCGCCACTTCCGTGCCCCTCGCGGTCCCGTACTGTGCCGTCGGCCCGGTCGCCGAACCCCCTTCGGTCACCGGGCCCGGTGCTCAGTTCTGGTGGGACTGGTAGTGCGCCACGGCGTCCGAGGTGCGGCCGGCGCCGTAGACCTTGAGGAACTCTGCCAGTTCCGGGTGGGTCGGGGCGAGGGTGTCGGCCGCGTCGATGATGTCACCGGCGGCGGCCACCGAGCGCAGCAACGACTGGATCTCGCGGACGACCCGCTTGACCGTGGGCGCCCCCGAACCGCTCGTCGTCTGCGTGGTGTTGCTGAGCACCGATCCCCCCTGCGACCTCTTGATCTCGTCCATGCGCTCGGTCGCCTCGGCGGCGCTGACGCTGCCGTCCGCTACCTGGGCCGCCAGTTCCTGCAACAACTGCACCCGCTGTACGACCGCCGGGTTGCCGATCTTCGCCCGCTGCCCGCTCATCAGCTGGGACAGCATCGGCGCCGACAGCCCCAGCACCCCCGCGAGACGAGCCTGGTTGAGACCGAGGTCGTCTATGAGCTTACGGAAGAGCGCCCCCAGCGGCTCCCCGTACCAGTTCCGCTGCAGTTCCCGCGCTCTCGCGGTGGCTTCCTGCTGTGCGGCGTCCATGTGCGTCTCCCCATCGCTTCCCCAAGAAACCGCGGTTCGCTGTCGCGAACCACGCCGAGCATCTTACGGAGAGTGGTCATCCGCGGGGACCCCCCATCTTTTTGCGAGATACGGGGGGTGACCCGGTACTCTGGTCGTCGGCGCCCGCCGGGATCATCTCCTCCGGCCGGACGCTTCCCCATGAGGGGCCTTAGCTCAGTTGGTAGAGCGCTGTCTTTGCATGGCAGATGTCAGGGGTTCGACTCCCCTAGGCTCCACATCGAAAGAGCCCCTCCGTCCGGTGACCACCGGGCGGAGGGGCTCTTCTTCGTGCGACTCCGCGGGTCCCTGGAGCGACGGCTCCCTGGATCCTCGGGGCTGTTTCACGTGAAACGTGGGCGGAGAAGCTCAGCCGCGGTCCTCGCGGTTCGACGTCTCCTCATCCTCCTTCACCTGCACCTCGGGGTCGAGAGCCGAGGCGTCACCGCTGCCGTCGACCGACGTCAGACCGGCTGCGGCGGGTACCTCGGTGGCGGCGGGGGGCTCGACCAGCCAGTCGGGGTTGGCCTGCTTGTCCCACCACTTCCAGACGGCGAAGGCGCCTCCGGCCACGACACCGGCCAGCGCCAGTGCCTTGGCGAGCTTGCCCGCCTTGGCCCGGCGGCGATGCTTGCGCACCAGTTTCTCGATGTCCCTCGGCGTCACCTGACCGCGCAGGGCGGCCACCGCGGCGACGCTGCGGGCGGCGGCCTCGCTCTTCACGGGTCCGGCCGCGGCCACTGCCTGCTCGATCTTCGGCCGGGAGTAGTCGGCGGCCTGCCGGGCGGCCAGGCGCGTACGGAGGGCAGCTTCATGAGCGGCCTGGTCGACCTTCGGTGGGACGTGCGCCAACGCCTGCTCCAAGCGGGGCGCCACAAGGGCGTCGTACTGGACGCGGGCCTGTTCGGCGGCCTGCGACACTTTGGGCGCGAGCCGTACGCGGGCCTCGTGCGCGTAGAGCGCGGCCCTCTCCTTGGCCGTGTCGGCGTAGGGCGCCACCACTTCCGCGGCGTGCAGCACGCTGTCCTTCGCCGAACCGGTCGCGGCGCGCACGCTGTCGATGCGGGTCACGGGTTCCTCCTCCTCGGTGGCGTACGGTATTTCGACTTTCCACCCTTTTACGGATCATGCCTGCCGACGGCCTCTGGGGCATGCGCGGACGGGCATACGGGTGCCGGACGCCCGAGTTGTCTTGATCGGATCCAAGAGCGGATGAATACGGGGCAACGGGAACGTGTCGTCGACAATGCCACGGATCGGCCCGGCTTGCCCCCGTCCCGGACCGGACCGGCGCTTTTCCGTACGTGAAGCGGGTGGTTCCTGCGCACGGGACGGGGTCGGGCGACGGACCGCCCTGGGCGTGCGAGGATCGGTGGGTCACACGAAGACAACGGAAGGCAGACCGTGGCCGAGCAGCTCTACGCCACCCTGAAGACCAACCACGGCGACATCGAGGTCCGGCTCTTCCCCGACCACGCGCCCAAGACGGTCAAGAACTTCGTCGACCTCGCCACCGGGGGCCGGGAGTGGACCCACCCCGCCACCGGCGAGAAGTCCTCGGCCAAGCTCTACGACGGCACGGTCTTCCACCGGGTGATCAGCGGATTCATGATCCAGGGCGGTGACCCGCTGGGCAACGGCACCGGTGGGCCCGGCTACCAGTTCGAGGACGAGTTCCACCCGGACCTGCGCTTCGACCGGCCGTATCTGCTGGCGATGGCCAACGCCGGCCCGGGCACCAACGGCTCGCAGTTCTTCATCACCGTCTCCCCGACGGCCTGGCTGACCCGCAAGCACAGCATCTTCGGCGAGGTCACCGACCCGGCGAGCCAGAAGGTCATCGACGTGATCGCGGGCACCCAGACCAATCCGCGCACCGACCGCCCGTTGAAGGACGTCGTCATCGAGTCGGTCGTCGTCGAGAAGCGGTAGCCCTGATCCGCACTTGAGCGCACGGCGCGGCGCGGCACCGGGTCGGTCGGCGCCCGGCGCCCCGTGGGAACCATTTGCCCCGCTCGTCCGTAAGGACGGTCGGGGCACAGCCTTGTTCACGACGAGATCGGGGGAGCCCATGGATCAGGCGCCAGGCAGCCGGCCGGACGACGCGCGGAGCGGTCTGCCGGTCTGCTACCGGCATGCGGGTCGTGAGACCGGCGTGCGCTGCACGCGGTGTGAGCGCCCGATCTGCCCCGAGTGCATGGTGAGCGCCTCCGTCGGCTTCCAGTGTCCGGAGTGCGTGCGGAACGGCTCCGGCACGGGGCACGCGCCGGACGCGAACCGGCCCCGCACCCTCGCGGGCGGGACCGTCGTGGCCGACCCGCACCTGGTCACCAAGGTCCTCATGGGCCTGTGTGTCGCGGTGTTCGTGGTGCAGCTGGCCGTCGGGGACCGGTTCACCGACCGGTTCAGCCTGCTGGGGCTGGCGTATGTGCCCGAGCTGGGCTCGGTGGAGGGCGTCGCCGAGGGGCAGTGGTACCGGCTGCTGACCTCGATGTTCCTGCACCTGGACTACTTCCACATCTTGTCCAACATGCTCAGTCTCTGGTTCATCGGCCGGTATGTGGAGGAAGCTCTCGGGCGCACCCGCTATCTCGCGCTGTACCTGCTGTCCGGACTGGCCGGCAGCGCCCTGGCCTATCTGGCGGCGGCCCCCAACCAGCCCTCCCTCGGCGCCTCGGGCGCCATCCTCGGTGTCTTCGGCGCGATCGCCGTCCTGATGCGGCGGCAGCGCTACGACATGCGGCCGATCATGGCGATGCTGGTGATCACGTTGATCATCACCTTCGGGTGGAGCAACGTCTCCTGGCAGGCCCACATCGGCGGCCTGGTGGCCGGTGTCGTCATCGGGTTCGCCATGGTCCACGCTCCACGCGATCGCCGCTCCCTCGTGCAGTACGGCACCTGTGCCCTCGTGCTGGCCGCGATCGTGGTCGTCACGCTGCTGAGGACCGCCCAGCTCACCTGAGCGCGGCCGGGGACCCGCGTTGTCCACAGCGTGTGCCCGATCTTGTGCACACGGTGCGGGAACAACTGTGCCCCCTGCCGTCGACCAGCTTTTCCGCAGGTCAGGCAGGGGGCGAACAAGTTTTCGGTTGCTGGCCGTTCGTCATACCGGCGTCAACGTCCGGAGGGTTATCCACAGATGGTCGTTCTTTTTCCCCACTGTGGAAAAGGGTTGTGGATAACTCGGTGGATACCCCTGGGCAGAGGTGCTCCGCCGGCTACTTCCACTGGGTGGAGACACCGAAGCCGGCGGCGATGAAGCCGAAGCCGACCACGATGTTCCAGTTGCCCAGGGCGTCGACGGGCAGTGATCCGTCGGTCACGTAGAACACGACGATCCAGGCGAGTCCGATGAGGAACATGGCCAGCATCACCGGCGCGACCCAGGCGCGGCTGTTGAGCTTGATGGCGGTCGCCTGCTTCGCGGGCGGCGGCGTGTAGTCGGCCTTCTTGCGGATACGTGACTTCGGCACGAGGGTCTCTCCTGTCGATGCGCTGCGTGGCCGCGCAGGCTGCTGGGTCGGGCTCGGGGCGGCGTACAAGGGGACACTGACCGCTCCCCCGGGCGTCCGTTAGCGTAGTGCTTCTACGGCGCCGAAGGAGATAAGGGTACGTTGAGCAATTCTGCCGACTTCCCCGGGACGGGTTCAACAGGTTCCGCTCCCGGCCGCCGTCCGCGCTTCCGGCCGGTCCGTGTGCTCACCGCCGGTGTCTTCGCCCTCGCGGGTCTCATCTTCTTCACCAGCTTCGACACCGCCAAGGGCACCAACATCCGCACGGACACCTCACTGCTGAAGCTGTCCGACCTCATCCAGGAGCGCAGTCACAAGAACGGCGAGCTGGACGAGTCCAACGCGGCCCTGCGCGACGAGGTCGAGTCACTGGCCGAGGCCGACGACGGAAGCACCCTGGCCGAGGACGAGAAACTGGCCCGGCTCGAGGACGCTGCGGGCACCCAGAAGGTCAAGGGCCGGGCGGTCACGGTCACGCTCAACGACGCCCCGCCGAACGCCACCGCCAAGCTCCCCGGCTATCCGGAGCCCCAGCCCGACTACCTGGTCATCCACCAGCAGGACCTCCAGGCCGTGGTGAACGCCCTGTGGCAGGGCGGCGCCGAGGGCATCAAGGTCATGGACCAGCGGCTGATCTCCACCAGTGCGGTGCGCTGTGTGGGCAACACCCTGATCCTCCAGGGCCGCGTCTACTCCCCGCCGTACAAGATCCAGGCGGTCGGGGATCCCGAGAAGCTCCAGCAGGCGCTCGCCGACTCCCTGGCGATCCAGAACTACATGGTGTACGTCAACGTCTACGGGCTCGGCTGGAAGGTCACCGAGGACGGCACGGTGACGCTGCCCGGCTACTCGGGCACCGTGGATCTGCACTACGCGAAGCCGGTGGAGTAGCCACACCTCGCGGCTTGGTTTCACGTGGAACACGCCGGTGCTTGCAGGGACGGCGACCGTCTCCTTGAAACAGTGCCCCCGAACATCGAGGTGATCGGCCCTGCGCCACGTAAGTCGGGGTGTGCGCGTCCAGGACACCCTCCGACGCCGGCGACGTGCGATCCCGAGTGGGGGCACGGCCACCGGCTGATCATCCGGGCATACCTGGACTCCACACAGCCTGTGGAGGCAGGCGGAGCGAAGGCCCTGCGCCGCTAGTCTGGTGACGTACGGCGTGAGTCTGGTGCCGTGGTGCGACGGAAGGGACGGCATGTACGGCTGGATCTGGCGGCATCTGCCGGGAAACGCGTTGGTGAAGGCGCTGATCTCGATCGTGCTGGTTCTGGCCGTGGTGTATGCCCTCTTCCAATACGTCTTTCCGTGGGCCGAACCGCTGCTTCCCTTCAACGATGTGACGGTGGACAACCAGTGAGCGCACGCATTCTCGTCGTCGACAACTACGACAGCTTCGTCTTCAACCTGGTCCAGTACCTGTACCAGCTGGGTGCCGAGTGCGAGGTCCTGCGCAACGACGAGGTGTCGACGGCGCACGCCCAGGACGGCTTCGACGGTGTTCTGCTGTCGCCCGGCCCCGGCACCCCGGAAGAGGCCGGAGTCTGCGTGGACATGGTCCGTCACTGCGCGAGCACCGGGGTGCCCGTCTTCGGCGTCTGCCTCGGCATGCAGTCGATGCAGGTGGCGTACGGCGGTGTGGTGGGCCGTGCGCCGGAGCTGCTGCACGGCAAGACCTCGCTGGTGGAACACGGCGGCAAGGGCGTCTTCGCCGGTCTGCCCTCGCCCTTCACGGCGACCCGCTACCACTCGCTCGCGGCCGAGCCGGCGACGGTCCCGGCCGAGCTGGAGGTCACGGCGCGCACCCGGGACGGCATCGTCATGGGTCTGCGCCACCGTGAACTGCCCGTCGAGGGAGTGCAGTTCCACCCGGAGTCGGTACTCACCGAGCACGGGCACCTGATGCTGGCCAACTGGCTGGTGGAGTGCGGCGACCAGGGTGCCGTGGCGAGGTCGGCGGGGCTCGCCCCGGTGGTGGGCAGGGCCACGGCGTGACCGCAGTGCGCCCCGAGCGTGAGGATCTGTACGGCGGCACGCCGTACGAGCCTCCCATCGACGAGGAGACGGTGGCGCTGCGGGTACCGCAGTCGCCCGGGTCCGTGTTCGGCGGCGATTCCCTGTCCGCTTCTGGAGCCTCCGCGGCCCCTCCTGTCGCGGGAACCCCGGCGGGAGGCCGGGCGGCCCGCAGAAAGGCCGCCAGGGGCCGCCACGGGCGCCACGGGGGTCACGGTGACCACGACAGCCAGGGCGGCCGTGGTGGCCCCGAGGGGCCGTCGGGAACAGCGGCGCGGCCCCTCTCACGGGTGGAGGCCCGCCGGCAGGCGCGGGCCCGCAGGCCGAGTGCGGCGGTCGTCGCCAGCCGGGCGGTCGGCGAGGTGTTCATCACCACCGGTGTGCTGATGCTCCTCTTCGTCACCTACCAGCTGTGGTGGACGAACGTCCGGGCGCACGCGCAGGCGGACAAGGAGGCCAGCAGCCTCCAGGACGACTGGGCGAGCGGCAAGCGCAACCCCGGCACCTTCTCGCCGGGACAGGGCTTCGCCATCCTGCACATCCCGAAGCTGGACGTGGTGGTGCCGATCGCCGAGGGCATCAGCAACAAGGGGGTGCTCGACAAGGGCATGGTCGGGCACTACGGCGAGGACGCGCTGAAGACGGCCATGCCCGACGCGAAGACCGGCAACTTCGGGCTCGCAGGCCACCGCAACACACACGGTGAGCCGTTCCGGTACATCAACAGGCTCCAGCCCGGCGACGCGATCGTCGTCGAGACGCAGGACGAGTACTACGTCTACAAGATGGCGTCGATGCTCCCGGTGACCTCGCCGAGCAACGTGAGCGTCCTCGAACCCGTGCCGCCGGGATCCGGGTTCACCGGGCCTGGCCGGTACATCACGCTGACGACGTGCACGCCGGAGTTCACCAGCAAGTACCGGCTGATCGTCTGGGGCAAGATGGTCGAGGAACGGCCGCGCAGCAAGGGCAAGCCGGATGCGCTCGTCGAGTAGGCGTGCAGTCGAGTAGGGGCAGATTGAACGTGGCAGCGACCACCGGCGACACCGAGCACACCGGTCACCAGGAGCACAGCGGCACGCGGGACGCCGCCGCCCCGCCCCCGACCCCGCGGCGGCGCGGCGGACCGATCGCGCAGGCGGTCAGCGTTTTCGGTGAACTCCTCATCACGGCCGGGCTGGTGCTCGGTCTGTTCGTCGTCTACTCCCTGTGGTGGACCAACGTGGTCGCCGACCGCAAGGCCGACCGGCAGGGCGACAAGGTCCGCGACAACTGGGCGCAGGAGGCCGGTCCGGGCGCGCTCGACACCAAGGAGGGCATCGGTTTCCTGCACGTGCCCGCCATGGGCAACGGCGAGGTCCTGGTCGAGAAGGGCACCACGTCGAAGATCCTCAACGACGGCGTCGCCGGCTACTACACCGACCCCGTCAAGGCCACGCTCCCGACCAGCGGCAAGGACGGCAACTTCACCCTCGCCGCCCACCGCGACGGCCACGGCGCCAAGTTCCACAACATCGACAAGCTCGGTGAGGGCGACCCGATCGTCTTCGAGACCAAGGACGACTGGTACGTCTACAAGGTGTACGCGGTCCTGCCCGAGACCTCCAAGTACAACGTCGAGGTCCTCGGCGCGGTCCCGGAGGAGTCCGGCAGGAAGAAGGCCGGCAAGTACATCACCCTGACCACCTGCACCCCCGTCTACACGAGCCGCTACCGGTACGTGGTGTGGGGCGAACTGGACCGCGTGGAGAAGGTGGACGCGCAGCGGACGCCGCCGGCGGAGCTGCGCTGAGGATCCCTCCTCAGCCCTGCTGAGCAGAGCAGAAGGCCTCGGGCCCTGCCGGACGGATGATCGTCCGGCAGGGCCCGAGGCCTTCGTGCGGTGGAGGGGCGCGGCGGCTATCCGGAGTTCCCGCCGAAGAAGCCGCCCCCTCCGTTGTTCCCGCCGCCGCCGATGGTGACCAGGTTGACCGTCTGGCCCTTGTTCACCGTGCTGCCCGGGGCCGGGTCGGAGCTGATGACCGTGGCGTTGTCGTCGTCGACGGTGACGTTGCCGACGTTCAGGCCCGCCTGCTGGAGTGCCTTCTTGGCGTCCTTCAGGCTCATGCCCTGGAGGTTGCCCGGAACCTGCGTCTGCTGGTTCTCGGGCGCCTTGCCGATCTGGATCTGGACCTGGGAGCCCTTGGTGGCCTTCGAGTTGGCCTGCGGTGTGGTCGAGATGACCTTGCCGACCAGGTTCTGGTCCTGGGTCTCGACCTCGGTGCAGTTGCCGACCAGGTTGTTGGCCTCCATCTGGGCCTTGGCCTGGTCGCAGCTCTGGTTGAGGACGTCGGGAACGGTCGCCTTGTCCTCCGCCTTGGCGATGGTGAGGGTGACCTTGGAGCCCTTCTCGACCTCGGAACCCAGCTTCGGGTCCTGGTCCAGGACGGTGCCGGGCGCCTCCGTGGAGATCTCGTTCTTGGTCTCGACGACCAGCTGGTACTGGTCGCCCTCGAGGACCTTCTTGGCGTCGTCGAGGCTCTTGCCGAGGACACTGGGCACGGCGACCTTCGGCGCGCCCGTGGACACCACCAGGTTGACGGCGGACTGCTTGTCGACCTCGGCCTTGGGGGCGGGGTCCTGTTCGCAGATGTTGCCCTTGGCCTGGTCCTCGCATGGCTTCTGCGTGACGGTCCCGACCTTGAGGTCGATGTTCGCCAGTTGCTGGGTGGCTTCGGCCTGGGTCTTCCCGATGAGGGTGGGCACGGTCACCGTTTCGTTGCCCGTGCCGTCACCGCTGAAGATCCACTTCCCGATCAGGATCGCGCCCACCAGGACCAGGACGGCGGCGACGATCAGCAGGATCGTGGAGGTGTTGGACTTCTTCTGGCGACGCCGGTCGGGACGGTCGTCGTAGCCGAAGCCGCCGCCGTCCGGGTTCACCGGGGGCATCATCGAGGTGGCGCCGCCGTCGCCGGAGCGCAGCGCGGTGGTCGGCTGGTCGTCCGGGTAGCCGCCGTAGCCGACCGAGCCCATGGCCGCCGTGGCCGCGACGGGCTGGCCGTCGAGGCAGGCCTCGATGTCGGCGCGCATCTCGTCGGCGGACTGGTAGCGGTAGTCGGGGTCCTTGACGAGGGCCTTCAACACGATCGCGTCCATCTCGGGCGTGATCTCGGGGTCGAAGACGCTGGGCGCCTGGGGCTCCTCGCGGACGTGCTGGTAGGCGACCGCGACTGGGGAGTCGCCGACGAACGGCGGCCGTACGGTCAGCAGTTCGTACAGCAGACAGCCCGTGGAGTACAGGTCGGAGCGGGCGTCGACCTGCTCGCCCTTGGCCTGCTCCGGGGAGAGGTACTGGGCGGTGCCGATCACGGCCGAGGTCTGCGTCATCGTCATGCCGGAGTCGCCCATGGCGCGGGCGATGCCGAAGTCCATGACCTTGACCTGGCCGTTGCGCGTCAGCATGACGTTCGCCGGCTTGATGTCGCGGTGCACGATGCCGGCGCGGTGCGAGTACTCCAGGGCCTGGAGGATGCCGATGGTCATCTCCAGCGTCCGCTCCGGCAGCAGTTTGCGGCCGGAGTGGAGCAACTCGCGGAGCGTGGAGCCGTCGACGTACTCCATGACGATGTACGGGATCGAGACCCCGTCGATGTAGTCCTCGCCCGTGTCGTAGACCGCGACGATCGCAGGGTGGTTGAGCGAGGCGGCCGACTGGGCCTCCCGGCGGAACCGGGCCTGGAAGGAAGGGTCGCGCGCGAGGTCCACGCGCAGCGTCTTCACCGCCACGGTGCGGCCGAGGCGGATGTCATGCGCGAGGTAGACCTCGGCCATGCCACCACGGCCGAGCACGTGGCCCAGCTCGTACCGGCCGCCGAGGCGACGCGGCTCTTCCATAGCTACCTACCAGCCCTCTCCGTCGGTCCCGACCGGCACACGTGTGCGGTCGGCGGCTGCCGTCCGGGCATACCGTACCCGGACGGCGCTGTGTGACCTGGCCAAGCCCGTCACCCGATACCGGACCGGTATCGCAACGTGCACCGATGTGTGGGCGACGTGATGGGGGTCACTTCTTGCTGTCGATGACGGCCTTCATCACGTCCTTCGCGATCGGGCCGGCGAGGCCGCCACCGCTGATGTCGTCACGGTTGGCGGCGCCGTCCTCGACGACGACCGCGACGGCGACCGGCGAGCTGCCGTCGGCCAGCTTCGCGTAGGAGATGAACCAGGCGTACGGCTTTTCCTTGTTGTTCAGGCCGTGCTGGGCGGTACCGGTCTTGCCGCCGACCACGACGCCGGAGATCTTCGCCTTGCCGCCGGTGCCCTGCGGGTCGTTGACGACCGTCTCCATCATTTCCTGGAGCTTCTGCGCGGTCTCCGAGGACACCGCCTGGGACAGCTCCTGCGGCTCGGTCGTCTCGATGGTGTCGAGGTTCGCGGCCTTGAGCTGGTCGACCATGTACGGCTTCATCAGCTTGCCGTCGTTGGCGATGGCCGAGGCGACCATGGCCATCTGGAGCGGGGTGGCGCGGTTGGAGGCCTGGCCGATGCCGTCCATGGCGTTCTGCGGCTTGTTGTCCTCGGGGTAGACGCTCTCGGAGGCGCGGACCGGGGTGTCCAGCTCCTTGTTGTTGTAGCCGAACTTCTGTGCCTGCTCGATCATCTTCTCGTTGCCGACGGTGTCGGACAGCTTCGCGAAGACGGTGTTGCAGGACACCATGAGCGCGTACCGCAGGCTGGCGTTCTCGCACACGCCGTGCTCGTTGGTGAGGTCGGTGGTGGTGCCCGGCAGCTGGTACGGGTCCGGGGTCTTGGTGGCGTCGTCGATGCCGGAGGCCACGCCGTTCTCCAGTGCCGCGGCCGCGGTGACGACCTTGAAGGTGGAGCCCGGCGGGTAGGTCTCGCGCAGCGCCCGGTTCAGCATCGGGTCGTCGGGGTTGTTCTTCTTCTGGACCGCGCTCCACGCCTCGGCGTCCTTGTCGGAGGCCCCGGCGAACTTCGACGGGTCGTACGACGGCGTCGAGACCAGGGCGAGGATCTTGCCGGTGGCCGGGTCGATCGCGGCGACGGCGCCCTTCCTGCTGCCCAGCCCCTTGTACGCGGCCTTCTGCGCGGCGGCGTTGAGGGTGGTGACGACGCTGCCGCCCTCCTTCTTCTTGCCCGTGAGCATGTCGAGCGTGTTGCGGAAGAAGAGCCGGTCGTCGTTGCCGGTGAGGATGCCGTCCTCGAGCTTCTCCAGCTGGTTGGCGCCGAAGGCCTGCGAGGAGTAGCCGGTGACCGGTGCCCACATGGCGCCGTCGGTCCAGGTGCGCTTGTACTTGTAGTCGCCGCTGGTGGTCTCGACGGAGCCGGTGATGGCCTTGCCGTCGACGATGATGTCGCCGCGCGGGGTGGCGTAGCGGGCGATGTTGACGCGGCGGTTGTCGTCGTCGGAGGCCAGGCTGTCGGCCTTGACGTACTGGAGGTAGTTGTCGCGCAGCAGCAGCGTGAGGATCAGGAGTCCGCAGAAGATCGCGATCCGGCGCAGGGGCTTGTTCATGACGGGCGGACCACCTGGGTCATCTCGGCGTCGGGGTTGGAGGCGGGGGCCGGGGCCGGACGGCGCGCGGTGTCGCTGATCCTGATCAGGATGCCGATCAGAGCCCAGTTGGCGATGACGGAGGAACCGCCGTAGGCCAGGAACGGCATCGTCATACCGGTCAGCGGGATGAGGCCCATCACACCGCCCGCGACGACGAACACCTGGAGGGCGAAGGCCCCGGAGAGGCCGATGGCGAGCAGCTTGCCGAACGGGTCGCGGGCGGCGAGGGCGGTGCGCACGCCGCGTTCCACGATCAGGCCGTACAGCAGCAGGAGCGCCATGAGACCGGCCAGGCCCAGCTCCTCGCCGAAGGTGGCGAGGATGAAGTCGGAGTTGGCGGCGAACCGGATCAGCTCGGAGTGGCCCTGGCCCCAGCCGGTGCCGAGGGTGCCGCCGGAGCCGAACGCCCACAGTGCCTGCATCGCCTGCTCGGAGTGGCCCGCCTGGCCCTGCCGGGAGAGCATGTACTCCTTCATCGGGTCGAGCCAGGCCTGGACGCGCTGCTGGACGTGCGGCTCGAAGCTGGCCACGCCGACCGCGCCGCCCGCCGACATCAGCAGACCGAAGACGATCCAGCTGGTCCGCTCGGTGGCGACGTACAGCATGATGATGAACATTCCGAAGAACAGCAGCGAGGTGCCGAGGTCCGTCTCGAAGACCAGGATGAGGATCGAGATGAACCAGACCACCAGGATCGGGCCGAGGTCGCGGCCGCGCGGCAGGTACAGGCCCATGAAGCGGCGGCTGGCGAGTGCGAGGGCGTCGCGCTTGACCATCAGGTAGCCGGCGAAGAACACGGCCAGGACGATCTTGGCGAACTCGCCGGGCTGGATGCTGAAACTGCCGACCTGGATCCAGATCTTGGCGCCGTAGATGTTCTTGCCGAGGCCCGGTACCAGCGGCAGCAGCAGCAGGAACAGCGCGCCCACCATGGAGATGTAGGTGTAGCGCTGGAGGACGCGGTGGTCCTTGAGGAAGATCAGCACCACGACGAAGAAGGCGATGCCCATCGCCGTGTACAGCAGTTGCCGGGGGGCGGCGTTGCCGGCCTGGTCGATGGACTGGAGCAGCTTGGACTGGTCCAGCCGCCAGATCGCCACGAGCCCGAGGCCGTTCAGCAGCGTCGCCAGCGGCAGCATCAACGGGTCTGCGTACGGCGCGAACTTGCGGACGACCACGTGGGCGACGCCGGCCAGCAGGCCGAGGCCCAGGCCGTAGCTGAGCAGGCCGGCCGGCACCTGCTCGTTGAGGGCGAGGCCCACGTTGGCGTAGGCGAACACCGGGATGAGGACGGCGAACACCAGGAGCGCCAGCTCGGTGTTGCGCCGGCTCGGCGTGCCGATCGAGCCGATCGTGGACGTGTGGTGCGTCGACGTGTTGGTTGTACTGCTCATCGTGTGACGGGGCCTCTCACGGCTTGCCTATTGCTTACCGCACAGCGAGACGACCTTCTGCTCATCCTCCGAGAGGGTGGGGCCGGCGCCGGGAGTGGCGGTCGCTGATGTGGACGGAGACGCGGACGGGGACGGCGCCGATCCCGACGGGGTCGGGGTCGGCGATGCCTTGGACGTGAGGGAGACGGGAGTGGTTCCCGTGGTGCCGCCGGCCCCGCCCTCACCGGTCGTGGATCCGGCCGCGCTGGGGGTGGCGGCGGTCGCGGTGGTCGCCTCCGCCTGCTTGCGGCACGCGGACGCCTGTACGGCCAGTTCGTCGATCTTCTTCTGGGCGGTGGACCGGCTGCCCTCGGCGATCGTGGCCTCGACCAGCTTCTGCTGGTACTGCGGCAGGTACTTGAGTTCGATCTCGGGGTGGTCCTTCTCGACCTTCGAGAGCGAGACCCAGGCCAGGTCCTGGCTGATGCCCCGGTACAGCGCGACGTGCTCGCCCTTGGTGCCGACGTAGTACTGGGTCTGGGTCCAGCGCCAGCCGGAGTACAGCCCGCCGCCGATGACGGCGAGGGCGAGACCGCCGTACAGGGATCTCTTCAGCCACCGGCGGCCCTTGCGGGGCTTGACGAAGTCGTCGTCGGTGTAGTCGCCGAAGCCGTCGGTGGGGATGAAGCCGGTGACGTCACCGGAGCCGGGCGGGCCGAACTCGCCGCCGCCCTGCCCGCGGCCCTGCCGGCCGAGGCCGGAGGCGCGGCCGGCGGGGGTCTGCATGATGCCGTTGACGTGCGGCTGGTTCTGGTTCTCGGCGACGGCGCCGACCACGACCGGGGTGTCGGACAGCTGCCCGGCGAGGGTGTCGCCGGTGTCCAGGTCCAGCACGTCGGCGACGATCACCGTGATGTTGTCGGGGCCGCCGCCGCGCAGCGCGAGCTGGATCAGCTCCTGCACGGTCTCCTGCGGGCCCTGGTAGCTGGCGAGGGTGTCCTCGAGCGTCTGGTGCGAGACGACGCCGGACAGGCCGTCGGAGCAGATCAGATAGCGGTCGCCGACCCGCACCTCACGGATCGACAGATCCGGCTCCACGTGCTCCCCGCTGCCCAACGCCCGCATCAGCAGCGAGCGTTGCGGGTGGGTGGTGGCCTCTTCCTCGGTGATCCGGCCCTCGTCGACGAGGCGTTGCACCCAGGTGTGGTCCTGCGTGATCTGGCTCAGTGCGCCGTCCCGCAGCAGGTAGGCGCGCGAATCGCCGACATGCACGAGCCCCAGCCGCTGGCCGGTCCACAGCAACGCGGTCAGCGTGGTCCCCATGCCCTCGAGCTGGGGATCCTCCTCGACCAGCGAACGCAGCTGGTCGTTGGCGCGCTGCACGGCCGTGCCGAGCGAGGTGAGGACGTCGGAGCCGGGCACGTCGTCGTCGAGGGCGACGATGGTGGAGATGGCTTCGGAGGAGGCGACCTCACCTGCGGCGGCGCCGCCCATGCCGTCGGCGATGGCGAGCAGGCGCGGACCGGCGTAACCGGAGTCCTCGTTGCCCTCCCGGATCATGCCCTTGTGCGATCCGGCGGCGAAGCGCAGTGACAGACTCATGCCCACCTCGCCCGTCGGCCCCGGGTACAGCCGGTCGTGTCGAGCCACACTGCCCACCCTCCGGTCGGGAGCGCGCCGGGGCCCTGGGTGCCGGCCGACCTGGCGTGCTCGCTCCGCTCGCGCTCACTCATGATGTAGCACTACTTCCGCAGCTCGATGACGGTCTTGCCGATACGGATCGGCGCACCCAGCTGGATCGGTGTGGGAGTCGTCAGCCGCGTTCGGTCGAGGTACGTGCCGTTGGTGGAGCCCAGGTCCTCGACGATCCACTGGCCGTCGCGGTCCGGGTAGATCCTGGCGTGGCGGCTGGAGGCGTAGTCGTCGTCCAGCACGATGGTGCTGTCGTGCGCACGGCCCAGGGTGATGGTCTGGCCCTGGAGCGCGACGGTCGTGCCGGTGAGGGTGCCCTCGGACACGACCAGCTTCGTCGGGGCGTTGCGCCCCCTGCGCCCGCCTCCCGCGGCGGGTTGCTGGCGCTGCTGGGGAGGCGCTTGGCGTTGCGCCTGCTGAGGTCGGGCCGCCTCCCGGCGCGCACCGCGCTGGGTGACACGCGTACCGAACAGGTCGCTGCGGATGACCTGCACGGCCACGATCACGAACAGCCACAGTACGGCCAGGAAACCCAGCCGCATGACCGTGAGGGTCAGCTCTGACATTGCCCCCGCTTCACCCTTCGGCTTGCCGGTAAATGATGGTGGTGCTGCCCACGACGATCCGCGAGCCGTCGCGGAGCGTAGCGCGGGTGGTGTGCTGCCCGTCCACCACGATGCCGTTGGTGGACCCGAGATCCTGGATCGTCGAGGGCGTTCCGGTCCGGATCTCGCAGTGCCGGCGGGAGACGCCGGGGTCGTCGATCCGCACGTCGGCCTCGGTGCTGCGGCCCAGCACGAGCGTCGCGCGGGAGATCTGGTGGCGGGTGCCGTTGATCTCGATCCAGTGGCGGGTCCGGGAGCCGGGCGCCGGGGCACCTGCGAGTCCGCCGCCCGCCGGGCGCTGACCGCCGGCCGCGGGCGGGTAGCCGTACCCGCCGGGCCGGCCGCCGGGCGCACCGGGCGGGGGCGCGGCGGGCATGGGGGGCGCGGCCGCCGCGCCGCCGGCCGCCGGTGGATAGCCGTACCCGCCGGGGCGGCCGCCGGGGGCGCGCTCGGGCGCCTGGGGGCCGCTGGCGGAGGAGGCGAGGGTGCGGCTCCGCACGCGGTACAGACCGGTGTCGAGATCGTCCGCCTTCTCCAGGTTGACCTTGATCGGTCCCATGAAGGTGTAGCGCTGCTGCTTCGCGTAGTCGCGGACCATGCCGGCCAGTTCGTCGCCGAGCTGGCCGGAGTAGGGGCTGAGCCGCTCGTAGTCCGGCGTGCTCAGCTCCACGATGAAGTCGTTGGGTACGACGGTCCGGTCGCGGTTCCAGATGGTCGCGTTGTTGTCGCACTCCCGCTGGAGCGCTCCCGCGATCTCCACGGGCTGCACCTCGGACTTGAACACCTTGGCGAAGGTGCCGTTGACCAGACCCTCGAGACGCTGCTCGAATTTCTTCAGGACTCCCATGGGGCACCTCCTCCGTCGTGACTTGCGTCCCGTGTCCTGCTGCCTACCTGGTACTGCTTACTGATCGTATCCACGCGCCGGTGAATCGGCCGGTTCCCCCTGTCGGCTCCGCCGACCGGTGTCGACGGCGTCCTTTGCGCGTCCTTCGCTCGTTCTTCTGCCCAGGATCGTAGAGGCGGCCGAGGACCAGTGTCCCGCACCTGACTGTGGAGCTCGCCCGCCTACCGGGGAGACGGCCGCCATAGGTACGAGGTTGATACGTGAACCGGTCGTCGCCGAGACGTACGGAGGTTGCCGGGGGCCTCTCGCGGTGACCTCTGCCCCGCAAGGAGGGATGTGAACGCACCCTGGCCCACGTGCTAATGTTCTGCATGTCGGAAGGCGCCGGGCCGCAAGGCCAACACCCTGATGACACACCCAATGCGCGGGTGGCGGAATAGGCAGACGCGCTGGATTCAGGTTCCAGTGCCCGAAAGGGCGTGGGGGTTCAACTCCCCCCTCGCGCACAGTTGAAAGCCCCGTAGGTCTTCGGATCTGCGGGGCTTTCGCGTGTCCGGGGGCGTGGATGTGTGCGGCATGCGTGGACGCAGGGGCAGGGAGGTCCGGACGCGTGCAGGCGAGGGGGTCCGGATGCGTGGATGCAGCTCGCGCGCGTGAGGTATCTCACGGGGGCAGGGCAGAGCGAGCAGGCGCGGACAGGGTGGACCTGGCGGACGGGGCGGGTGGTCGTGGTCGAGGGGCGTCCTGCGCGGGTGGGAGGGACGGTGTCGCGTGCGGGCGGGGCGGTGCCGGGATGGTTGTCCACAGCCTCGGACGGGTTTCGGCTGTCGGCGGTACGGTCTGCAGCAGTTGTTGTTCGTCCGGGTGCGGGGGAGGCGGTCGTGGTGACAGAGGTCGGTGCCGGGGTGGGCGCGGGTGCGGACGAGGGCGCGGTCGAGGGTGCGCGGGCGATCCGGGGCGAGGGTTCGCGCCTTCCCCGGCCACGGGGGTTCGCCGAGTGGCCCGCCGCGGGTTCGCCGAAGGAGGAGGGCAAGGCCCTGCGCCGCCGGGTGCCGCGCGCGGCACACGCCGGGCTCGACCTGGACCCCTCCCGCCCCGACGCGGTGACCGCGGTCGAGGAGTCCAGCCGGGGTCGCCTTCCCGAACTCACACCTATCCGGGTGGGGCGGATGGCTGCCACACCGTTCGCGTTCCTGCGGGGTTCGGCGGGCCTCATGGCCCATGATCTGGCCCGCACCCCGATGACCCGCGTCACGGCGCAGATCTGCGGCGACGCGCACGCCGCCAACTTCGGGCTGTACGGCGACGCCCGCGGCGGCCTGGTCATCGACCTGAACGACTTCGACGAGACGGTCGACGGCCCTTGGGAGTGGGACCTCAAGCGGCTGGCCGTGTCCCTGGTGCTCGCGGGCCGGGAGGCCGGCGCCGACGAGGACACCTGCCGCCGGGCGGCGTACGACACGGCCGGCGCCTACCGCCGCACCATGCGCCTGCTGGCTCGGCTTCCGGTGCTGGACGCGTGGAACGCCATCGCCGACGAGGAACTCGTCTCGCACGCCGACGCCCGCGACCTGCTGGGCACGCTGGAGCGGGTCTCGGAGAAGGCGCGGGCCAACACGAGCGGGCGGTTCGCCGCGAAGTCGACCGAGTCGTCCCCGCAGGGCGGGCGCCGCTTCGTCGACGCGGCACCGGTGCTGCGGCGCGTCCCCGACGCGGAGGCCGCTGCGGTGGCCGTGTCCCTCGAGCAGTACGTGACCACGCTGCCGGAGGACCGGCTGCCCCTGCTGGCCCGGCACGCGGTGCACGACGTCGCCTTCCGCATCGTCGGCACGGGCAGCGTGGGCACCCGGTCCTACGTCGTCCTGCTGCTGGACCACCGGGGCGAGCCGCTCGTGCTCCAGGTGAAGGAGGCGCGGCGCTCGGTGCTGGTGCCGCACCTGGCGAGCGCCGGTTTCGAGCCTTCGGCCGTCGAGCACGAGGGGCGGCGGGTGGTCCTCGGGCAGAAGCGCATGCAGGTGGTCAGCGACTCCCTGCTGGGCTGGACCACGGTCGAGGGCCGGCCCTTCCAGGTCCGGCAGTTCCGCAATCGCAAGGGCAGTGTGGACCCCGCCGCTCTCGCCGCCGACGAGGTCGACGACTACGGCCGCATGACCGGCGCCCTGCTGGCCCGTGCCCACTCGCACAGTGCCGACCCGCGACTCATCGCCGGCTACTGCGGCAAGAACGAGGAACTGGACGAGGCGATGGCCGCCTTCGCGGTGGCCTACGCCGACCGCACGGAGGCGGATCACGCGGACTTGGTGACGGCGGTACGGGCGGGGAGGATCGCGGCGGAGACGGGGGTGTGAGCGCGGCATGAGGGGCGTTCGGTGAAGTACGTCGAGCTGGACGGCCGGGTCGGTGACCTCTTCGGGGTCCTCGATCCGAGGCCGTACCTGGAGCGGTTGCCGGTGCTGGGCGGGCAACTGCCTCCCGGGGCGCGCGCGTTCGCCACCGATCCGGATCACTACGACTTCTCGGCCAGGCGGTGCGTGAAGGATCTCCTGCCGGTGGAGGCCCGCCGGGCGGGAGAGGAGGACCTGGAGATCCGCTTCGGGCACAACTGCTGGAAGCACGACGAGGACCTCGTCGTCCGCTACACGGGCGTCTCTCTTTTCCAGGCCGACGTCCTCGACGTCTGCGCTCTCGACGACGTCGGCGCGGTGATGCTCGACGAGATCCTCCCGCACCCCGGCGGTTGCACCCATGAACTGGCCTGCCGCCCCGGCACGCTCCTCGTGGTCTGCCGGGATCTGGAGGCGGAGTGGGTGGCGGCGGACTGCCCGGAGCACCGGGACTGAGGGGGTCCCCCTCAGGGGTGGCCTACGCTGGTCGGGTGACGACCCCCGAAGCTGAGCAGTCGCGGCCCGAGGAGCGGCTCGAGAAAGCCGTGCGGGCCGCTGAGCAGGCGCTGATCGAGTTCGAGATCGCGGTGGAGACCTTCCGCGTCGAGGTCGAGAACTTCTCGCGGCTCCACCACCAGAAACTCGGTCCGATGTACGCCCGGCTCGATGAGCTCGAGGCGCAGATCGCCGAGGCCACGGCCGCCCGCACCGGTGATCCGGAGGACCTGCGCAAGGCGGACGAGGCGCGGGCCCGGGTCATGCCGATGCCCGGGGTCGAGGAGCTGTTCCACGGTTGGATGGACGGCAACGGGCTGTTCCCGGAGGCCGAGGCCATGCTCACGGACCAGTCGGTGCGGCCGCCGCAGCGGGTGCGGCCCAGCGACGAGGCCCGCAAGCTCTACCGGGAGCTGGCCCGCAAGGCCCATCCCGACCTGGCACAGGAGGATGCGGAGCGGGCGCGGCGTGAGGAGTTCATCACGCGGGTCAACGCCGCCTACGCCCGGGGCGACGAGGCCGCGCTGCGGGAGCTGGCCGAGGAGTGGGCGGCCGGTCCGGCCCTCGAGGAGCGGCGGCCGAGCCCCAGCGAGGAGCTGTACGCCCGGCTGGAGTGGCTCGCCGAGCGCAAGGAGATGCTGGCGCTGGTGGCCCGGGAGCTGGAGGAGGGCGCGATCGGCGCGATGCTCCGGATGGCGCCGGACGACCCCGACCGGCTTCTGGAGGAGATCGCCGAGCAGCTCCTGGCCGAGGTGGCGAAGCGGGAGACCGAGCTGGCGGAGCTGACGGGCTGAGGGGCATCCGGTTCGGGGGTGGCGATTCGGGTCCGCAGCCGGCCCTGTCGTTCGGCGGCGGGACTGGCGGTCCGGTTCTGTCGGTCCGGGGCCGGCGGTCTGGGGTTGCCCTTCGGGGCCTCCGCTCTGACCTGCCGTTCGGCGGAGGGGCTCGGCCGCCGGGTGTCCGGCGCGGTCCCGGGGCGGAGCCCGGCGGCGGGGCCGTCGGTGGGCGCGGGGCATCGGACCTGCGGCGGGGCCGACGGTGGGTGCGGGGCGTCCGGTAGCGTCGGGGGCATGAGTTTCGGAGCTGGTGTGCCCACGGTCGGGGTCGAGGACCTCAAGGACGGCGACTTCCTGCTGGACGTCCGGGAGGACGACGAGTGGAAGGCGGGCCATGCCGAAGGGGCACTGCACATTCCCATCAGCGAGTTCGTCGCGCGTTACGGCGAGCTGACCGAGGCGGCTCCGCAGGACGGGCGGGTCCATGTGATCTGCCGCTCCGGTGGCCGTTCCGCCCAGGTCACCATGTACCTCGCGCAGCAGGGCGTCGACGCGGTGAACGTGGACGGCGGCATGCAGCACTGGTCGGCCGTGGGCCGCCCGGTCGTCACCGACGACGGGCAGCCCGGCTTCGTTCTGTAGTCCCGCAGCCGCACGGGCTGGATCTGCGGGTCCGTGTGGCGGTGAGCGGGTGGAGGTCGGCCGAGGGCGTGGGCGGCCGGCAGGTCGCCCAGGGCCTCCTCGTGCGCCACCGCGGGCTCCGGGGAGAGCTTTCCGCGTGTGTGGCCCACGCGTGGTGGCGGTGCAGCGGACGGCCGACGTCGGCGAAGACGCCTCGCGCGGCCCCGACCGCCGCCCGCTGCTCCTCGGGAAAGCCGAAGGCCACGGCCTGTTTCTCCGACGCGTCAGCCGATCTGACGTACCGTCAGGACAGGGTGGGTTCTGGAAGAAGGGAACGGGAACGGCCGGGCGCCGTGCACCGGCCGTCGCCGTGTCCTTCCCGGCTCACCGGTCGAAGTCCACCTCCACCGCCTCGGTGAGGGGATGCGACTGGCACGCCAGTACGTAGCCGGCCTCGGTCTCCTCCGGTTCCAGCGCGAAGTTGCGGTCCATACGCACCTCGCCGGCGACGAGGAAGGCCCGGCAGGTTCCGCACACCCCGCCCTTGCAGGCGTAGGGCGCGTCGGGCCGGTTGCGCAGCACCGTCTCCAGGACCGACTCGCCGTCCGCCACGGCCCAGCTGCCGCCGCGGCCGTCGAGGCGGGCGGTGACCGTGCTGTGCGCCGGGGCGGGGGTGGTGGACGCGGGGGCTGTGACGTCCACGTGGAAGATCTCCTCGTGGATGCGGGCGCGGGCGACGCCGAGCTCTCGCAGGGCCCGCTCCGCGCCCTGCACCAGGCCGAACGGCCCGCACAGGAACCAGCCCGCCACGTCCGCCACGGGCAGCAGCGCCGGCAGCAGCCCGGTCAGCCGTTCCCGGTCCAGCCGCCCGGACGGCAACCCGGCCTGCTGCTCCTCCCGGGAGAGCACGGTGACCAGGTGCATCCGCTGCGGATAGCGGTCCTTGAGGTCGGCGACCTCCTCCAGGAACATCGTCGACGCTGCCGTACGGTCGCTGCGTATCAGGCAGAACCGGGCCTCGGGCTGGCGGGCCAGCAGGGTGGAGACGATCGACAGCACCGGGGTGATGCCGCTGCCGCCCACGATCGCCGCGTACAGACCGGGTGCGGGATCGAGGGTGAACCGGCCCGCCGGTGTCATCACCTCCAGTTCGTCCCCGACGTTGATCTCCTTGAGCGCGTAGGTCGAGAAGGCGCCGCCCTCTACCAGCCGCACGCCCACCCGCAAGGTGCGAGGGCCCTCACCGCCGGGCTCCGGCGCGAGTGAGCAGATCGAGTACGTCCGCCGGATCTCGGTCCCGTCGGCCCTGCGCCGCAGGGCGAGGTGCTGGCCCGGCGCGTGCCGGTACTCCTCGCGCAGTGCGGCGGGGACGGTGAGGGTCAGGGCCACGGAGTCGTCGGTGAGCCGGTCCACCGCGGCCACGGGGAGCGGGTGGAAGCGGGCCATCACAACTCCTTGAAGTGGTCGAAGGGTTCACGGCAGGCCAGACAGCGCCGCAGCGCCTTGCAGGCGGTGGAGGAGAAACGGCTGAGCAGTTCGGTGTCGGCAGAGCCGCAGTGGGGGCAGCGGACCGGGTCCTGCTCAAAGGTGCGGGTCGGTCCGAGGGTGAGGCCGACCGGTCCGGCCGTGCGCTGCGCGCGCGGCGGCGCGATGCCGAACTCCCGCAGTTTGCGACGGCCTTCGGCGGAGATGTCGTCCGTCGACCAGGCGGGGGTGAGGACCGTGCGCACGGTGACCTCGCGGACGCCGTGGTCGCGCAGCGCCCGCTCGATGTCCGTGGACATCGCCTCCACGGCCGGGCAGCCGGTGTAGGTCGGGGTCAGTTCGACCTCGACGGCGTCCGTGTCGCGCACATGGACCGCGCGCAGGACGCCCAGCTCCTGGAGGGTGAGCACGGGCAGCTCGGGGTCGGGCACCGAACCGGCGACCGCGAGGAGTTCCGCCTCCAGGGGGGTGAGGGTCACCATGACGCCCCCGGGTGGCTGCGGTGCAGGTGCTGCATCTCGGCGAGCATCCGTCCGAAGGGCTCCGTGTGCAGGCCCTGACGGCCCGCGCCCGCGCGCCATGCTCCGGTCCGCGGCCCCTCGGGCAGCTCCAGTCCGGCCCGGCGCAGCACGGCTTTGACCGACTCCAGCCAGATGGTCTCCAGGTCGGCCGGGCCGGTGTCGACGCCGTCCACCGGCTGGAACATCTCGCCGGTGAACCGCCACAGGGCGTCGCAGGCCCGCCGCATCCGCTCGTGGCTGACCTCGGTGCCGTCGCCGAGGCGCAGGGTCCACTGCTCGGCGTGGTCGCGGTGGTAGGCGACCTCCTTGACGGCCTTGGCCGCGAGCCCCGCGAACGGCCCGTCCTTGGCGGCCAGTCGGTCGTAGAGCAGGTGCTGGTAGGTGGAGAAGTACAGCTGGCGGGCGATGGTGTGGGCGAAGTCGCCGTTGGGCTGCTCCACCAACTGGAGGTTGCGGAAGGCGCGTTCCTCGCGGAGGTAGGCCAGTTCGTCCTCGTCGCCGGCCATCGACAGCAGGATGCGGGCCTGGCCCAGCAGGTCGAGGGCGATGTTGGCGAGAGCGACCTCCTCCTCCAGCGCGGGCGCGTGGCCCATCCACTCCCCCAGACGGTGGGAGAGCACCAGAGCGTCGTCGCCGAGGGCGAGAGCGGCGGTGTTCGTGTGCGCGGCCGTGGTCACAGGTGCTTCACCCCCTCCGGGATCTCGTAGAAGGTCGGGTGCCGGTACGCCTTGTCGGCTGCCGGGTCGAAGAACGGGTCCTTCTCGTCCGGCGAGGAGGCGGTGATCGCGGCGGAGGGCACGACCCAGAGCGAGACGCCCTCGCCGCGCCGGGTGTACAGGTCGCGGGCGTTGCGCAGGGCGAACTCCGCGTCCGGCGCGTGCAGGCTGCCCGCGTGGGTGTGGGAGAGGCCGCGGCGCGAGCGCACGAAGACCTCCCACAGGGGCCAGTCGGTGTTCGTCATGCCTGCTTCGCTCCCGTCCCACGGCTCTCGCGGCTCTCGTCGTCTTCTCGGCTGTGCTTGGCCGCGTGGGCCGCGGCGGCCTCCCGGACCCAGGCGCCCTCTTCGTGTGCCCGGGTGCGCTGGGTGAGCCGCTGCTCGTTGCACGGGCCGTTGCCCTTGAGGACTTCCTTGAATTCCGCCCAGTCGATCGGGCCGAAGTCGTGGTGGCCGCGCTCCTCGTTCCACTTCAGGTCCGGGTCGGGGAGGGTGAGGCCCAGTGACTCGGCCTGCGGGACGCAGATGTCGACGAAGCGCTGGCGCAGTTCGTCGTTGGAGTGCCTCTTGATCTTCCAGGCCATCGACTGCGCGGAGTGCGCGGACTCGTCGTCGGGCGGGCCGAACATCATCAGTGAGGGCCACCACCAGCGGTCCACCGCGTCCTGGGCCATCGCGTGCTGTTCGGGGGTGCCGCGGCTGAGGGCCAGCAGCAGTTCGTATCCCTGGCGCTGGTGGAAGGACTCCTCCTTGCAGACGCGGATCATCGCGCGTGCGTACGGGCCGTAGGAGCAGCGGCACAGGGGGACCTGGTTGGTGATCGCGGCGCCGTCCACCAGCCAGCCGATCGCGCCGACGTCGGCCCAGGTCAGGGTGGGGTAGTTGAAGATCGAGGAGTACTTCTGGCGGCCGGTGTGCAGCTTGTCCAGCAGTTCCTCGCGGCTCGTGCCGAGCGTTTCGGCGGCGCTGTAGAGGTACAGACCGTGGCCCGCCTCGTCCTGGACCTTCGCCATGAGGATGGCCTTGCGGCGCAAGGAGGGCGCGCGCGTGATCCAGTTGGCTTCCGGCTGCATGCCGATGATCTCGGAGTGGGCGTGCTGGGCGATCTGGCGGACCAGCGTCGCGCGATAGGCGTCGGGCATCCAGTCGCGTGGCTCGATGCGTTCGTCGGCGGCCACCGCGGCGTCGAAGGCGCGCTCCCGGGCGTCCTGCTCGCCGTCGGCGGTTTCCCGGCCGCCGTACCGCTGTGTGCGGGCCGTCTGGTGCGCGGCTGCTGTCGCCATGCGGTCCCCCTCGACCTCGGGCTCTCTCCGAGCCTTCTCCCGACCGATCGTTCGGTCCGTGCGATTCCATGGTGAGACGGCCGTCGTAAGGTGTCAACCGCTGTGGACAACCTGCCGGCGTCCCCGGGGGAAACTCGGGCGGCCCGTCTGCGGCGGGGCCTCGCGGCGTACCGGGCCGGCCCCGCTCGGGGGGAGGGCTGCGCGGGACGGGCCGGGCTGAGTACCGTTCCGTGCGACGACTGTGCGACGGCCGTGCGAAGGCCGTCCCGACCCGTGCTCGCGCACGCGGTGCGCGAGAGCGGGTCGACGTGGACGGACGCGCCGACGGGTACGAACGGGTCACCGTGGCCCGGCGAGCAGGCGCAAGACGGACCGGAACCGGGGAACGGGGCGGAATGAACGCGTACGACGGAGGTGCCGGCCCCCCGCGGGAGGCCGAGGCGCCGCGAGGGCCGCGGGCGTCGACGGAGGAGCAGCGGGTGCGGGGTGGCCGGTCCGGTGTCCGGACCGAGGCCGCCGGGGGGGACCTGTCCGGTGCCCGGACCGAGGCCGCCCAGGACGACCTGTCCGGCGTCCGACCCGGGGCCGTGCAGGAGGGGCCCCCGGACGGGCCCGAGCCACGGGGCGGCGTTGCCGCTCTCTCCCCGCGCTACCAGGTCGTCGCCGCCTTGGCGGTCGCCGTCGTCGCGGTCGCCGTCTGTGTCCACGTCGGCATGGTGTTCCTCCATGTCGCGCCGTCCAACACGGTCACCAAGGCGCACGGCAAGGCGATCGACGAATACATCTACCCGGAGTTCGAGCAGAACTGGAAGCTCTTCGCGCCCAACCCGCTCCAGCAGAACATCGCCGTCCAGGTCCGCGCCGACGTCCGCACCGCCGACGGCACGGCGCGCACCACCGGCTGGTTCGACCTGTCCGCCCAGGACGGCCGGGGCATCGACGGCAACCTGGTGCCGAGCCACACCCAGCAGAACGAGCTGCGCCGATCCTGGGACTTCTACGTCGGCTCGCACGACTCCGACAACCGCTCGTCGGGTCCGCGCGGCACCCTCGCCGAGACCTACCTGCGCAACATCGTCGTGCTGCGGCTGGAACGCGGCGAGGCGGCCGGCCGGGGCGGCACCATAGAACGCGTCCAGGTCCGCTCCCGCACCACCAACGTGCCGGCGCCCTCCTGGAGCACCGACAAGGTCTCGTCGAAGCCGGTCTACCGGGTGCTGCCCTGGTGGCCACTGGCCGCCGGTGACACCGAGGGAGGCGCGCGGTGAACCGGTTCTCCCTGTCGGTGTCCGCCGTGATCGCGCGCGTCACCGGGTCGGCGCTCGGGCCGTACCAGAGCGCCGTGGTCCGCATCGGGTTCAGCCTGACCTGGCTGTTGTTCCTGCTGCGCGAGCTTCCCCACCGTGCGGAGCTGTACGGTCCCGACGGCCCGTGGAGCTGGGAGCTGGCCCGGCGGCTGATCGACGACAACGGCGCCTTCACAGCCCTGATGTGGTCGGACGGCCGGGGCTGGTTCGAGGCGGTGTACGCGCTGTCGGTCCTGTCGAGCCTGCTGTTGCTGCTGGGCTGGCGCACCCGCACCATGTCGGTGCTGTTCATGGTGGGCGTGCTCTCGCTGCAGAACCGCAGCGTCTTCGTGGGCGACGGCGGCGACAACGTCCTGCACCTGATGTCGATGTACCTGGTCTTCCTGCGCTGCGGCCGGGTCTGGTCGCTGGACGCGCGGCGGGAGCGGCGCGCGGCCGAGGCACGCGCGCGGGGGGAGCGCGTCACCGACCGGCTCGGGCCCGCCCTGTGGAGCGTGTTCGGCGTGGCGCTGGTCACGGTGACCGCGGGCGGCCGGTTCGACGGCGACTGGACCGTGCCGGCGATCCTGTGGACGGTGTGGGCCGCGCTGGGCGTGCGGTGGGCCGTCACGCGCCTCGCGACGTCCGCGGAGCCCCGGATCCTGCTCGACGTGATCACCGACATCCTGCACAACGGTGCCCTGCTGGTGATCATGGCGGAGGCCTGTCTGATCTACGCGACGGCCGGCTGGTACAAGATCCAGGGCTCGCGCTGGCAGGACGGCACCGCCGCCTACTACCCGCTGCACCTGGACTACTTCTCCCCCTGGCCGGCGCTCGGTGATCTGCTGTCGTCCAGCGGCACCATGGTGATGCTCGTGACGTACGGGACGGTCGTCGTGCAGGTCGCCTTCCCGTTCACCCTGTTCAACCGGCGGGTGAAGAACGTCCTGCTCGTCGTCATGATCGCCGAGCACACCGCGATCGCGGTGCTCCTCGGGCTGCCGTTCTTCTCCCTGGCGATGATCGCGACGGACGCGGTCTTCCTGCCGACGTCGTTCCTGCGGAGGCTGGGCGGCTGGGCCGCGCGCGTGTGGGAGGCGTTGCTGCCTCGGCGCGGTGCCGCGGTGCCCGGGCAGCGGGGGGCGCACGAGCCCGAGGACGCCGAGCCCAGCCGCGTAGGCTTCCCGGCATGACCGATCCCGATCCGCTCGGCCGGTGGCGCCGGCTCGCCGGCGGCTGTGTGCTGCTCGACGGCTTCCACGCCGTGAAGCACGCCCTGCGCTTCGGGGCCGAGGTGCCGGTGGCGGTCGCCGTGGACCGGCGGGCGGCGCTCGCCCTCGCCGAAGATCTCGCCCCCGACGTGAGGGCGACACTGGAGGCGCTCCTGACGGAGGTGCCGGAGGCGGTCTACGCCTCGCTGGTGCCGCGGCCGCATCCCACCGCCGTGGCCGCCCTGGCGCTACGGCCCTCCCGCGAGGCCAATCTGCGGGTACTGTCCCGCACGCCCCGCCCTGCGCCCGTCGTGGTCCTCGACGATCCGCGCAACCTCGGCAACGCGGGTGCCGTGATCCGGCTGGCCGCCGGTTTCGGGGCGACCGGCGTGGTCACCACCGGCACGCTCGACCCCTGGCACCCGACCGTGGTGCGCGGCGGCGCCGGGCTGCACTTCGCGACCGCCGTCGAGCGGCTGACCGCCGACGAGCTGCCGGCCGGGCCGGTGTTCGCGCTCGACCCGGAAGGGGAGGACATCCGGGGCGTGGAGCTCCCGGACGACGCCGTCCTCGCCTTCGGTTCGGAGCGCAGCGGGCTGTCCGGGGCGCTGCGCGCGCGGGCCGACCACCTGCTGTCCCTGCCGATGCGCCCCCAGGTCTCCAGCTACAACCTCGCGACCAGCGTGGCCATGACGCTGTACCACTGGAGCGCGACCGGGGGCGCCCCGCGCGCGTAGGCCCCGCGCGGGTCCTCAGGCCTCCCGGCGGACCTCGACCACGCGGAAGCGGTTCGCCACGAACGCGCCGTCGGTGAGCGCGGCGTTGGCCGCCGGGTTGCCGCCCGAGCCGTGGAAGTCGGAGAAGGCGGCCGTCTGGTTGACGTACACCCCGCCGGTGAGGTTGAGCGAGAGCTGCGCCGCCTCCTCGAGGCAGACCTCCTGGACGGCCCGTTCCACCTCCTCGTCGGTCGTGTACGCGCCGACCGTCATCGCGCCCTTCTCGCGGACCGTGCGCCGCAGCAGCTCGACGGCGTCCGCCGCCGAGTCGACCGCGACGGCGAAGGAGACCGGTCCGAAGCACTCGCTCATGCAGGCCGCCTCGTCGTCGGGCTTGGCCCCGTCGAGCTTGACGATCACGGGCGTGCGCACGACGGCACCCGGGAACTCGGGGTTGCTCACCTCGCGGGAGGCCAGGGCGACCTCGCCGAGACCGGCCGCGGCCTCCAGGCGGGCCTTCACGTCCGGGTTGACGATCGCGCCCAGCAGGGCGTTCGCGCGCGCGTCGTCGCCGAGGAGGCCGTCGACCGCGCGGGCCAGGTCGGCGACGACCTCGTCGTAGGTCTTGGGCCCCTCGTCGGTACGGATGCCGTCACGGGGGATCAGCAGGTTCTGCGGGGTGGTGCACATCTGGCCGCTGTACAGGGACAGCGAGAACGCCAGGTTGGACAGCATGCCCTTGTAGTCGGCGGCCGACTCGACGAGCACCGTGTTGACGCCGGCCTTCTCGGTGTAGACCTGCGCCTGACGGGCGTTGGCCTCCAGCCAGTCGCCGAAGGCGGTCGAGCCGGTGTAGTCGATGATCCTGATCTCGGGGCGGGTGGCCAGGGTCTTGGCGATGCCCTCGCCGGGCCGCTCGGCGGCGAGCGCCACCAGGTTCGGGTCGAAGCCCGCTTCCGCGAGCACCTCGCGCGCGACGGCCACGGTCAGCGCGAGCGGCAGCACCGCGCGCGGGTGGGGCTTCACCAGGACCGCGTTGCCGGTGGCGAGGGAGGCGAACAGGCCCGGATAGCCGTTCCACGTCGGGAAGGTGTTGCAGCCGATCACCAGGGCGATCCCGCGCGGCACCGGCGTGAACTGCTTGGTCAGCACCAGCGGGTCGCGCTTGCCCTGCGGTTTGGTCCACTCCGCCGTGTCGGGCGTGCGGACCTGCTCCACGTACGCGTACGCCACCGCCTCCAGGCCGCGGTCCTGCGCGTGCGGGCCGCCCGCCTGGAACGCCATCATGAAGGCCTGGCCGGAGGTGTGCATGACCGCGTGCGCGAACTCGTGGGTCCGGTCGCCGACGCGCTTGAGGATCTCCAGGCAGACCACCGCGCGCATCTCCGCGCCCGCGTCCCGCCAGGCGCGCTGACCGGCCTTCATGGCGGGCAGCAGCTCGTCGATGTCCGCGTGCGGGTACTCGACGCCCAGCTCGATGCCGTACGGCGAGACCTCGCCGCCCACCCAGCCGTCGGTGCCGGGCTGGCCGAGGTCGAGGCGGGTGCCCAGGACGCCGTCGAAGGCAGCCTTGCCCGCCGCCGCGTCCAGGCTGCCGTCGGCGCCGTAGGCCTTGGGGTGCTCGGGGTGCGGGGACCAGTACGCGCGGGTGCGGATCGCTTCCAGGGCCTGGTCGAGGGTGGGCCGGTGCTTGGCGATCAAGGCGTGAGCGGTGAGTTCGGCGGCCATGCGGGACCAACTCCTCGTCTGGAGAACTCTTCGTCGAGCTCTGGACCTGGACGGAAACAGGGACAGGAACGGGCAGTCAGGGTTAGAGTAACCGAACGATCGGTCGGGACAAGGGGGTCCGCCGCATCTGTGGAAAACCCCGTGCGGGAGGATCGCGCACATGACAGCACTCGACCTCAGCAGCCCCGTGGCCGTCGTCGGCACCGGCACCATGGGCCAGGGCATTGCCCAGGTCGCGCTGACCGCGGGCCACCCGGTGCGCCTGTACGACGCCGTCGCAGGGCGCGCGGGAGGAGCGGCCGCCGCGATCGGTGCCCGTCTCGACCGGCTCGTCGAGAAGGACCGTCTCACCGCCGCCGAGCGGGACGCCGCCCGCACCCGCCTCACACCCGTGGACAGCCTCGCCGGACTCGCGGACTGCGCGCTGGTCGTGGAGGCCGTCCTGGAGCGGCTGGACGTCAAGCAGGAGCTGATGCGCGCCCTGGAGGACGTGGTCGGCGAGGACTGTCTGCTGGCCACGAACACCTCCTCCCTGTCGGTGACGGCCATCGCGGGCGCCCTGCGCAACCCGGGCCGTCTCGTCGGTCTGCACTTCTTCAACCCGGCTCCGCTGCTGCCGCTGGTCGAGGTCGTCTCGGGGTTCGCCACCGACGTCTCGTCGGCCACGCGCGCGTACGAGACCGCCCGCGCCTGGGGCAAGACGCCCGTCGCCTGTGCCGACACCCCGGGTTTCATCGTCAACCGCATCGCCCGGCCCTTCTACGCCGAGGCCTTCGCGGTCCACGAGGCGCAGGGCGCCGACCCGGCCACCATCGACGCGGTCCTGCGCGAGTCCGGCGGCTTCCGGATGGGGGCGTTCGAACTCACCGACCTGATCGGCCAGGACGTCAACGAGTCCGTCACGCACTCCGTGTGGCAGTCCTTCTTCCAGGACGTGCGCTTCGCCCCCTCGCTCTCCCAGCGCCGCCTGGTCGAGTCCGGCCGCCTGGGCCGCAAGACCGGGCAGGGCTGGTTCGACCACCGTGACGGCGCCGAGCGGGCCGAGCCGCACACCGCGGAGAAGCGCCGGCCGCCCGCGTACGTGGTCGCCGAGGGTGACCTGGGACCCGCCTCTGAGCTGCTCGCGATGATCCGCGAGGCGGGCATCCAGGTCCGTGAGGAGGACGAGGACGGCGGCACCCGTCTGGTGCTGCCGAGCGGCGGCCAGCTCGCCCTCGCCGACGGCCAGACCTCGGTGGAGTTCGGGGACGTCGTCTACTTCGACCTCGCCCTGGACTACCGCAAGGCCACCCGCATCGCCGTGTCCGCCTCCCAGGACACTCCCCCGCGGACGCTCTCCGAGGCCATCGGCCTCTTCCAGGCACTCGGCAAGGACGTCAGCGTCATCGGCGACGTCCCCGGCATGATCGTCGCCCGTACGGTCGCGCGGATCGTCGACCTCGCGCACGACGCCGTCGCCAAGGGCGTCGCCACCGAGGAGGACGTCGACACCGCGATGCGCCTGGGCGTCAACTACCCGCTCGGCCCCTTCGAGTGGAGCCGCAGGCTCGGCCGGGTCTGGGCCCACGACCTCCTGGAGGAGCTGCACCTGCGCGAGCCCTCCGGCCGCTACGCGCCCTCTCTGGCGCTCTACCGCCACGGACACTCCGCCGACAAGCGGGAGGGCACCCCATGACCACGGCCAAGCGCGACACGTACACCCCGGAGACCCTGCTCTCGGTCGCCGTGCAGGTCTTCATCGAGCGCGGCTACGACGGTACCTCCATGGAGCACCTCTCCAAGGCGGCCGGCATCTCCAAGTCGTCGATATACCACCACGTCAGCGGCAAGGAGGAACTGCTGCGGCGGGCGGTGAGCCGGGCGCTGGACGGCCTCTTCGCGATCCTCGACGAGGAGCACGCGCGTGTGGGACGTGCGGTGGAGCGCCTGGAGTACGTCGTGCGGCGCATGGTCGAGGTGCTCATCTCCGAACTGCCGTACGTGACGCTGCTGCTGCGGGTGCGCGGCAACACCGCCACCGAGCGGTGGGCGCTGGAGCGGCGGCGCGACTTCGACCACCGGGTGGCCGCGCTGCTGAAGGCCGCCGCCGCCGACGGGGACGTACGCGGTGACGTGGAGGTGCGGCTCGCGACCAGGCTCGTCTTCGGCATGATCAACTCGATCGTCGAGTGGTACCGCCCGGACGGGCGGGGCATGGGCGAGCGCGAGGTGGGCGACGCGGTCGCCCGGCTGGTGTTCTCAGGGCTGCTGCGGGCCTGAGGTCACCCCTGCGGCTCCAGGTCCTCCTCCTCGAACACCAGCAGCGTGCGCGTGCTGAGCACCTCCGGGATCGCCTGGAGGCGGGTGAGCACCAGTTCGCGCAGCGACCTGTTGTCGGGCGTGTGCACCAGCAGCAGGACGTCGAAGTCGCCGCCCACCAGGGCGATGTGGGAGGCGCCGGGCAGCTGCCTGAGCTGCTCGCGGACCGTGCGCCAGGAGTTCTGGACGATCTTCAGCGTGACGTAGGCGGACGTTCCGTGGCCCGCGCGCTCATGGTCCACGCGCGCGCCGAAGCCGCGGATCACGCCGTCCTCGATGAGCCGGTTGATGCGTGCGTAGGCGTTGGCACGTGACACGTGGACCCGCTCGGCGACCGACCGTATCGAGGCGCGGCCGTCCGCCTGGAGCATCTGGAGGATGTCCTGATCGATGGCGTCGAGCGGTCGGGGCGGGGCCTTGGCGTCGAGCGGTCGGGGCGGGGTCATGCCTTCCGCGCGCGGCGGGGCCGTGGTCTCAGCGCGCGGCGGTGAGTTGCCGTCCGGACTCTCGGCACTCTCGGCCATTTGTTCAGCTGTCATGTCCCCCCGCCTCTTCGCCGTGGACGTCCTGCACCCATCTCAGGTTGTGAAGAACCGTTTGTCCACAGCCTGGGGGGCCCTGTAGCCAAAATGTGCCGACGACCGAACAATCGGTAGGTGAGGCGGGTCACAGCCGACCCGTCCCCCGTAGCCACTCCCACGAGGAGGTGCCGTCATGACGGTCATGGAGCAGCGGGGCGGATACCGGCCGACACCGCCGCCCGCCTGGCAGCCTCGCACCGACCCCGCGCCGCTGCTGCCCGACGCGGAGCCGTACCGCGTCCTCGGCACCGAGGCGGCCGCGCAGGCCGACCCGGAGCTGCTGCGCGGGCTCTACGCCCAGCTGGTGCGCGGCCGTCGGTACAACGCGCAGGCCACCGCCCTGACCAAGCAGGGCCGTCTCGCCGTCTACCCCTCCAGCACCGGCCAGGAGGCCTGCGAGGTCGCAGCCGCCCTCGTCCTCCAGGAGCAGGACTGGCTCTTCCCCAGCTACCGCGACACCCTCGCGGTCGTCGCCCGCGGCGTGGACCCGGTGGAGGCCCTCACGCTGCTGCGCGGCGACTGGCACACCGGCTACGACCCGTACGAGCACCGCGTGGCCCCCCTGAGCACCCCGCTCGCCACGCAGCTCCCGCACGCCGTAGGCCTCGCGCACGCCGCCCGCCTCAAGGGCGACGACGTGGTGGCGCTCGCCATGGTCGGTGACGGCGGCACCAGCGAGGGCGACTTCCACGAGGCGCTGAACTTCGCGGCCGTCTGGCGGGCGCCGGTCGTCTTCCTCGTCCAGAACAACGGATTCGCGATCTCCGTCCCGCTCGCCAAGCAGACCGCCGCGCCCTCGCTGGCCCACAAGGCCGTCGGATACGGCATGCCCGGCCGGCTGGTCGACGGCAACGACGCGGCCGCCGTGCACGAGGTGCTCGCCGACGCCGTACGGCACGCGCGCGCGGGCGGCGGTCCCACGCTCGTCGAGGCGATCACCTACCGCGTGGACGCCCACACCAACGCCGACGACGCGACCCGCTACCGCGGCGACGCCGAGGTCGAGACCTGGCGCGGGCACGACCCGATCGACCTGCTGGAGCACGAACTGACCGCGCGAGGGCTGCTCGACGAGGAGACGAAGCAGGCGGCCCGGGACGCCGCCGAGACCATGGCCGCCGGCCTGCGCGCCCGCATGAACCAGGACGCCCCGCTCGACCCCATGGACCTCTTCGCCCATGTGTACGCCGAGCCCACCACGCAACTTCGTGAACAGCGCGCCCTGCTGCAGGCCGAGATCGAGGCGGAGCAGGGAGGGACGCACTGATGACCACCGTCGCCGTCAAGCCCGCCACCATGGCGCAGGCCCTCACGCGCGCCCTGCGCGACGCGATGGCCGCCGACCCGTCCGTGCACGTCCTCGGTGAGGACGTCGGCACCCTCGGCGGCGTCTTCCGGGTCACCGACGGACTCGCCGCGGAGTTCGGCGAGGACCGTTGCACGGACACCCCGCTGGCCGAGGCGGGCATCCTCGGCACCGCGGTCGGCATGGCCATGTACGGCCTCCGCCCGGTCGTGGAGATGCAGTTCGACGCCTTCGCCTACCCGGCGTTCGAGCAGCTCGTCAGCCATGTCGCCCGCATGCGCAACCGCACCCGCGGCCGCATGCCGCTGCCGGTCACGATCCGCGTCCCCTACGGCGGCGGCATCGGCGGCGTCGAGCACCACAGCGACTCCTCCGAGGCCTACTACATGGCCACCCCCGGGCTGCACGTCGTCACGCCCGCCACGGTCGCCGACGCCTACGGTCTGCTGCGTGCCGCCATCGCCTCCGACGACCCGGTCGTCGTCCTCGAACCCAAGCGCCTGTACTGGTCGAAGGACTCCTGGAACCCCGAGGAGCCGGCAGCCGTTGAACCCATCGGCCGCGCGGTGGTGCGGCGCTCGGGCCGGAGCGCCACACTCATCACGTACGGGCCGTCGGTGCCCGTGTGCCTCGAAGCCGCCGAGGCGGCCCGGGCCGAGGGCTGGGACCTCGAAGTCGTCGACCTGCGTTCCCTGGTGCCGTTCGACGACGAGACGGTCACAGCCTCGGTGCGGCGGACCGGACGGGCGGTCGTCGTCCATGAATCGGGCTCCTTCGGAGGCCCGGGCGGGGAGATCGCGGCCCGCGTCACGGAGCGCTGCTTCCACCACCTGGAAGCACCGGTGCTGCGCGTCGCCGGGTTCGACATCCCCTACCCGCCGCCGATGCTGGAGCGCCACCACCTGCCCGGCGTCGACCGCATCCTGGACGCCGTGGCGCGTCTGCAGTGGGAGGCCGAGAGCTGATGGCACAGGTGCTGGAGTTCAAGCTCCCCGACCTCGGGGAGGGACTCACCGAGGCGGAGATCGTCCGCTGGCTGGTCGAGGTCGGTGACGTCGTCGCCGTCGACCAGCCGGTCGTCGAGGTCGAGACGGCCAAGGCCATGGTCGAGGTGCCCTGCCCCTACGGCGGTGTGGTCACCGCCCGCTTCGGCGAGGAGGGTACGGAACTGCCCGTCGGCGCTCCGCTGATCACGGTCGCCGTGGGCGCACCGGCCTCCGGCGGCCCGGCGGACAACCCTGACGCCCCGGTCACCGGGGGCACCCAGGGCGCGTCGGCCGCCGCGGGCGGCCAGGGCTCGGGCAACGTCCTCGTGGGGTACGGCACCTCCGAGGCGCCCGCGCGCCGCCGCAGGGTGCGGCCTGACCGGCCGGCCCCCGCCCCCGTGCCCGTGGCGCCGACGGTGGCCTCGGCGAACGGGGGAGTACGGACCGCCGAGGCGGCGGACGGCCCCGTGGCCGTGATCTCCCCCCTCGTGCGCAGGCTGGCCCGTGAGAACGGCATCGACCTGAGGGAGCTGACCGGATCCGGTCCCGACGGCCTGATCCTGCGGGCCGACGTGGAGTACGCGCTGCGGGCCGCGGCCGCGCGCCGGACCACGACGGCGACTCCCGAGCCGCACCCGCGCGTGGCCCCACAGACGGCGGTCGTCACCCCCGTCCCCACCGCGGCCACGGCCGGCACCCGCATCCCGCTCAAGGGCGTCCGCGGGGCCGTCGCCGACAAGCTCTCCCGCAGCCGACGCGAGATTCCCGACGCGACCTGCTGGGTCGACGCGGACGCGACCGAGCTGCTGCGTGCCCGTACGGCGATGAACGCGGCCGGGGGACCGAAGATCTCCCTCCTGGCGCTCCTGGCCCGGATCTGCACCGCGGCCCTGGCCCGCTTCCCGGAGCTCAACTCCACCGTCGACCAGGAAGCCAGGGAGGTCGTCCGCCTGGACCACGTCCACCTCGGCTTCGCCGCGCAGACCGAGCGGGGTCTCGTGGTGCCCGTCGTCCGCGACGCGCACGCCCGCGACACCGAGGGCCTCGGCGCGGAGTTCGCCCGGCTCACCGAGGCGGCCCGCACCGGCACCCTCACACCGGCCGATCTGACCGGCGGCACGTTCACGCTGAACAATTACGGCGTCTTCGGCGTCGACGGCTCCACGCCGATCATCAACCACCCCGAGGCCGCCATGCTCGGTGTCGGCCGCATCGTCCCCAAGCCCTGGGTGCACGAGGGCGAACTGGCCGTGCGTCAGGTCGTCCAGCTCTCGCTCACCTTCGATCACCGGGTGTGCGACGGCGGCACGGCGGGCGGCTTCCTGCGTCATGTGGCGGACTGCGTGGAGCAGCCGGCGGTGCTGCTGCGCACCCTGTGACCGTATGGGCACTCCGCCGTTCCGTGTGATCGGAGTGCCGCGCATACTCGGGGGGTGACTCCGAACGAGCCGCGGGCGGTCACCTCCGGCGATCGCCCCGACCAGGACGCCGCCGCGCCTTTCGAGCAGGGCGTCGGCGTCCCCCTCGTCCGCCGTGCCGTCGGCCACGATGCCGTCGTGCTCGCCGGTGGCGGCGCCCGCCGGCTCGGCGGCGCCGACAAGCCCGGTGTGCGGGTGGGCGGGCGCGCCCTGCTCGACCGGGTGCTCGCAGCCTGCACCCACGCGGAGACCACGGTCGTCGTCGCGGACCCGCGGCCGACCGCCCGGCCCGTGCGCTGGGCACGCGAGGATCCGCCCGGCGCGGGACCGGTGGCGGCACTCGGTGCCGGGCTGCGCCACGTCACCGCGGACTCCGTCGTCGTCCTCTCCGCCGACCTGCCGTTCCTCGCGGCGGACACCGTCCGGCGGCTGCTGGCCGCCCTGAACGCAGAGGGCGCCGAGGGCGCGTTGCTCACCGACGCCGACGGCCGCGACCAGCCGCTCGTCGCCGCCTACCGCACGTCCGCCCTGCGCCGCGAACTCTCGGCGCTCGGCGAGGAACACGGCGGCCTCACGGGGCTGCCCCTGCGCCGGCTGACCGCCGGTCTCGACCTCACCCGCGTCCCCGACCCCGTCGCGTCCTTCGACTGCGACACCTGGGACGACATCGCCGCCGCCAGAACACGCATCAGGGAGCATGGCCACGTGTTGGATGAATGGATTTCCGCAGTCAAGAACGAGCTGGACATCGATCTCGAGGTCGACACCGGTGCTCTCCTCGACCTCGCCCGCGACGCCGCCCACGGAGTGGCCCGGCCGGCGGCTCCCCTGACCACCTTCCTGGTGGGCTACGTCGCCGGGCGGGCGGGGGGAGGCCCGGAAGCCGTCGCCGAGGCGACCCGTAAGGCCACCGCCCTGGCGATCCGCTGGGCGGACGAGGCCGACGAGATCGGCGGGACCGGTGGGACGGACGGGACCGCTCCCGGTGCCGGGCCCGCCTCGGGACAGCCCGACGTGGCCCCCGACGCCACACCCGACACCCGCCCGGACGCCGGATGACCGCCCCCGGCATCCGGGACGGTGAGGATGCCGAAGAGGATCTCGACGTCGAGGAGGTGCTCGCCCTCGTGAAGCACGGCAACCGACCCGCCCGTCCGTCCGCCGGTGCCACACCCGCCTCTGCGGTCACGCACGGCGAGGGTCATGGCTCGCACGCCGGCACCGCCCCCGCCCGCGAAGCACGCCGCGGGAAGGCCGTCGCCACCCCCTGGGCCGAGGCCCGCGCCCGTGCCGGTCGTGCCGCCCGTTCCCTCGCCGCCCGCAGTACACCCGTCTCCGTGGCTCTGGAAGACGCCCTCGGCCTCGTCCTGGCCGCTCCCCTCACCGCACTGACCGACCTCCCCTCCTTCGACACCTCCGCGATGGACGGCTGGGCGGTCGCCGGGCCCGGTCCCTGGGCCGTACGCGACCAGGGTGTTCTGGCCGGAGAGGCCGGACCCGCACGCCTCGTCGACGGTGAGGCCGTCCGGATCGCCACCGGCGCCCGGATCCCCTCGGACACGACCGCGGTACTGCGCAGCGAGCACGGCCGCACCGACGAGAAGGGTCGGCTGCACCCCGACCGGAGCCTCCCGCACGGGCAGGACATCCGTCCACGCGGCCAGGAGTGCCGCAGTGGTGAGCAGTTGCTCCCCGCCGGAGCGGTGGTGACTCCGGCCGTCCTCGGGCTCGCCGCGGCCGCCGGATACGACACGCTCGCCGCGATCCCCCGCCCCCGTGTCGAAGTGTTCGTCCTCGGCGACGAACTGCTCACCGAGGGCCGCCCGCACGACGGACTCATCCGAGACGCGCTCGGACCGATGCTTCCGCCGTGGCTGCGGGCGATGGGTGCCGAGGTGGTGGCGCTGCGCAGGCTCGGCGACGACGCGGAAGCCCTGCATCAAGCTCTCGTCACGTCCACGGCCGATCTGATCGTCACCACCGGCGGGACGGCTGCGGGGCCCGTCGACCATGTTCACCCGACTCTGCGCCGCATCGGCGCCGAACTGCTGGTCGACGGGGTCGAGGTGCGGCCCGGCCATCCGATGCTGCTGGCCAGGATCACGGAGGACCGGCACCTCGTCGGCCTGCCGGGTAACCCCCTCGCGGCCGTCTCCGGGCTCCTGACGCTCGCCGAGCCCCTGCTGCGCACCCTCGCCGGCCGCCCCACCCCGGAGCCGTACACGCTGCCCCTGCGGGAGGCGGCGCACGGTCACCCGCGGGACACCCGGCTCGTCCCGGTCGCCCTGCGAGGCGATCACGCTGTGCCGCTGCACTACAACGGCCCGGCGATGCTGCGGGGCATCGCGGCGGCCGACGCACTCGCCGTCGTACCGCCCGGTGGCGCGGGGGCCGGTCAGGAGATGGAACTGCTCGATCTTCCGTGGACGGCAGCCGGGGTCGACGCCTGTTTCACGTGAAACAGGCGAAGAGGGTGAGTCATCCGGTTGTTTCGCGCGAAACGGCCGGATGGGCCGTATCGGAATGTTTCACGTGAAACGGCCCCGCAAAAGAGTGCGCCGCCACAAGCGTGGTGCCCGGCTCACGCCTGTTCGACCACCTTCGCCCGGCTCACCGTGATCACCCGGTCCCCCGCCTGAAGCTGCGTGAGGCGGGGGTCGGCGAAGTCCAGCAGGTCCTTGCCGCGGACGACCGCCACCACCAGGTCCCTGGATGCGCGTGGTGACCTGCCCGCCTCCTGCCTGGTGACGGGGCGCTCGATGAGATCCAGGCCGCTGCCGAGAGTCATGAGGTCCTCCAGGGTTCTGGCCACGGTCGGGCTGACCATGGAGACGCCCAGCAGTCGGCCGGCGGAGCTGGAGCTGGTGACCACGGTGTCCGCGCCGCTCTGCTTGAGCAGCGGCACGTTCTCGTCCTCCCGCGCGGCGACGACGATCGTGGCGCGTCTGTTCAGTTGGCGGGCTGTGAGCGTGACCAGGGCGGCGGTGTCGTCGCGCTGCGGGGCCACGATCACCCGGGAGGCGTGGGCGACCTCGGCCTTGAGCAGCGTCTCCGAACGGGTGGCGTCCCCGATCACCGACACCAGCCCGTCGTCCCCGGCTGCGTGCGCGGCCTTGCTCTGGGCGTCCACCACGACGATCTGCTCCTTGGGGACGCCCTGTCCGACGAGTGTCTTCACCGCGTGCCGGCCCTTGGTTCCGTAGCCGACGACCACGACATGCTGGTGGGTGCGGCTGCGCCAGCGGTGGATGCGGACCTGCTGGCGGGTGCGCTCGGTGAGGACTTCGAGGGTCGTGCCGACCAGGATGATCAGGAACAGCACGCGCAGCGGTGTGATGACGAGGATGTTGACGAGTCGGGCCGAGTCGCTGACGGGGGTGATGTCGCCGTAGCCGGTGGTGGAGAGAGTGACGGTGGCGTAGTAGGCGGCGTCGAGGAAGTCGACGGAGCTGTCGGAGTTGTCGTTGTAGCCGCCGCGGTCGAGGTAGACGATCAGTGTGGTGACCATCAGCACCAGCAGGCCGAGGGAGAGGCGTCGCAGCACCTGCTGGAGCGGAGGGAGGGCGCTCTGCAGCGGCATCGTGATGGAGCGGCCCGCCTCGGCGTCGTCCCGTGCTTCGGCGCGTGAGCGGTACCACAGGGACCGGAAGAGGGAGAGCCGTCCCGGCCCGGTCGGGTGTCGTTCATGGTCTCGCATCGCGTGGCCCCCTGTGGTGGTGATCCGATCGGTGGGCACCATGGTTCACGGCGGAGTCGCACCCCTTGCACGCGACACCCGTTTGCGTACCGAGCTTTCGCCCAGCAACCCGGAGGTCCCCCTTGCGCGACCACATTGTCGTCGTCGGATTCGGCACGAAAGGCCGGTCCGCGATCCGGACCGCCTGTGCGGCGGGGCTGCGGAAGGAACAGGTCGTCGTGATCGATCCCGGCGCCAGGATGATCGAGGCGGCGACGGCCGAGGGCTACGAGGGTGTGGTCGGTGACGGCACCCGCAGTGACGTCCTGCGGCGGGCGGAGGTGCAGCGGGCCGGGCGGATCATCATCGCGACGGAACGCGACGACACGGCCGTACTCGTGGCCCTGACGGCCCGCCAGCTCAATCCGCGGGCGAAGATCGTGGCCGCGGTGCGCGAGGAGGAGAACGCGCCGCTGCTGAAGCAGTCCGGTGCCGACGAGGTCATCACCAGTGCGGGAGCGGCCGGGCGGCTTCTCGGTCTGTCCGTGCTCAGTCCCGCGGCGGGTCGGGTGATGGAGGACCTCATCCACCAGGGCAGTGGCCTCGACCTCGTCGAACGGCCGGTCACCAAGGCCGAGGCGGGGCGCACCCCGCGCGAGACGGACGACCTGGTGGTGAGCGTCGTGCGCGGTCACCGGGTGCTGGCCTACGACGATCCGGCCATCGGGGTGCTGGAGTTGACGGACCGGCTCGTCACCATCGTGCGTGTGCCGCCGGAGGCGCCGAAGGCCCTGCGCTTCTGACCGGGCCGCACACCCCGGCTCGCGGTCGAGAGAGGCGCAACCGCAAGCCGGGGTGGTAGGGGCCCAACCGCTACTTGCGGTTGTAGAGGCGCATCGTCACGGGCCCGAAGACCAGCACGAACATTCCCGCCCAGCCCAGGGACCAGGCGACCTCGGTGGCCGGCCAGTCGCCGGCCATCAGCCCGCGCACCGCGGACGCGAGGTGGGTGACCGGGCTGTTGTTCACGAACGCCTGGAGCCAGCCCGGCATGGTCCTCGGGTCGACGAACACGTTGGACAGGAAGGTCAGCGGGAAGATCACCATCATGCTGACGCCCATCACCGACTTCTCGGTGCGCAGCAGCAGCCCGAACATGGTCCAGATCCACGAGAACGCGAACGAGAAGACGATCAGCAGGGCGACGCCGGCGAGGACCCCGGGAACCCCGCCGTCCGCCCGGTAGCCGAGGATCATGCCGACGGTGAGCATCACCACGGACGCGATGGCGTAGCGCAGGGCGTCGCCGAGGAGATAGCCGACCATCGTCGACGGCCGCCAGATCGGCAGCGAACGGAACCGGTCGAAGACACCCTTCTCGATGTCCGTGTTCACCGACACACCCGTGTACATGGTGATCATCACGACCGACATCACGAGGATGCCGGGCAGCAGGAACTGGATGTACTCCTCGGGCGACCCGGCCAGTGCGCCCCCGAAGAGGTACGTGTACATCAGCACCATCATGATCGGGAACGCCGTGACGTCGAACAGCTGCTCCGGCACGTGTTTGATTTTGAGGACGGCCCGCCAGCCGAAGGTGAGGGAGGCCGACCAGGCGCTCGGCCGCCGCGGGCGCTCCTCGGCGACCAGCAGTGCCGCGAGGGAGTCGGCGCGGACCGGTGCGAGGTCGCGGGTCTCGTTCGTCGTCGCGGTGCTCATGCGGCCACCTCGTTCCTGAGGGCGTCGTCCGCCTGGGTGTCGTGTCCGGTGAGGGCGAGGAAGACCTCGTCCAGGCTGGGCTGGCCCAGCGAGAAGTTGTCGACGATGACACCGGTCCTGGCCAGCTCGCCCAGGGCACGGGCGACCTGCTCGGCTGCCGTGTCGCCGGCCGTCGCGGCCAGCCGGGCCGTCAGGGCCACCGGGTCGGGGTCGTGCTGCACCCGCGCGTCCAGCACCCTGCTCAGCACCTCGGCGGCCTGCCGGCGCTGCTCGGCGTCCCGCAGCCTCAGATGGACGGACCCGGCGCCCACGGACGCCTTCAGCTCGCCCTTCGTGCCTTCGGCGATCACCTTGCCGCGGTCGATGACGGCGATGCGGGACGCCAGCTGGTCGGCCTCGTCCAGGTACTGCGTGGTCAGCAGCACGGTGGTGCCCTGCGCGACCACCGCTCGCACGATGTCCCACACCTGGTTGCGGCTGCGCGGGTCGAGCCCGGTCGTCGGCTCGTCGAGGAAGAGGAGGTCGGGTGTGCTGAGGATGGACGCGGCGATGTCGATACGGCGGCGCATGCCGCCCGAGTAGTGCTTGACCTGCTTCGCGGCCGCGTCGGTGAGCCCGAAGGCCTCCAGCAGCTGCGCGGACCGCTCGCGCGCGGCCTTCTTGGCGTGTCCGAGGAGCCGGGCCAGCAGCACCAGGTTCTCGGCGCCGGTGAGGTCCTCGTCCACGGACGCGTACTGCCCGGTGAGGCTGACCAGGCCGCGCACCGCGTCGGCCTCGCGGACGACGTCGTGGCCGAAGACGTGGGCCTGGCCGCCGTCGGGCCGCAGCAGGGTGGCGAGCATCTTCACGGTGGTGGTCTTGCCCGCGCCGTTGGGGCCGAGGACGCCGTAGACGGTGCCGGCGGGGACGGCGAGGTCCACGCCGTCCACGGCCCTGGTCCCGCCGAACGTCTTCACCAGGCCCGCGGTCTCGATCGCCAGGCCGGCGGTGTGCTGGCTCATGGTGGGGTGTTCCTTCCGCGCATGTGGGTGATGCAGGGGAGACCTCCACCGTCGCGCGAACTCATCGCTCGCGCACCGGGTTTTTGCCACGGACCGGCCCGGCGGGCGGGACGGCTGCGACCGGCCACCGCGGGGTAGCGTCGCTCTCATGCATGCGATCACGATTCCCGAACCCGGTGGTCCCGAGGCGCTGGTGTGGGACGAGGTTCCCGATCCCGTACCCGGCGAGGGCGAGGTCCTGGTCGAGGTGGCGGCCAGTGCCGTCAACCGTGCCGACGTCCTCCAGCGGCAGGGCTTCTACAACCCACCGCCGGGGGCCTCGCCCTACCCCGGCCTGGAATGCTCCGGCCGGATCGCCGCGCTCGGTCCCGGCGTCTCCGGCTGGGCCGTCGGCGACGAGGTGTGTGCTCTGCTCGCGGGCGGCGGGTACGCCGAGAAGGTCGCCGTACCGGCCGGACAACTGCTGCCGGTGCCGGAGGGCGTGGATCTCGTGCGGGCCGCGGCGCTGCCCGAGGTGGCCTGCACGGTCTGGTCGAACGTCTTCATGGTCTCCCACCTCCGTCCCGGCGAGACGCTGCTGGTGCACGGTGGCTCCAGTGGCATCGGCACGATGGCGATCCAGCTGGCCAAGGCCGTCGGCGCCACGGTCGCCGTCACCGCGGGCAGCGCGGAGAAGCTGGAGCGGTGCGCCGAGCTGGGCGCGGACATCCTGATCAACTACCGCGAGCAGGACTTCGTCGCCGAGATCGGGAAGGCCACCGACGGTGCCGGAGCCGACGTCATCCTCGACAACATGGGTGCCAAGTACCTGGACCGCAATGTCCAGAGCCTCGCCGTCAACGGCCGGCTGGCGATCATCGGCATGCAGGGCGGCGTCAAGGGCGAGCTGAACATCGGCGCGCTCCTCGGCAAGCGCGCCGCGATCAGCGCGACCTCGCTGCGGGCCCGCCCCCTCGGCGAGAAGGCGTCGATCGTCGCGGCCGTGCGCGAGCACGTCTGGCCGCTGCTCGCCGCCGGCCAGGTCCGTCCCGTCGTGGACCGCGAACTCCCGATGAGCGACGCGGCCGCGGCGCACCGGGTCGTCGAGGACAGCGGACACGTCGGCAAGGTCCTGCTCGTCGCCCACTGAATCGGCACCGCCGGCCTCGGTGCCTCTCGTGCGGATCGGGCCGGGCTCGCGGGCCCGGCCCGCACGAAAGTCTTTGGTGCCGTGGCGGGCGACGTTCGCCCGTGAAGGAGCGGCGGCCGGTGCGTGCTCCGGGGATACCCCCGGCCGGAGGCTGGGGGAGTGCCGGCCGGGGCCCTCGTACCGGACGTACTCGGGTCTTCGGCCGGTGCGGCGGGTGGGGTCCCCCTTCCGGGGGAGCGTGCCGGGCGTCGCGACGGGGCGAACGCTGCCTGTCGCGGCACTAGCCGCGGCGCAGCCGCAGGCCGAGGAAGGCGAGGCCGAGGCCCATGCCGATGAGGACCAGACCGCTGCCGAGGGGCAGGACCCGCAGCATCCGTCCGACGGGCCGCTCCTCTGCGGCTTCGGCCTGCCGTGCGGCCCGTGGAGACGGGGAGGGGACGAGCCGGGCCTCGTGCGGAGCGGTCGTCTCCCCGGCCGCTGTCTCGGCCGGCTCCTCGCCGTAGCCCTCCTCGTCGTAGCCCTCCTGGTCACCGGAGTCCGTGTCCTCGTCGACGGCCTCGGGGGCCGTCTCCTCGGTGCGGCCGGGGCGTGCCCGTCCCTCCCCGGCCCGGCTTCCCGCCCGGTCGGGGCCGCCGGGTGACGCCGCGGCCGACGCGGACGGCGACGCGGTCGGGGACGCCGCCGCGGGAACGGGCGACGGCAGGCCGGGTGACGGCGGGACGCGGTCGTGCCCGGCACCCTGCGAGGGCGTCGAGACGGGCCGCCCGTGCGCCGGACCGGTCCCGTGCGCCGGACCGGTCCCGTGCGTTCCTCCGGGACCATGCGTCGGGCCACGACCGGAGGCCGACCTGCTCGCTTCCGTCGGCCTGCTCGCTTCCGCCGACCGGCTCTCGTACGCCGCCCCGGAGCGATGCGCCGCCCCGGAGCCGTACGCCGGTGCCGCCGCGTCCGCCCGCACACCCCCGTACGGCAGCACGGCCACCAGCAATCCCGTCCCCATTCCCACCCCGCACAGCCCTCGCCGCCATGGAGTCACGCCCGTGACCCCCTCCCGGTGTTCAGTCGTCGCGAAATGAGGCCACAAGCCTCACATGACGGATTGGGCATCGCATTCCGGACTGCGCTGAACGGGAAAACGATGGACCACCCTTCACGGGGGGCGCCACGGTGATGAGGTGTACGGGTGCGAGAGAATGGCGGCATGGAGATGCCGAGGAACGAACGGTCGCCGGAGAACGCCCAGAAGATCCTGGTCGTAGGCCAGGACGGCATGGCTCTCGGTGGCATCGACGCGGACGACGACTCCCGTGAGATCCCCGTGACCGAGCAGGTCGAGCAGCCGGCGAAGGTCATGCGGATCGGCAGCATGATCAAGCAGCTGCTGGAGGAGGTGCGTGCGGCCCCCCTCGACGAGGCGAGCCGCGTCCGTCTCAAGGAGATCCACTCGAGTTCGGTGAAGGAGCTGGAGGACGGCCTGGCGCCGGAGCTGGTCGAGGAGCTGGAGCGGCTCTCCCTGCCGTTCACCGAGGGGTCGACCCCGAGCGACGCGGAACTGCGGATCGCGCAGGCCCAGTTGGTGGGCTGGCTGGAGGGCCTGTTCCACGGCATCCAGACCACGCTGTTCGCCCAGCAGATGGCCGCGCGGGCTCAGTTGGAGCAGATGCGCCGTGCCCTGCCGCCGGGGGTGGGCGGCCCGGAGGGCCCCGACGACCCGCGCGCGGGCGGTCGTTCGGGCGGTCCGTACCTGTAGGACCCTGCCTGAGGAACCGATCCGAACCGATCACATCCGCACCGACGAGAAGGGCCCGGCGGCCGACGCCGGGCCCTTCTCGGTCGTCCGGGGTCAGGAGGGCGGGTTGCCCGTGGAGACGCTCAGTTCGATCTCCGGCATGTCCTCCGGGTCGACGTCCGTCCCGGCGGAGGGGAACTGGTCCATGACCGTTCCGTCGCCGTAGGTGTTCTCGTCCTGGTCCTTCGTCTTGATCGACCAACCGGCGGCCTGGAAGCAGGCCTTGACCGAGTCGATGTTCTTGAACTTGAAGTTGGGGACCCGGATCTTGTCGGGGTCGTTGTACGACTCCTGCGGCTCCGTGCACTCGGTCGTGTCGATCGTCTTGGCCGTGTCCGGGCCCCGGTAGCCGGCGGCCTTCGTCGACGAGGCGGAGGCGATGGTGACGGGCTCGCCGCCCTTGTCGTCACCGTCGCCGTTGGAGGCGAGGGTGCCGATCAGGGCGCCGACGGTCGCGACGGCGACGATCGCCGACCCGACGAGCGCCCCCGCGTTGCTCTTGCGGCCGCCGCCCGGCGCTCCCGAGACCGAGGTCTGCGGGTTCATGCCGTAAGCGGGCGGGTTCTGCGGTCCCTGCTGGTGGCCGTAGGCCGGAGCGGGCGTCTGGTAGCCCTGTTGCGGATAGCCGTACGACGGGGCGGGCGTCGAGGGCGTGCCGTACGGGTTGGGCGTCGGGGCCGGCTGGTACGGCGTCCGGACGTTGCCCACCGGGGGCTGGGGGCTCTGGCCGACCGGCGGGAACACCGCGGAGCCGACGCCCGAGCCGCTCTGCGCGGGGGTGCCGGGCACGATGCTCGGCGGCGCGGGCTGGAGGGAGGCCGCGACGCGCAGGCACTCGTCGCGCATGGCGACGGCGGTGGGGAAGCGTTCGTTCGGGTTCTTCTTCAGCGCGCGGGCGACCAGCGCGTCGACGGCCGGCGGCAGCGCGCGGTTGATCGAGGACGGAGCCACCGGCTCCTCCTGCACGTGCGCGTACGCGATCGCCAGCGGCGAGTCGGCGTCGAACGGCAGCCGTCCGGTGACCAGTTGGAAGAGCATGATGCCGACCGAGTACAGGTCGGAGCGGGCGTCCACGCCGCGGCCGAGGGCCTGTTCGGGGGAGAGGTACTGCGGGGTGCCGACGACCATGCCGGTCTGTGTCATCGAGGTGACCCCGGACTGCATCGCGCGCGCGATGCCGAAGTCCATCACCTTGACGACGCCGCGCTTGGTCATCATCACGTTGCCCGGCTTGATGTCGCGGTGGACCAGGCCCATCTCGTGGCTGATCTCCAGCGCGGCCAGCACGTCCGCGGTGATCTTCAGGGCCTTGTCGGCGGGCATCGCGCCCTGCCGCCGCACGTCCTCGTCGAGCACCGAGCCGAGCGGACGGCCCTCGACGTACTCCATGACGATGTACGGCGTGGTCAGGCCGTCGACGTCGTCCTCGCCGGTGTCGAAGACCGAGACGATGTTGGTGTGGGTGAGTTTGGCCACGGCCTGGGCCTCGCGGCGGAAACGCTCGCGGAAGGCCTGTTCGCGGCCGAGTTCGGTGTGGAGCGTCTTGACCGCGACCTGCCGGTCGAGCACCGAGTCGTAGGCGAGGTGGACCGAGGCCATGCCGCCCTCGCCGAGCAAGTCGCGCAGCTGATAGCGGCCGCCGGCGAGCGCCCGCCCCGCGTACCGGCCCTGCGCGCCGTCCTGGCTCATTCTCTGCGTCCCCCGTCAGGCCCTCAGCGCTGCCGCTCGCCGTGGCTTGCCCATTGATCGAAAGTGCTATTCCCGGCCAAGTCTGCCCCAGGGCACCGACACGTCAAGCTCGGTGCCCGTTCCGTGACCGTACGCGCAAGAAGAGTCGCGGAAGCGTTACAGGTGCCGTACCGCCGGTGCACAGAATTTGCACGCCGGCGCGGAGTGCGGGTTTGATGGCCGATCCGTCTGGGGTCGATACCCGGGCTGATCCCGGACCGGCGGCTTGCGCGGAGGCTGTAGCGTGGCCGACGGATACCGTGACAACACCGCGCGCACCGCGGGCAGAAACGACGGCGAGGACTGATGGCACAGCAGCAGCGCGCTCAGGGCCCGTCCGACCCCGAGGCGACTGGCGGCGGTATGTCAGATGCGCCGGAGATGTGGGGTAACGGCGGGCTTGTCGGAGACGGCCGTTACCGGCTGACCGGCAGACTCGGGCGGGGCGGCATGGCGGAGGTGTTCGCCGCCGAGGACGTGCGTCTCGGCCGCACCGTGGCCGTCAAGCTGCTGCGCGCCGACCTCGCCGAGGACCCGGTGTCCAAGGCCCGTTTCACGCGCGAGGCCCAGTCGGTGGCCGGCCTCAACCACCACGCGATCGTCGCCGTGTACGACTCCGGTGAGGACGTCGTCGGCGGCCAGAGCGTGCCGTACATCGTGATGGAGCTGGTCGAGGGGCGGACGATCCGCGACCTGCTCCTCAACGCCGAGGCACCGGGCCCCGAGCAGGCCCTGATCATCGTCTCCGGGGTCCTGGAGGCGCTCGCCTACTCGCACCAGCACGGCATCGTGCACCGCGACATCAAGCCGGCGAACGTGATCATCACCGACAACGGCGCGGTGAAGGTGATGGACTTCGGCATCGCACGCGCCCTGCACGGGGCGTCGACGACGATGACGCAGACCGGCATGGTGATGGGCACCCCGCAGTACCTCTCCCCGGAGCAGGCGCTCGGCAAGGCCGTCGATTACCGCTCCGACCTGTACGCCACCGGTTGCCTGCTGTACGAACTGCTCGCGCTGCGGCCGCCCTTCACCGGTGAGACCCCTCTGTCGGTGGTCTACCAGCATGTGCAGGACATCCCGGTGCCGCCGTCGCGGACCTCGGACGGCGTGTGCCCGCCGGAACTCGACGGCCTCGTCATGCGTTCTCTCGCCAAGGACCCCGACGACCGGTTCCAGACCGCGGAGGAGATGCGCGGCCTCGTCCAGTACGGGCTCCAGATGCTGTACGAACAGGGCGCCCACACCGGTACCTGGAACACCGGTCCGGTCGGGACGGCCACCGGCGCGGGTGCCGCCGCGGCGGGCTTCGCGAGCACCAGCGTGCTGCCGCAGGGCGTCGGCGGCTCCCACACCTCGCAGATCCCGCAGCCGATCCTGCCCGCGGGCTACGGCCACGGTGACGACGGCGGGTTCGAGGGGCACGGCAACCAGGACAACGGCCGCGGCAAGCTGTGGATCCTCGCCGTCCTCGCGGTGATCGCCATCGCCGCGGGCGTCGCGCTCGCGCTGAACAGCAAGGGCGACGGCAGCGGCGGCGGCAGCGGGACCTCGACGTCGCCGAGCGCCACCCCGTCCGCCTCGAACGACCGGACGAGCCCGTCGCCGAGCGAGGAGCCGTCCGACGACTCGTCCGAGGACACCTCCGAGGGCAGCACCGGTTCGAACTCCGGGTCCAACTGGACGCCGTCGTACACGCCGTCGTACGAGCCGTCCCCGGATTACAGCAGTGAGCCGTCGGACGAGCCGTCGGATCCCGTGACGAGCGCCCCGGTCTCGGAGGAGCCGAGCGACCCCGGCACCACCGACGGCGGCACCACCGACGGCGGCACCACTGACGGCGGCACGTCCGACGGCGGCACCACCGACGGCGGCACGACGCAGGGCGGCACCATCTCCGGCGTCACCACCGGCGGGAGTGCCGGCGAGGCCGGCTGACCGACCGCACAGCGTGACGTACGCGCGCGTGAGCCCTTTTGACAGGGCCTCACGCGCGCGTGCGCGTCGGTCGGGGTACTCCCCTCGGAAACACCCAGAACCCCTCAGTCCGTGAACGCGTCGCACACCGCGTCGTACTCCCGCGTCCACCACACCACGAGGGCGGAGGCTGCCGGGAACTGCGGGTCGGCGCGGGTGTCACCGCGCTCGTAGTGCCAGCGCAGCATCCAGAAGTCGTTCAGGCGCTCCCACCACACCCGGTGCACGGCCGCCGCCAGCTCGCAGGACGTGGCCCCGGCGGCGGGCCGGTACGCGCGCGCGTAGGCCCGCGCCTTCGGCAGGTCGAGGGTGCCGTCGGGCCGGACGAAGAAGATCGCGGCGGCGCGTACGGCCTCCTCGGCGCGGGGCTGCACGCCGAGCCGGTCCCAGTCGACGATGGCGGCGGGTGCCTCCCCGCGGTAGAGCAGGTTGAACGGGTGGAAGTCACCGTGCACCCAGCCGGCCGGGCCGGCGTGCGGGGGGCGCCGGTCGGCGTGCCGTTCCAGCAGGGTGCGGCGCTCCAGGAGCCGGTGGCGGGCCAGTTCGTCGAAGGAGTCGGCGGGGCGGTGCCGGCGCACGCGCGCGATGAGGTCGTCGATCAGGGCGAAGGTGTCGGCGGGCGCGGGGCTCTCGGCGGGGGTGGCGCGGGCCCGCGCGTGGGCCGGCATCACGCGTTCCAGGCTCGCGTGGACCACCCCCAGCAGCGCCCCCAGACGTCCGCACGCGCCGGGTGTGAGCTGCGCGCCGTGGCGGTGCCGGCCGTCGATCCAGGGGTGCAGGGCGTAGGCGTGGCCGCCGACGACGGCGACCGTGCGCCCGTCGCGGCCGGGCAGTGGGGGCGCGACCGGGACACCCAGGTCGGCGAGGCGCTGGGTGGCCCGGTGCTGACGGACGATCGAGGCCGGGTCGGCGGTGTCGGGATCGAAGTGGTGCTTGAGGAAGTAGCGGCCGCGGGTGGTGCGCAGCCGGTAGCCGCGGTTCAGCAGCCCCTGGTCGACGGGCTCGCAGGCGAGCGCGGAGCCGGCGGCGTAGCGCCGGAGCAGGGCGCCCACAGGGGGCGCGTGGGTCATCAGGGGTGGTACACAGGAGCGCGGCACGCGCCGATGGTAGGGCACGCGGCGAGGCTGTGAGCTGGGCGTTGTCACAGAAAGTCACCGACTGTCACAAGTGATCTCGGGTGGTCGGCTTGGGGTGCGCCTCAGCGGTGAAGTGGTCCCGAGGCGTGTCGCCCGCCGCGTGGGCGGTCGCTCGTCGCGGGGTGGCAGGCGGGGGGCGGGCGGCTCGGCGCGAGTGCCGCGACCGGCCTTCCGGAGTGCGGATCCGGGAGGGAACCGTGAAGAAATGTGGGTATTTGTCCATACGTGTACTCGGAGGCACTCCCGGGCGGAAACTCTTCCCGTGACCTGGGTGCGCGGGATAACGTGCCGTTGCTCCGGCCTCCTGCAAGGCTGTGACCAGGCTCCTTCCGGGCTTTGCCGATTTACTTGGAAATCCAAGCAAAAACGCAGGTCAAGTGGGGTTTCACAGAAATGTGTCGCACTGGGTAACGTGAGGCTTGCAGGGCGCTCGCCGGGGCACCTGTCACGCCTGTTCCGGCCGAGGGCACCTACCCCGTGCACGGGTTTCGGAACAGGTGAGCCGCACTGGTCACCCGGCAACCCCGGGGGCCGGACCGACGGAGGAGCACACGTGACCGTGGAGAGCACTGCCGCGCGCAAGCCGCGACGCAGCGCCGGAGGCAAGGCCGGCGCCACCGGCACCGGGACGGCGGCCGAGGCCACCGGCGCGGCGGCCAAGGCCACCGGCACCAAGCGCACCACCCGCACCAGCCGCGCCGCCGCCGGGAAAGGCGCCGCCGAGCCCCAGCTCGTGCAGCTCCTGACGCCCGAGGGCGAGCGCGTGAAGAACGCCGAGTACGACCCGTACGTCGCCGACATCACGCCCGAGGCGCTGCGCGCTCTCTACCGCGACATGGTGCTCACCCGCCGTTTCGACGCCGAGGCCACCTCCCTCCAGCGCCAGGGCGAGCTGGGCCTGTGGGCCTCGCTGCTCGGCCAGGAGGCCGCCCAGATCGGCTCCGGCCGGGCCCTGCGCGACGACGACTACGTCTTCCCGACCTACCGCGAGCACGGCGTCGCCTGGTGCCGCGGTGTCGACCCCGCGAACCTGCTCGGCATGTTCCGCGGCGTCAACAACGGCGGCTGGGACCCCAACGGCAACAACTTCCACCTGTACACGATCGTCATCGGTTCCCAGACGCTGCACGCCACGGGCTACGCCATGGGCGTGGCCAAGGACGGCGCGGACTCGGCGGTCATCGCCTACTTCGGCGACGGCGCCTCCAGCCAGGGCGACGTGGCCGAGTCGTTCACCTTCTCCGCGGTCTACAACGCGCCGGTGGTGTTCTTCTGCCAGAACAACCAGTGGGCGATCTCCGAGCCGACCGAGAAGCAGACCCGCGTGCCGCTCTACCAGCGCGCCCAGGGCTACGGCTTCCCGGGCGTCCGCGTCGACGGCAACGACGTCCTCGGCTGTCTCGCGGTCACCAAGTGGGCGCTGGAGCGGGCCCGCAGGGGCGAGGGGCCGACCCTCGTCGAGGCGTACACGTACCGCATGGGTGCCCACACCACCTCCGACGACCCGACGCGTTACCGCCACGACGACGAGCGGGCGGCCTGGGAGGCGAAGGATCCGATCCTGCGCCTGCGCCGGTACCTGGAGGCCTCAAACCACACGGACGAGGCATTCTTCGCGGAACTCGAGGCCGAGAGCGAGGCGTTGGGCAGGCGAGTGCGCGAAGCGGTCCGTTCCATGCCGGACCCGGACCACTTCGCCATCTTCGAGAACGTGTACGCGGACGGGCACGCGCTCGTCGACGAGGAGCGGGCCCAGTTCGCCGCCTACCAGGCGTCGTTCGCGGACTCTCCCGAGGGGGGTAACTGAGATGGCGGAGAAGATGGCCCTGGCCAAGGCGATCAACGAGTCGCTGCGCAAGGCCCTGGAGTCGGACCCCAAGGTCCTCGTCATGGGTGAGGACGTCGGCAAACTCGGCGGCGTGTTCCGGGTGACGGACGGCCTCCAGAAGGACTTCGGCGAGTCCCGCGTCATCGACACCCCGCTGGCCGAGTCGGGCATCGTGGGCACGGCGATCGGCCTGGCCCTGCGCGGCTACCGCCCGGTGGTGGAGATCCAGTTCGACGGCTTCGTCTTCCCGGCCTACGACCAGATCGTCACCCAGCTCGCGAAGATGCACGCGCGTGCGCTCGGCAAGGTCAAGATGCCGGTCGTCATCCGCATCCCCTACGGCGGCGGCATCGGCGCCGTCGAGCACCACTCGGAGTCCCCCGAGTCGCTCTTCGCGCACGTGGCGGGCCTGAAGGTGGTCTCCCCGTCGAACGCCGGCGACGCCTACTGGATGATGCAGCAGGCCATCCAGAGCGACGACCCGGTGATCTTCTTCGAGCCCAAGCGGCGTTACTGGGACAAGGGCGAGGTCGACCCCGAGGCGATCCCCGGCCCCCTGCACAAGGCGCGGGTCGTCCGCGAGGGCACCGACCTGACCCTCGTCGCCTACGGCCCGATGGTCAAGCTCTGCCAGGAGGCCGCCGCCGCGGCCGCCGAGGAGGGCAAGAACCTGGAGGTCCTGGACCTGCGGTCGGTCTCCCCGCTCGACTTCGACACCGTCCAGGCCTCCGTGGAGAAGACCCGTCGTCTGGTCGTCGTCCACGAGGCGCCGGTGTTCTTCGGCTCGGGCGCGGAGATCGCGGCCCGGATCACGGAGCGCTGCTTCTACCACCTGGAGGCCCCGGTGCTCCGGGTGGGCGGCTACCACGCCCCGTACCCGCCGGCGCGTCTGGAAGAGGAGTACCTGCCGGGTCTGGACCGGGTACTCGACACCGTCGACCGCGCCCTGGCGTACTGAGGAGAGGGTCGTGACGACGATGACGGAAGCGTCCGTGCGCGAGTTCAAGATGCCCGACGTGGGCGAGGGACTCACCGAGGCCGAGATCCTCAAGTGGTACGTCCAGCCCGGCGACACGGTGACCGACGGCCAGGTGGTGTGCGAGGTCGAGACGGCCAAGGCGGCCGTCGAACTGCCCATCCCCTACGACGGGGTGGTGCGGGAGCTGCGGTTCCCCGAGGGCACCACGGTCGACGTGGGCGTGTCGATCATCGCGGTGGACGTGTCGGGCGGGTCGGCCCCGGCCGACGCCCCCGCCCCCGCCCCCGCCGTGGAGCGGCAGCCCGAGGAGCCGAAGGCCGAGGAGCCGAAGGCCGGGGGGTCCGGCCGCCAGCCGGTTCTCGTCGGGTACGGCGTGGCCGCGTCCTCCACCAAGCGCCGTCCGCGCAAGGGCGCCGAGATCCCGGCCCAGGAGCCGGCGGCGGTCTCCACGGCCGTCCAGGCGGAACTGAACGGACACGGCACGGCTCCCGCGGCCGCTCCCGTCCCGGTCACCCCCGCTCCCGTCGCCCCGGCCGCCGACCGGTCCCGCCCGCTGGCCAAGCCGCCCGTGCGCAAGCTGGCCAAGGACCTGGGCGTGGACCTCGCCTCGGTGGTCCCGTCCGGCCCGGACGGCATCGTCACCCGCGAGGACGTCCACGCCGCCGCGGCTTCCGCGCAGACCCCGGTCCTGCCGACGGCACCGCAGCCCGTGCCGGCGGCCGCTCCGGCGCCGGCCACCGCCCCCGCGCAGGCTCCGGCTCCGGTCGCCTCGTACGACACGGCACGCGAGACCCGTGTCCCGGTCAAGGGCGTCCGCAAGGCGACGGCGGCGGCGATGGTGGGCTCGGCGTTCACGGCGCCGCACGTCACCGAGTTCGTGACGGTCGACGTCACGCGCACGATGAAGCTCGTCGAGGAACTCAAGCGGGACCCCGACAAGTACGGGATGCAGGGCCTGCGGGTCAACCCGCTCCTGCTGATCGCCAAGGCTCTGCTGGTCGCCATCAGGCGCAACCCGGACGTCAACGCGTCCTGGGACGAGGCCAATCAGGAGATCGTGCGCAAGCACTACGTCAACCTGGGCATCGCGGCCGCGACCCCGCGAGGGCTGATCGTGCCGAACATCAAGGACGCCCACGACAAGACGCTGCCGCAGCTGGCCGAGGCGCTCGGCGAGCTGGTGGCGACGGCGCGCGAGGGCAGGACGTCTCCGGCGGCCATGCAGGGCGGCACGGTGACCATCACCAACGTCGGCGTCTTCGGCGTCGACACCGGTACGCCGATCCTCAACCCCGGCGAGTCCGCGATCCTCGCGGTCGGCTCGATCAAGCTCCAGCCGTGGGTCCACAAGGGCAAGGTGAAGCCGCGTCAGGTCACCACACTGGCGCTGAGCTTCGACCACCGCCTGGTCGACGGCGAACTGGGTTCCAAGGTGCTCGCCGACGTGGCGGCCGTCCTCGAGCAGCCGAAGAGACTGATCACCTGGGGCTGACCGGCGCACACCCCGTCCGCAGGAGCCGCGCACCCGGGTGACGGGGGCGCGGTCTCCTTGGGAGACGGCGGCGAGGACGTGGACGGCCGGAGACGGTGGGCGCCTCGGCGGTTCGGGTCACACGGGTACGTGGACGGACGACACGCGGCTGGCGACCAGGCGTTCCCGCTCCCTGCGGGCCGCGCGTGAGCGCAGCCGCAGGATCTGGCTGACCCCGAGGACCTGGAGCGCGAACACCGAGGAGAAGGCGATCCGGTAGTCGTCGCCGGTCGCGTCCAGCAGGACGCCGATCGCGAACAGGGTCGACATGGAGGCGACGAACCCGCCCATGTTGGTGATGCCGGACGCGGTGCCCTGCCGCTCCGGCGGGTTCGCGGGCCGCGCGAAGTCGAAACCGAGCATCGACGCCGGTCCGCAGGCGCCCAGCACCGTGCACAGCACGACGAGCAGCCACATCGGCGCGTGCTCGCCCGGGTAGGCCAGCGTGGCCGCCCACAGCAGCGCGGTCGTCCCGACCGTGCCGAGCGCCAGGGGGAGCCGCGCCCCGTGGTGCCGGGCGACGACCTGGCCGTAGACGAGTCCGACGGCCATGTTGGACAGGACGACCAGGGTCAGCAGTTCGCCGGCCGTGGCGCGGCTGAGGCCCTGCGCCTCGACGAGGAACGGCATGCCCCACAGCAGCAGGAACACCATCGCCGGGAACTGGGTGGTGAAGTGCACCCACAGGCCCAGCCGCGTCCCCGGCTCCCGCCAGGACTCGGCGATCTGCCGCCGTACGTAGACGGCGCCCCGGTGCGGGAACGGCTGGGGCTCGTGGCCCTCGGGGTGGTCCTTCAGGAACAGCAGGAGCAGGACGAGTACGACGACCCCGGCGAACGCGCTGCCCGCGAACGCGGCCGTCCATCCGATGCCGTGCAGCAGCCGGGCCAGGAGCAGGGTGGAGACCAGGTTGCCCGCCATGCCGGCCAGGCCCGCGAGCTGCGCGACGAGGGGGCCGCGCCGCGCCGGGAACCAGCGGGTGCCGAGCCGCAGCACGCTGATGAACGTCATCGCGTCGCCGCAGCCGAGCAGCGCGCGCGAGGCGAGGGCGGTGCCGTAGGTGGGGGAGAAGGCGAAGCCGAGCTGTCCTGCGGTGAACAGGACGACGCCGATGGCCAGCACCTTCTTGGTGCCGAGCCGGTCGACCAGCAGTCCGACGGGTATCTGCATGCCGGCGTAGACCAGCAGCTGGAGGATCGAGAAGGTCGACAGGGCCGAGGCGTTCACGTCGAAGCGGTCGGCGGCGTCGAGGCCGGCCACCCCGAGGGACGTACGGAAGATGACGGCGACGAAGTAGACGGAGACGCCGATCCCCCAGACGGCTGCCGCGCGCCGTCCGCCTGGGGGTGCCCCCTCCGGGGGAGGGTCACCCGGCAGGGTGATGTTGCTCATCGGACCTCCCCCCGCGCCAGGTGCGAGAACCAGCCGACGTGCCGGTGGACGACCCCCACGGCCGCCTCCGCGTCGCCGGAGCGCAGGGCCCGGAGTATCTCCTCGTGCTCGGCGAGGGTCTTGGCGATCCGGTCGGGGTGGGAGTGCATCACGGCGACGCCCATCCGCAGCTGGCGGTCGCGCAGCTGGTCGTAGAGCCGGGACAGGATCTCGTTGCCGCCGCTGCGGACGATCTCGGCGTGGAAGCAGCGGTCGGTGACGGCGGCCCCGGCGAGATCACCGGCGGCGGCCTGGGCCTTCTGCTGTGCCAGGAGTTCTTCGAGCCGCCGGATCAGCCCCGCGGGGGCGGGGACGGCCTTGCGCGCCGCGTGTTCCTCGACCAGCAGCCGGGTCTCCACGACGTCCTTGATCTCCTGTGCGGAGACCGGCAGGACCAGGGCGCCCTTCTTCGGGTAGAGCCTGAGCAGCCCCTCGGCCTCCAGGCGCAGCAGTGCTTCGCGCACCGGTGTCCGCGAGACCCCGACGGCCTCGGCCAGCTCGCCCTCGGTGAGGAGGGCGCCGCCCTCGTAACGACGGTCCAGGACACCCTGTTTGACGTGCGCGTAGACGCGTTCGGCTGCGGGAGGCTGCTTGACGGGCGCGGGCGCGGCGGAAGGCATGCGGACAGCATAGATACAACAGGGGTGCAAGGGGGGCCGGGTCCAGCATGCGGAACGGGCGTCCGGCCGACGTCCGCGCGGCCCGAGGTGAGGGGCGGATCCGGAATTCCTCGCAGCGGACGCACAACCATCTGTGCTACTTACGTGTCACACACATGCGGCCCCTTCTGCTTTCCCCTCCAACTCGGCCGCACCGCAGGGGCATTCGACGTAATCGGGGTATTTCAGTTGATAACCGCCATCAAGGGCTTCCGGGTTCGCAGAGCCGCAGCCGTCGCCGTCACGGCCGGCGCGATGCTCGCGACCGGCGTCCTCACCGCGGCGCCCGCGCAGGCTGTCACGACGCCCACCATCACGGCCAAGGGCGCGTACCTGATGAACAGCGCGACCGGCGCGACGCTCTACGGCAAGTCCGCCGACTACAAGAGGCTCACCGCCTCCACCACGAAGGTCATGACCGCGAAGGTCGTGCTCTCGCAGGCGAACCTGAACCTCGACACCAGGGTCACGGTCAGGAAAGAGGTCAGCGACTACATGGTCCGTGAGGGATACCCCTCGACGGCCAGGCTGATCGTCGGTGACAAGGTCACCGTCCGTCAGCTGCTGTACGGGATGATGCTGCCGTCCGGCTGCGACGCGGCGATGGTCCTCGCCGACAAGTTCGGCACCGGCACGACCGTCGCGGCCCGCACCAAGAACTTCATCGCCAAGATGAACACCACGGCCAAGAACCTGGGCATGACGAACACGCACTTCGACTCGTTCGACGGCCTCACCAACGGCTCCAACTACTCGACGCCGCGCGACCTGACGAAGCTCGGCCGCAGCGTGATGAAGAGCTCCACGTTCAAGGCCGTCGTGAAGACCAAGTCCTACACGGCCAAGACGATCACCAAGACCGGCGCCACCCGCACCATGGCGCCGTGGACCAACACCAACACGCTGCTCGGCTGGAACGGCACGCTGGGCATCAAGACCGGTTCCGGCACGCAGGCCAAGTACTGCCTCATCTTCGCCGCCACGCTCAACGGCGAGTCGGTCGTGGGCACCGTCCTCACGGCTCCCGACGCGGCGAGCCGCACGACCGACGTGAAGAAGCTCATCAACTACGGCTACGCCAGGATCAGCTGACGTCGGCACATCTGTGCGACGGGCCCGCCGTGATCCCCACGGCGGGCCCGTTCCGTCTGCGACCGTCCGGCGGCCACCTCGTCTGCGACCGTCCGGCGGCTACCTCGTCACCGCGAAGTTCCGCAGGATCGCCGCCGTCAGTTCCGGCTCGCCCTCGGCCTTCACGCGGTCCGCCACCGCCTCCGGGGTGACCCGGCCGCAGGCCAGGCGGACGTACGTCTCCCAGTCGAGGGAGAAGGAGGCGGCCGGGCCGAGCGCGGGGGCCGTCTCCAGGGTGCCGCGGCCCTGGATGTCGACGCGGATCGTGCGCAGGAACTCGACCGGCCCGTGGACGTCGAAGACGATCGCGGAGCTGCGCGGCGCGTCGGCCTTCTCGGCGACGACGGCCGGCAGCGCGTCGAGCAGCACGTCGCGGGCGATGTGCGCGCCGGGGGAGTCGAGGTTGCCGGGGCGGCCGAGGGCGGCCCGCAGGTCCTGCTCGTGCGCCCACACGGCGAACGCGTGGTTGCGCATCGACTCCTCGAGGGTCAGCTCGGTGCCGAGGTGGCCGCGGACCATGGTGTCCGGCTGACGCGTCTCGTTCCGCAGCTGACGGTTGCGGCGGATGATCATGAGTTCCAGCTCGGAGGTCATCTCCGGCGCCGTGTGGTGGCGGCGGACGTCGACCTGCATCTCCATGTAGCGCTGGAAGTCGTTCGTGACGTGGAACAGGTCGCGCGGGAGCGTGTGGATGGGGCGCGGGTCGCCGTACATCTCGCTGTCCAGGCCGATGACGTGCGACACGAGGTCGCGGACCGACCAGCCGGGGCACGGTGTCCGCCTGTTCCACTCACCCTCGACAAGCGGCTGCACCAGCTCGGATATCGCTTCGATGGAGTGGGTCCAGGCGTCGGCGTAGGGCTGGAGGGTGGGATGCAGACTCACGGAACGGGACCCCTCGGCGGTCGGTACACGGGCGGGTGATGGCGGCGTTGCCAGCGGGAGGCGGCTCTCGGCGGTGTCTCGAAACGCTAAGTTACGCTGCTGTGAGGCACCCCGGCAGTGCTTTCGTGTGACGATCGTAGGCCCGTATGGACGGCTCGAATGCCAGGACGGTGGTAGTGTGCGCGCCTCTCTGATCCAGATTGCCGTGGATGAGGGTGAATCGGCCGAATCGCGGCGGGGCCGGGTCGCGGCTCTGGTGCGGGAGCAGGCCGGTGTCGCCGACCTGGTGGTCCTGCCCGAGCTGTGGACGACCGGCGCCTTCGCCTACGAGGAGTTCGCCGCCCGGGCCGAGCCGCTGGCCGGGCCGACGTACGAGGCGATGGCCAGGGCGGCGAGCGACGCGGGCGTGTGGCTGCACGCGGGCTCGATCCCCGAGCGGGCTCCCTCCGACGGCGGCTCCGCCGCGGGGCAGGGCGCCCTCTACAACACCTCGCTGGTCTTCTCCCCCTCCGGTGAACTGGCCGCCTCGTACCGCAAGATCCACCGCTTCGGGTTCGACAAGGGCGAGGCCGTGCTGATGGGTGCCGGCCATGACCTGGTGACGGTGCGGCTGCCCGGGACGACCCTGGGCGTGGCCACCTGCTACGACCTCCGTTTCCCCGAACTCTTCCGCGGTCTCGTCGACGCCGGCGCCGAGACCCTGGTCGTCCCCGCGGGCTGGCCGGAGCGCCGCAGGGCGCACTGGACGCTGCTGGCCCGGGCGCGGGCGGTGGAGAACCAGGCGTTCGTGCTCGCGTGTGGAACGGCCGGGACGCACGCCGGGGTTCCGCAGGCGGGTCACTCGATCGTGGTCGATCCGTGGGGCGAGGTGCTGGCCGAGGCCGGGCCCGGCGAGGAGGTCCTCACCGTGGAGTTCGACCCGGCGAAGGTCGCGGCGACCAGGGAGCAGTTCCCGGCCCTGAAGGACCGGGTGCTGGGGCTGCGGCCACCGCGCCGCTGACGGGGCCGGGGCGACCGGACGCCTCGGCCGGCTTCCGGTCCGCCGGTCCGCCGGTCCTCCCGGCCTGCGTCGGCCCTGCGGCCTGCTCCCGGCCCTCCCGGCCTTTCCGTCCCCTCGTTCCTCCCGACCCCCTCAGCCCTCTCCTCCCCCTCAGTCCTCGCGTTCCTTCTCCGCCAGGTGGATCACGCACACCGCGACCGCGATCAGCAGCGCCGGATCGGCGTCGTCCCGGACGACGTCGACGCCGTACGTCTCGCGCACGTGCAGCCAGCGCCGGGAGACGACGGCGAGCAGCTCACCGTCGTACTCGACGGCGAACTCGCGGTCGAGGATCTTGCCGCTGACGTCCAGCACGGTGCGGCCGTCCGCCAGGGAGACGCGGTAGTGGTTGCGCAGCAGGGACAGCCGTTTGCGGCGGATGGTGGCCAGGGGTTCGCCGTCCCGCTCGATCACCATCGTGTCGCGCAGCGCGAACATCTTCTGGTGGATGTCGATCAGGACCCGCCCCTGGGTGTCCTTCAGCTCGAAGGTGTCCCGCAGCCGGATCGCCTTGCCGTCGACGAGGAAGACCTTGTTGCCCTGGTCGTCCTCGATCCAGTAGTCGTCGCCGAAGCCGAGGATGCGGTCGCGCACGAGGAATCTCATGGCACTACGGCTTCCCCGCAGGGCCGCGCGGAACGCCGTCACTAGCCCGACGGGCCGAGTGCCGCAGCCGGGTGGCACCCTTGGCCCATGGCCGAGTCCGCACCCCGTCGGCGTGCCCGTGTCCGTGCCCCCGAGCTGACGGGCAAGGGCGGCTGGCTGGACACCGGGGCAAGGAGTTCACCCTCGCCGACTTCCGAGGCCGCATGTTGATCCTGGATCTCTGGACGTTCTGCTGTGTGAACTGCCCGCACGTCCTGGACGAAGTGCGGGAGCCGGAGGAGGAGCACCGGGACACCGTGGTCGTCATCGGGGTGCGCTCGCCGAAGGCGGAGCGGTATGCGGCGTGGAGCACCCCGTGCCGGACGATCCGGAGACGGCCACCCGGAACCACCCTGGCGACCGACCTGAGGGGGCCCAGCGGTGCCGCCCTCATCGAGGAGGACGTCGTCGTCGTGGAGTCGTCGTGGAGTCGGTGCGGCACCGGCTGACCCGGCTCCGGCTGCCCGGAGAAGTGGTCCGGGACGACGCCGTCGCCCGCCGGCTCGCGGCGCGCCGCCACCGACGTGGCGCCGGGCGGCCCGCGGCTGGACGTGGTCTTCCCGGCACCCGCCGACCAGAAGCCCGACACGCGGTACGGTCCCGCCACCCGCCTGCTGGTCTCCGCGACCCCGCCCGGGCTGCTGCTCGCCGGGGAGGGTGCGGGCGCCGACCTCCCGCGCGCGCCCGAGCTGAACCCGGAGGTGCCCGAAGGGGTCCTGCACGTCCGCGTGACGGCCGCGTCCTGCGACGACTACCCGTCGGTGGAACATCCCGCCTGCCGTGTCCGCCAGCAGGACCGGGACGTTCCGGTGACGCTCGCCGAGAGCGGCGCCGGCCGGCTGCCGTCGGGGCCGGCAGGCCTGGACGCCTGATCCCGGAGAGCGGTCACACGCCGTACCCGTCGCGGTGGTGCCGTTCCGTCTCGACCACGGTCGTCGAGGCCGGGGGGACCATCACGCGGCGACGCCGGGCGATGCTGCTGAAGGTCGTCACGCCGATCAGGCCGACGATCATCAGAATGACGCCGACCAGGTCGACGTTGACGCCCTGCAAGTCCCAGTCGGTCGCGAACGTGAGTATCGCTCCCACGGCGATGAGGATGATGCACCCGCCGAGGCCCATGATGTCGCCTCCCTGCTCGGTGTACCGGTCGTTCCGGTCACGGCAACCGGGTACCCCGGCGGGCAACTCCCATGCGGGCGCGCATCCTTGCCGACCGCCGGCTAGCCCTCCAGGAACGCCGCGAGCGCGTTGGCCAGCAGGTACGGGTCGTCCGCCCCGCTCAACTCCCGTGCGCTGTGCATCGACAGGATGGCCACGCCGATGTCGACCGTGCGGATGCCGTGCCGGGCCGCGGTGATGGGGCCGATGGTGGTGCCGCACGGCATGGAGTTGTTGGAGACGAACGACTGGAACGGCACGCCCGCCTTCTCGCAGGCGGCGGCGAAGACGGCCCGTCCCGAACCGTCCGTGGCGTAGCGGTTGTTGACGTTGACCTTGAGGATCGGACCGCCGTTGACGCGCGGGTGGTGCGTCGGGTCGTGCCGCTCCGCGTAGTTGGGGTGGACCGCGTGCCCGGTGTCCGAGGACAGGCAGACGGTGCCCGCGAAGGCCCGCGCCCGGTCCTCGTACGACCCTCCGCGCGCGAACACCGAACGCTCCAGCACCGTGCCCAGCAGCGGCCCGTCCGCTCCGGTGTCCGACTGCGAGCCGTTCTCCTCGTGGTCGAAGGCGGCGAGCACCGGGATGTACGGCAGGTCCGCGCCGCTCGTCGCGACGGCCGCCAGGGCCGCCGTGGCGGCGTGCACGGACAGCAGGTTGTCCATGCGGGGGCCGGCCAGCAGTTCCTCGTCGCGGCCGAGGTAGGCGGGCGGTTCGACGGAGTGCACCATCAGGTCCCAGCCGGCGACCTCGCCCGCGGCCAGTCCGGACTCCTCTTCCAGGAAGGCGATCAGGTCGCCGTCGCGCACGTCGCCGCCGAGGCCCCAGACGGGCTGGAGGTGCCGCTGCTTGTCCAGCTTGAGGCCGTCGGTGTTGACCGCCCGGTCGAGGTGGACGGCGAGCTGCGGCACCCGCAGCAGCGGCCGGCCGATGTCGACCAGGCGGGTCGAACCGTCGCGCAGGGTGAGGCGGCCGGCCAGGCCCAGGTCGCGGTCGAGCCAGGAGTTGAGCAGCGGCCCGCCGTAGATCTCCACGGCGACCTGGCGCCAGCCGTGCGCACCGGTGTCGGGCAGCGGCTTGACGCGGAGGTTGGGCGAGTCGGTGTGTGCGCCGATGATCCGGAAGGGGGTGTGCGGCGCGGCGCCCTCGGGGACGTACCAGGCCACGATCGCGCCCCCGCGGAGCACGTACTTTCCGCCACTCGTCCCTTCCCAGGCGTCCGTCTCGGCGACCTGGCGGAACCCTGCCTTCTCCAGCCGTTCGGCGGCGGTCGCCACGGCGTGGTACGGCGAGGGGCTCGCCGTCAGGAAGGTCATGAGGTCGTCGGTGTGGCCGCGGTCGAAGCGGGAGGGTTCGCTCATGGGGTTCACCTTAACGACGTACGAAAGCCCGCTCCCGGTGATGGGGAGCGGGCCTTCGTGTGGACGGTGTGGAGTTCGGGCAACCGTGCCGAAGCGGACGGGGGCCGGTCCGGACGGTGCCCGCGGGCATGCGTACCGGCGTGTGCCGGTACGCGCGCCGGGGTCTAGAAGGCGGCCTCGTCCAGCTCCATCAGGTCCAGCTCGACGCCGGTGGCGATCTTGCGGGCCAGGGTGACGCCCGGCAGGACGTTGGCCGCGAAGAACTTCGCCGCGGCGATCTTGCCGGTGTAGAAGGGCACGTCCTTGGCGGAGGCCGTCTCCAGCTTCTCGGCGGCGATCGCGGCACCCTTGAGCAGCAGGTAGCCCACGACGACGTCACCGGAGGCCATCAGCAGGCGGGTGGTGTTCAGGCCCACCTTGTAGATGTTCTTGACGTCCTGCTCGGTGGCCGCGAGGTCGGTCAGCATCAGGCCGACGATGGCCTCCAGCTCGACGGCGGCCTTGGCCAGGTGCTCGCGGGCGCCCGCCAGCTCCTCGCCGCCCGTGCCGAGCTCCAGGAACTTCTTGATGTCCTCGGCGAGGGAGTTCAGCGCGGCGCCCTGGTTGCGGACGATCTTCCGGAAGAAGAAGTCCTGGCCCTGGATCGCGGTGGTGCCCTCGTAGAGGGTGTCGATCTTGGCGTCGCGGATGTACTGCTCGATCGGGTACTCCTGGAGGAACCCGGAGCCGCCGAAGGTCTGGAGCGACTGGGCGAGCTGCTCGTAGCCCTTCTCGGAGCCGTAGCCCTTGACGATCGGCAGGAGCAGGTCGTTCAGCGCGTGCTCGGTCCTGGCGTCCTCGCCGTTCGCCTCCTTGACGGCGATCGCGTCCTGGATGGAGGCGGTGTAGAGGACGAGGGCGCGCATGCCCTCCGCGTACGCCTTCTGCGTGATCAGCGAGCGGCGCACGTCGGGGTGGTGGGTGATGGTGACCTTGGGCGCGGCCTTGTCCATGAAGTTCGCGAGGTCGGGACCCTGGACGCGCTCCTTGGCGTACTCCAGCGCGTTCAGGTAGCCCGTGGACAGCGTGGAGATGGCCTTCGTGCCGACCATCATGCGGGCGAACTCGATGATGCGGAACATCTGCCGGATGCCGTCGTGCTTGTCGCCGATCAGCCAGCCCTTGGCGGGGTGCCGGTCGCCGAAGGTCATCTCGCAGGTGTTGGAGGCCTTCAGGCCCATCTTGTGCTCGACGTTGGTCGCGTACACGCCGTTGCGCTCGCCCAGCTCGCCGGTCTCGAAGTCGAACTCGTACTTCGGGACGAGGAAGAGGGACAGGCCCTTGGTGCCGGGACCGGCGCCCTCGGGACGGGCCAGCACGTAGTGGAGGATGTTCTCCGACATGTCGTGCTCGCCGGACGTGATGAAGCGCTTCACGCCCTCGATGTGCCAGGAGCCGTCCTCCTGCTGGACCGCCTTGGTGCGGCCGGCGCCGACGTCCGAGCCGGCGTCCGGCTCGGTGAGCACCATGGTGGAGCCCCACTGCTTGTCGACGGCGATCTTCGCGATGTGCTTCTGGACCTCGTTGCCCTCCTCGAAGAGGATGCCCGCGAAGGCGGGGCCCGAGGAGTACATCCACACGGCCGGGTTGGCGCCGAGGATCAGCTCCGCGTAGGCCCAGATCAGGGAGCGGGGCGTGGTGGTGCCGCCGATCTCCTCGGGCAGGCCGAGGCGCCAGTACTCGGAGTCCATGAAGGCCTGGTAGCTCCTCCTGAAGGACGCGGGGACCGGCGCGGTGTTGGTCTCCGGGTCGAAGACCGGCGGGTTGCGGTCGGCGTCCGCGAAGGACTCGGCCAGCTCGTTCTCCGAGAGGCGGGTCAGCTCCTCGAGGATGCTTTTCGCGGTCTCGGTGTCCATGTCCTCGAAGGGGGCGGTGCCGTACAGCTTGTCGCGCCCGAGTACTTCGAAGAGGTTGAACTCGATGTCGCGGAGATTCGACTTGTAGTGCCCCATGGCGACTGCGCTCCGTAGAGAGAGATCGGCGAGGCACTTGATCCTCGCGCTAGTTCACGTACCGACAAGTAGCTCCGATGATGCTACCCGTCGGTAATAAGACGCAACCCCGCTCGGCCGAGTGTGAGAAGGGTCTACCCACGGACGCCGTGATCCCCGCTCGGTACGCTTGCGCCCATGTATGGATACGGCCAGCCCATGGACGGTGGCGCCGCGCAGCAGCAGTACGCCCAGCCGCAGCAGCCTGGCGGGTACGGCCAGCAGCCGCCTCTGTACCCCGAGCCGTCCCCGCCCTCGCTCGCGGACGCGGTGCGGGCCTTCACCACCGGGCAGCTGGCCGCCGAGGACTTCCAGCAGGTCTTCGCCACCTCGAAGGTCTACTGCCCGCGCGGCGACAACCCCGGGTTCCTCGCCCTGCACAACACCCAGCAGCCGGTGATCCCGATGTTCACCACGCTCAAGGAGCTGCGCCGGTACGCGGGCAAGGAGTCGAAGTACTTCGTCATCACCGGTGCCGAGGTGCTCGACCTGCTGCCCACCGGCTACGGCTTCGTCCTCGACATGGAGGGCGAGCACCGGATGGTCTTCGACGCGAAGGCCGTCGAGCAGATGGTCGACTTCGCGATGCGCCGGATGTACGGCTGACCGCACGGCTGACGGCTCACCGTCCGGCCGGAGGCGGGGGTGACCCTGCCCCCCCGGCGGCGGACGTCGACCGCCCAGATGGCACGGGCCCGGAGGGAATGTCCTCCGGGCTCTCGTCGTTCTGGGTGGTAGAAAGTTCAACGCTCAACTAAACTCGGACGTACACCGCCCAAGGAGGTACGGACATGCCTGCAGTGACCGTCGAGAACCCGCTGACCCTGCCCCGTGTGACCGCGCAGGCCGACGCCGTGGCACGTCCCGTGCTCACCGTCACCACCGCGCCCAGCGGGTTCGAGGGCGAGGGCTTCCCGGTGCGCCGGGCCTTCGCGGGGATCAACTACCGTCACCTCGACCCGTTCATCATGATGGACCAGATGGGCGAGGTGGAGTACGCGCCGGGAGAGCCGAAGGGCACCCCGTGGCACCCGCACCGCGGCTTCGAGACCGTCACCTACATCATCGACGGGATCTTCGACCACCAGGACAGCCAGGGCGGCGGCGGCACCATCACCAACGGCGACACCCAGTGGATGACGGCCGGTTCCGGCCTGCTCCACATCGAGGCCCCGCCGGAGTCCCTGGTGATGTCCGGCGGCCTCTTCCACGGCCTCCAGCTGTGGGTGAACCTCCCGGCCAAGGACAAGATGATGGCCCCGCGCTACCAGGACATCCGCGGCGGCAGCGTCCAGCTGCTCACCTCCCCCGACGGCGGCGCCCTCCTGCGGGTCATCGCCGGTGAGCTGGACGGCCACGCCGGGCCCGGCATCACCCACACCCCGATCACCATGGTCCACGCGACGCTGGCGCCGGGTGCGGAGATCACCCTGCCCTGGCGCGAGGACTTCAACGGCCTCGCCTACGTCATGGCGGGCCGGGGCACGGTCGGTGCGGAGCGCCGTCCGGTCCACCTGGGCCAGACCGCGGTCTTCGGTGCCGGCGGTTCGCTGACCGTCCGTGCGGACGAGAAGCAGGACTCCCACACCCCGGACCTGGAGGTCGTCCTCCTCGGCGGGCAGCCGATCCGCGAGCCGATGGCCCACTACGGCCCGTTCGTCATGAACACCCGCGACGAACTCCAGCAGGCGTTCGAGGACTTCCAGAAGGGGCGCCTGGGCACGGTCCCGGCGGTGCACGGGATGTCGGAGAGTGGCCCGCAGGCCTGAAGAAGCCGCTAACGTACGAGAGGGCCCGAAGCCGCAACTTCGTTTTGCGGCTTCGGGCCCGTCGTCGTCGGGATGCTTCTACGGCAGCACGTAGACGGGCGCCCCGTCCGTGGTGCAGCCCGTCTGCCGCATGCAGCCGCGCTTGAGCAGCGTGCGCAGGCAGTCGTGGACGCGAGCGGTGGACAGCCCCGTGCGCGCGGCGATCTCCTCCATGCGGTAGCCCGCCTCGCCCCGGACGAGCGCGGGCGCCAGGCAGGCCGCCACCGCGTGGACGTCCTCGGTGAAGACGAGGTTCTCGGCCTTCCAGGAGGCGAGGAGCTGCTGCGGCGTCAGTTTCGGCTCGGGGCGGCTTCCCCTGAGGACGTGCGCGATCTCCTGGAGCGCCTCGGCGATCTGGTCCTGACTGCGCACGAGCGCGGTCTGACTGCGGGCGATCGCCTGTTGGCTACGGGCGATCGCCTGCTGGCTGCGGCTGATCTCTCCCAGGAGTTCGGTGTGCTGCGCCTGGGCGGCCGCCAGCATCTCGTCGGCCTGGATGTTGCGCGTCTCCAGCCGCACGATCGCGTCGGCGACCTGCTGGGGCATGGCGTAGGCCGTGCCGCCGGTGGGAGCGGGCTGCACGGCCGCCGGTTCCAGGGAGTAGGAGCCGTCGCGCTGGATGGTGGCGATGACCTCGGAGACCCAGGTCTTGAAGGGCTGGGACTCGGGTTTGGTGCAGCCGTTGACGAGGGCGACGAGACCGTGCAGGTTCACCATCTTCATGGACTTCTTGAGCCCGTGACCTGCAATCTTGCTTGAGGTGTCTACTCCATAGACGCTTCGGGCAAGATCGTTGAGGGTGGTTTGCCGATCTTGCGCAACATGCCAGGCGAGCGCCTGCCGCGTGTTGGCGTACCCCAGCTCCGTGGCCAGGTCCGCCGCCACGAACCAGTGCTCCCCGTCCGGCGTCGTCAGCCTCCGTACCCGCGCCCCCGTCGCCGCGAACACGAAGTCGTTGATGTCGATCGCGTCCTGTCGTGCCGTCGCCTCGGTGGACGGCATGTCGTTCTGCTCGTGCATCGAGCATCACCTCCGTCTCGAACGGTAGAGAGAGGGAGGTGTAACTCATCCGCAGAATGGGTAAGTTCACTCCTTTGTGTGCTCATGTGTCGATTCTGTGCGGTGGGCACGACCGCATGACGAGGCGTCGCTCACCCGTCCGGTCCGTCCGCGCAGGACAGCCCGCGGAGCGCGTGGTCGGCTGGACGCGTGCTGTCGTCGCTTCCCGCCCCCGTTCGCCGTCTCGCCGCCTGGTGTGTGGTGATCCTGCTGGCCTCGGGGGTCGTGTACGTCGGGATCCGGCTGTGCGCCGAGTTCCGCACGGCGGTCGTGCCGGTGCTGCTGGCGTTGCTGGGGACGGCGTTGCTGGGGCCGTTCCACCGGCGGCTGGTCGGGGCGGGGGTGAACCGGTCGGTGGCCGCGGGGGTCACGTGCCTGGCGGTTCTGGCCGTGGTGGGAGGGGCCGTCTACATCGTCGTCGCCGCGCTCGCGGACAGCGGGGACCAGATCGTCGCCTCGCTGAAGGACGCGGCGCGGGGGATCGCCGAGCACTTCGGGGCCGCCGGGACCTCGCTCGACGACATCGCCTCCAACGCCCGGGAGCTGGCGACGAAGTTCGGCGGGACGGCCGCCTCCGGGGTGATCAGCGGGGTGAGCGTGGTGGGCGAGAGCCTCGCCATGGCCGTACTGGCGCTGCTGCTCGTCTTCTTCTTCCTGCGGGACTCCGACCGGGCCGTGGCAGCGCTGCGAGCGGCCGCCCCGGGCGGCACCGCGGGCGGCCTGGAGGCGATGGCGCGGCGGGCCTTCCAGGCCGTCGAGGGGTTCATGCGGGGGACCTCGCTGATCGCGTTCATCGACGCCGTGTGCATCACCGTCGGGCTGCTCGTCCTCGACGTGCCCGGCGCGGTCGGGCTGGGGGCGCTCGTCTTCGTCGGCGCGTACGTCCCCTATCTCGGCGCGTTCCTCTCGGGGGCCGTCGCCGTGCTGGTCGCACTCGCCGACCGGGGGTTCGTCATCGCGCTGTGGGCGCTCGGGGTGGTGCTCGCCGTGCAGGTGCTGGAGGGGCACGTGCTGCAGCCGATGATCCAGAGCCGGACCGTGCAGATGCATCCGGCGGTGGTGATGATCACGATCACCGCGGGGGCGTCGGTCGCCGGGGTCCTCGGCATGCTGCTCGCCGTGCCGCTGACGGCGGCGGCCTTCGGGGTGCTGTACGAGCTGCGGCAGCGTTACGCCGACCCCGGCTCCCCGGGGGCCTCGCCGGGGGGTCCCGCGGCGCCGCCGTCGCCGGACTCCCCGTCCACGCCGTCCGCACCGCCTGCCGCCGGCTCGTAGAGCTCGAACCAGATGGTCTTGCCCTCGCCGCGCGGGGACACCCCCCACGCGTCGGCGAGCAGTTCGGTCAGGACCAGGCCGCGGCCGGACGAGGCCAGCTCGCCGGGGCGGCGCTTGTGGGGCAGGGAGTCGCTGGTGTCGGTGACCTCGATCCGCATCCGGCGTCCGCCGGGGTCGCCGGCCACCTCCGCCACCAGCAGCGCGTCGTCGTCGGTGTGCACGAGGACGTTCGTCAGCATCTCGGAGACGAGGAGGACGGCCGAGTCGACCTGGTCGTCGCTGGGCCAGTCGTGCAGCAGGTCGCGCAGTTGCCCGCGGGCCTCGGCGATCCGCTCGGGTTCGGCCTGGGCGATCGTCAGCATGGAGCGCCGCAGGGCCGGGCGGACCGGTGCGGCGGCGCTCGGACCGCCGCAGCCCGCGCTGCCCCGGCGGCAGACGAGCAGGAGGGCGATGTCGTCCTCGCGACGGTCGGCCAGCGGACCGGTGGTGTGGTGCGACGACGGCCCGTGCACCGCCTGCACCAGCGCGTCCGCCAGTTCCTCCAGGCCGCCCCCGTGTGTCTCCAGGGTCTTCCGGACGCGCCGCCAGCCGGTGTCGAGGTCGTGTCCGCCGGTCTCCAGCAGCCCGTCGGTGCACAGCATGAGCGCCTCGCCGGGCTCCAGGCCGAGACGGGTGGTGGGGTAGTCGGAGTCCGGGTCGATGCCGAGGGGCAGCCCGCCGGCCGTGGGGCGCACCATGACGGTGCCGTCGGCCAGTCGGATCGCCGGGTCCAGGTGCCCGGCGCGGGCGGTGGTCAGCACGCCGGTGACGGGGTCGACCTCGATGTAGAGGCAGGTCGCGAAGCGCAGGTCGGAGAGGAAGTCGGTGTCGTCGGTGCGGGTGAGGCCGTAGAGGAAGCGGGAGGCGCGGGAGAGGACGGCGTCGGGGCCGTGGCCCTCGGCCGCGTAGGCCCGCAGGGCGATGCGGAGCTGGCCCATGAGGCTCGCCGCCCGCACGTCGTGGCCCTGTACGTCCCCGATGACCAGCGCGAACCGTTTGCTGGGCAGCGGGATCAGGTCGTACCAGTCGCCGCCGACCTGGAGGCCGCCGCCGGTCGGTATGTAGCGGGCGGCGAGGGTCATGCCGGGGATCTCGGTGCCGAGGCTGGGCAGCATGGAGCGCTGCAGCCCGTCCGTCAGCTCCCGCTGGGTCTCGGCGGCCCCGGCCCGGGTGAGGGCCTGGGCGAGCATGCGGGCCACGGTGGTGAGCACCGACCGTTCGTCGGGGGTGAACGCGACGGGGTAGGCGAAGGCGGCCAGCCAGGCGCCCATGGTGCGCCCGGCCACCGTCAGCGGCAGGTACGCCCAGGAATGGTGGCCGAACTGCGCGGCGAGGGGCCAGGTGAGGGGGTAGCGGGACTTGTACTGCTCGGGCGAGGAGACGTAGACGGCCTTGCCGGTGCGGACGACCTCCGCCGCCGGATAGTCCGTCTGGAGCGACATCTGGGTGAAGGGGGCCTGGTCGCTGTCCCGCTGCCCGTGGTGCCCGATGATCGTCAGGCGGTCGGCCTCCACGCCGAACACGGCGAGCCCGTCCGGGGAGAAACCCGGCATCGACAGACCGGCCGCGACCCGCAGCACCTCTTCCGTGGACCGGGCCTCCGCCAGCGCCCGGCCCGCGTCCAGCAGGAACGCCTCGCGGGAGCGCCGCCAGTCACCGGTGACCGCGCTGCGGCCCGCCGGGGTGCCCGGCGAGGGCTCGGTGACCTCCTGGAGGGTGCCGATCAGCTCGTACGCCTTCTTGGCCGGGTCGAAGGACGGCTTGGAGCGGCTGCGGACGACCCGGACGATCCGCCCGCGTTCGTCCATGATCCGGATGCGGACCTCGGCGAGGGTGCCCTCGGCGACGGCCAGCTGGACCACGCCGGTGATCTCGTTCCAGTCGACGGGGTGCAGCCGGGCCCTGGCCTGGGCCTCCGTGAGGACGGTGCCCTCGGAGGCCAGCCCGAGCAGCCGGGCCGCCTCGGCATCGACCGTGACCAGTCCGGTGGCGGTGTCCCAGTGCCACAGACCGGTCGCGAGGGAAACCAGGACCTCCCCCACGGCGGGCAGAGGCTCGCCAGTGCGCATTGCCCCACTTTAAGAACATGCGATCGAGGATTGCCACTGATCGCCGGGCCCGTAATGGTGGGAGCCGATCATGGGGCGCCCGGTACCCTGGGGGTTGTTTCACGTGAAACATGCCCCCGATCCGCGAAGACTGGATGAACGACGATGCATCGGTACAGGTCCCACACCTGCGGCGAGCTCCGCGCCTCTGACGTCGGCACCGACGTCCGGCTGAGCGGCTGGCTGCACAATCGGCGCGACCTGGGCGGCATCCTCTTCATCGATCTGCGCGATCACTACGGCATCACGCAGCTCGTCGCCCGACCGGGCACGCCCGCGTACGAGGCCCTCGACAAGCTGACCAAGGAGTCGACGGTCCGCATCGACGGCGAGGTCGTCTCCCGCGGCGCCGAGAACGTCAACGCGGACCTGCCCACCGGTGAGGTCGAGGTCGAGGTCGGCGAGGTCGAGCTGCTCGGCGCGGCCCAGCCGCTGCCCTTCACGATCAACACCGAGGACGGGGTCAACGAGGAGCGGCGCCTGGAGTACCGCTTCCTCGACCTGCGCCGCGAGCGCATGCACCGCAACATCATGCTGCGTACGGCCGTCATCTCGGCGATCCGTCACAAGATGACGGCGCTGGGCTTCAACGAGATGGCGACGCCGATCCTGTCCGCGACCTCGCCCGAGGGCGCCCGTGACTTCGTCGTCCCCTCCCGCCTGAACCCGGGCAGGTTCTACGCCCTCCCGCAGGCCCCGCAGCAGTTCAAGCAGCTGCTGATGATCTCCGGTTTCGACCGGTACTTCCAGATCGCGCCCTGCTTCCGGGACGAGGACGCCCGCGCGGACCGTTCGCCGGGCGAGTTCTACCAGCTCGACGTGGAGATGTCCTTCGTCGAGCAGGAGGACGTCTTCCGGCCGATCGAGAAGCTCATGACGGAGCTGTTCGAGGAATTCGGCAACGGCCGGCACGTGACGTCCCCGTTCCCGCGCATCCCCTTCCGTGAGGCGATGCTGAAGTACGGCTCGGACAAGCCGGACCTGCGGGCCCAGCTGGAGCTGGTGGACATCACCGACATCTTCGAGGGCTCCGAGTTCAAGGCCTTCGCCGGCAAGCACGTGCGCGCCCTGCCGGTGCCGGACGTCGCGGCGCAGCCCCGCAAGTTCTTCGACCAGCTCGGCGACTACGCCGTCACGCTGGGCGCCAAGGGCCTGGCCTGGGTGCGCGTCACGGAGGACGGCTCGCTGACGGGCCCGATCGCGAAGTTCCTCACCGAGGACGACGTGGCCGAGCTGACCAAGCGGCTCTCCCTGGCCGCCGGGCACGCCGTGTTCTTCGGGGCGGGCGAGTTCGACGAGGTCTCCAAGATCATGGGCGCCGTGCGGGTCGAGGCCGCCAAGCGGGCCGGGCACTTCGAGGAGAACGTCTTCCGCTTCTGCTGGATCGTCGACTTCCCGATGTACGAGAAGGACGAGGACACCGGCGCGATCGACTTCTCGCACAACCCCTTCTCGATGCCGCAGGGCGGCCTGGAGGCCCTGGAGACCCAGGACCCGCTGGACATCCTGGGCTGGCAGTACGACATCGTCTGCAACGGCGTCGAACTGTCCTCCGGCGCGATCCGCAACCACGAGCCCGAGATCATGCTCAAGGCCTTCGAGATCGCCGGCTACGACCGGGAGACCGTCGAGGAGAAGTTCGCCGGCATGCTGCGCGCCTTCCGCTTCGGCGCCCCGCCGCACGGTGGCATCGCCCCCGGTGTCGACCGCATCGTCATGCTGCTCGCGGACGAGCCGAACATCCGCGAGACGATCGCCTTCCCGCTCAACGGCAACGCCCAGGACCTGATGATGGGCGCGCCGACGGAGCTGGAGGAGGCCCGGCTGCGTGAGCTGCACCTGACGGTGCGCAAGCCGCAGCCGAAGTAGACGGTGTGACGGAAGTGGCCCGGAACCGACGTCGGTTCCGGGGCCCCAACCCATTTCCCGCGACCCCCCGCCGCCCCCCCCGGGGGGGGGGGGGGCCCCGCGCGGGCCACCCAACCCGCGCCCCCCACGG